>JBBREM010000032.1:0-24459 GCA_038202925.1 Fimbriimonadales bacterium | reverse complement strand
CAAGTTGTCTCATTACGATGCTCGCCTGACTACGGCGCAAGCGCAGGTCACCAGCGCCGAAGGTAAAGCCGCCACCGCAACCGCGCGGGCCAGCCAAGCCGTCGCCCGTTGGCAGCAGGTGCAGCTCAGGTACGCGCAGGTCAACAGCCAGCTCATCTCCACGACGAAGACGCTCAAAACCAGAAAAACCGACCTCGACAAGCTGCAAGCGGGCTACAACAACCTTTACAAGGAATACCAAGCCAACCAAACCCACAGTCAGCAATTGGACCTAGAAGTCGGTGAAAAGACCAAGCAGATCAGCGATGCAAAGACTTCGATCAGCGAACTCGAAGGCAAGCGAGACAGCCTGCAAGGTGACCTCGACAGCATTCGAACTCAGCTCGACGCCGCCGCACAGGAGCTTGCTCGCATCCGCTCGTTCGCCAGCGACCAGATTCTTCAGGCGCGCAAACAGCCGCTGATCTACTCGATGGGCGCCGAACTCGCGCGCGGTCGGGTTCCGGCCCACCTCTCCAAGAATGAGGCCCGCGCCCTGGTCGATTCATTACTGACCGCCGCTCAGAACGCCGCCCGCGAGCGAGGGGCCGGAGTCGACGATCTGATCCCCTACGCAGGTCTCGTTCAGTACCCGGGGCCGAACGGCCAACCCGTTACCGTGGAAGCGCAGAAGGACATGCTCGCTTCTCGGCTCGCGGGCGGACCCGACGAGCGCGTCATGCAAGTGAAGGCACCCTTCAACGTGTTTAAGGGCGAGGGGGCGCTGGTAACGCTGATCGATCAGCCGAACCCGATCGTTTACCAGCCCGGCCAGTTGATCGCCGAGGTAAAGATCGATGGCCGGGAAGACAAGAGGAAAATCCTTCAGGGACTGGACGGCCTTGGAGTTGAGATGCGGAATCGCGCGCTGGCCGATAAGATGATCCCCACCGACGCCGGCCTCGGCAGCGTCACCTCAGAGCAGATTCTAGACCTGTACGAAAGGATCAAGGCGGAAAACAGACAGGTGCGCGTTCGCGCCGTGGCCAAGCAGCAGACCCGAGCCGCAGATCCCCTCGTCGTCTCGTTCACCCTTCGCTGATATGCCAAAAACCGTGCT
The DNA here is from genome assembly GCA_038202925.1 of Fimbriimonadales bacterium. Lineage (GTDB taxonomy): Bacteria > Armatimonadota > Fimbriimonadia > Fimbriimonadales > Fimbriimonadaceae > JAEVZK01. The sequence continues at coordinate 23,360 of JBBREM010000032.1, read as the reverse complement.
CGCCATCGATCCCGGCTCGAGCAAATGCGGCATGGCGCTGGTGCAGCGGAGCGACGACGGCAACATCACGGTTCTGTGGCGCGCGATTGCCCCCACTCCCACGGTGGCGCAGGAGCTGGATAATGCGGCGAAGGTCGAGGCTTATTCGATGCTGATCATCGGCTCGGGCACCACCTCAAGACAGCTTGTCCATCAAATCCGCGAGAGCTTTCCCAGCCTTGGAATTCTGGTCGTCGACGAGAAGGACACGACTCTGCAGGCGCGGGAGCGGTATTGGGAGCACCACCCGCGCCGCGGTTGGCGGCGCTTCGTGCCTTCTACGATGCAAGTTCCACCCGAGCCCGTGGACGACTTCGTCGCTCTGATCCTCGCCGAGCGAGTGCTCGCGGAACACTAGTAGTTGTTGTGCGTGAGCTGGTAACGGAGGATGAAGCGCATATAGAAAGCGATTGGGATCGCGATCACGTTGAGCACGAGGGCAAGCATCGCCCACTTCTGCCCCTTTTTATAGGCGCGCCACGCCGAACCAACGCCTGCAACCGCAATGAACATCCCGTAGATGAGGAGCAACCCGACGAGGGGTGCGGCGACCGCCATGCCGAAAGCAAGCCACATCTCTTTGGCCCCGCTATCCGCGGAGACTGCTGAGGGCGAGTACCCTGGCCGCAGATAGCCTTCTCCCGGCGCGGGCGGGACGAAGGGCTGCTGAGGGGCTGACGGCGCATATCCGGCCCCGGGGGGCGGCGGTGCCATCGGGGCCATCGGTGCGGCTACCGCCGTCGCAAAGGTAAGTCCAGGCACCTGGGAAGCCTGGACTCGGTTGCCGCTGCCCTCCTCTTCCAACATCGAGTGCGGAAAGAGCCGCTGATCGGCCACCCAGCTTGTCAAAAGGGCCAAATCGGCGGGGCCAAACTTTTCGCCTGCTGGCGTTGCCACGTAGTAGCGCATTGCTAGCTAGGGTATCCGAGCCTGGCCCCTCCAAGCCACCCTTCAGCGCGAAGCGTTGGCAGTTTCGGCGGCAGTAGCGAGCCGGACGCCGCCGTGTTCAATTAGCAGCCAAGCTGGGGTTCCCTTGATTCGCAGCAACCTTGCGAGGCTAGCATCTCCTCGGGCCGCTTTATCGTCCGGTGTGCTTAAGGTCAATTTCGTATAGGTGGCCTCCAAACGATCGAGTGCGGCAGTGGTCATCGTCGTGTCATTAAGGATGTTCCAGACTATTTGCCGCCTTTCCTCAATACTGCGAACGCGATAAAACAGCTGCGCAGCTGCACGAGCATAAGGATCGCGGGGAGGCACGATCCTGAGCCCAAATGCTTCCTTCCGAGTGAAGAGACCAAGTACAAGTCGACGACAAGAGATGCAGCCAAAATCCACGAACGCAACCGAGGCCAATTCGCCGGACGAAAGGCGACATGTTGACGGCGCCAGTTCCGCCACCGACAAAGTCGCCGCGGCACGCGAATCGGCGGCATAACTTGCCTGAGAACCTAAGAGCAGGCCGAATGCGACCAGGCCGATAACTCCGCCCGGAACGATCGACCAGCGGGAAATGGGACCGACGCGAGGCTCGAAGGAGACGAGTGCCATCGCCGCAACGCCAATGCAGACAGCGGAAGCCGTGCACCACGGGCAGAATCCATGGTAGCGCCAGATGACGTACCCAACCAATAGAAGGGATACCAGAAATCCAACTGTGGAAATGAATCTTCCGAAGCGCAAACAGGCCGCTGCTAGTCGCGGGGATCCGAACGCCGCGGCGATAATAAGAAAAAGGAGGAGGCCATAGCCTACAACTCCGACGGTAGCGAGCTTGACCCATGGGTTCGCGTTGAGTGGATCGCGTTCGAGCTGACCGCAGACAGCGGTATTGCAAGGCAGGAAAGCACCCGTTAATCGGACAGCTTCTAGGTATAGCGTGATGGCAAATCCCGCGACAATGGCCGCGATTGCTAACGCGTCCCAAAGTAAGAAAAGACTGGGCCATCTAAAATGAACCCAGCGTACTTTTTGCGCGAAGAGGCTTGACATTTCGTCTAATGGGGTATACCGCCTTTGCGATGGCGGCATCGCAAAGGACCAAAGATAATGAGACTTCGCCAATGGATCCAGTGTCTGCTTCTTGCTGGCATCGCTGCCCTGCTAGTGGCGCCAACGGTCGCTTCCGCGACCGCACCCGGCGATCCCGCCGCAGTTGGCTGCGACCCGGGGCCAGGTCCATGAAGGCTTCCTTGCTCGCATTCCTAACTCTCGGCCTTTCCGCCCTCGTGTTGTCATGGTGCTGGAGCTATGCGACCGATCGGCCATGAATCCGTACCCGTTCACCGCCGAGGACCAGTTCGCGCCTGTTTACTGCACGAATTGTCGCAAGCACATCCCGAAGGCTATGAGCAACTTCCAGGCCGGATTGTGCGACTTCTGCTTCGTACCACCGCACCCGCCGACGCCGACCTATCACGGTGGACCGCCTCCACCGCCGCAGCAGATACATCCGGGGGCACTCGGGCCAGCTCAGCAGACCAGAGGAGTCGTGCTCGCCTTGTGTCTCGGTGGCGGCCTCTTTCTCATCGTCTTTAGCCGGTGGGTCTTCCGGCCTCGCGAGATCAATAAACCCGCCCATGCGGAATCGCACTCGGCACCGGCGGCACGCGTCACTCCCTATCTCGCACCTCCACCTCGAGAGATCGTCGATCCCATACGTGGTCGTAAGCCTGTGCCGAGCTCCTGGGACGGCATCACGCCCGAGGCAAACGAATACCTGCGGTCATCTCTCAACGACTACGATTCGATGAAGGTCGTTAGCTGCACAGTCGTCTTCCCCTACGACAGCGACGCTTGGTCGCAGATCGTCACCTACCGAGCGAAAAACGGCTTCGGCGCCTTCGTCTTAACCAAGACCCTGTTCGTCATTAGGGACGGCAGAGTCATCAATGCCGTCAGCAGCGGCGATTAAAATCTAGCTTTTCTCTTTCTCTTTCAAAATTTCCCTACACTTTTCTCTATTGGTTCCCGTATAGTTTTCTATAGCAGTCGCAACGGCGACTCACAAAGGGGCTTATGTTGGCAAACAAAGAAACGTCACCCGACCCGCGCCGCCACGGCGCGCCGGTCGCCGGCCTCCAAAGCGATGACGAGAACCGCTGCCCCCTCTTGCACTAATATCACCGGCGGCGGAACCTCGGTCTACAAAATGTACCGGCCTGCCAGTTGGCAGGACTGCGGCGGCCTCTACACTTATGGTTGTTCGAACTGCACTTCGACTACGAAGGATCATGTTTACGTTAAAGTGACCTATGATCAAAAATATTGTGTTGGTCATGTCATTGGCACCCCAGGAGAAATACCGGACGGCACGTATAACGAGGCAACAACCGTTTCGTGCTGAGACTCGGACGCTTTTCGCGTCCGGCGTTGGTAGGGGCAATTGCCATGGCGACTTGGATCGCCGTGGCCGCGCCTAGCGGGATCGGTTCAGCGGAGGATTCTCGGTTTCGTTCCGGGCGGGTGGTTTACACAACTCGATTCTCCGACGAGGGGCGGCGGTTCACATTAAGAGCCACTATCGTCTATTCGCCGACCACCTCGCTCCAAACACGGGAGTATGTGGGAGAGGGGCGCCCGAAAGGAGTGCTCAGAACCACATATTTTATTGACGGAGGCAACGGGCTTGAACTGATCGACAGGCAGGACGGCACTCATGAAGTGACTCTCGCCCGCAATCGCGTTTGGGCACCTCAGACCGATCATCGCTTTGCGATCGTCGCAGGTCCGTCATATCCTCTCGGCGCAGGCTTCGCGTCGGACGCCGCAGAAGCCGCATCTTGGAAATTCGGAGATAGCGAGCTCGTCAGCAAGGAGGGTAGCCATATCCATTTCGAGTACGGGGCACTTGGCATCCACAGAGTCCTAAGGCTATTCCGCCCCGGGGTTGGGACAGAGCACATCTACGAAGGGAGCATGGATGCAGGAAATGGTGTTCGAGTCCCTCGTCGATATACCGACCGCATCGTAGGAAGTGGCCCTGAGGGGATTAAGAGCTTCGACATTGAGAAGGCTGACTTCAAGACGCCGGTCACAGCCAAGGATGTCGCAGCCACTTGGTACGCTCCTGGCACAACGATCAACGATGTTCGCGTCGAACCGTCCGTCGGCTGGACGTATGAGGAACTGGTTCGCGCGACCGGCAAGACGACTGGGCTTACCCTGGAAGAGCTTCTGAAACTCAGTGAGGAGCGGGCGGTGGTCTTCCGGCGTGACTACGCGAGAAAGTTACGGCACGGAGCTCAAACAAATAGCGACGGACCTGCGCCCACGACTATCATCGCCGTTGTGTTCCTCGGGGTCTTCTCTGCCTCCGCCGGCTACTTCTTAATTAAGAACCGCGTCAACGGACCCGTTAGCGCGAACTAATCGAACTTCTTGATGTTCGATTCAAACATGTCAAACAGCTTCGCCGCCTGCGCGTCGTAAGCCGCCTTGTCGGGCCACGTCTCGCGGGGATTGAGCACCTCGCTCGGCACGTCCGGGCAACTTGTCGGCATGTGAAGTTCGAAGACATCGTGGATCTGGTAGGGCACGTTGTCGAGATCGCCGCTGAAGACCGCCTTGAGCATGGCGCGCGTGTACTGCAGCTTCATCCGCTCGCCGACACCATACGGGCCCCCGGTCCAGCCGGTGTTTATCAGCCACACCTTCGCCTCATGCTCGTCGATCTTCTTGCCGAGCAGTTCCGCATACATCTTCGGGCGGAGGGGCAAGAAGGGAGCGCCGAAGCAGGTGCTGAAGGTCGGCTGCGGCTCTTTGACGCCCGCTTCGGTGCCCGCCACCTTCGCGGTGTAGCCGCTGAGGAAGTGGTACATCGCCTGCTCCTTGGTGAGCCGTGAGATGGGGGGAAGGATGCCAAACGCATCGGCGGTGAGGAATATAATGTTCTTGGGGTGGCCGCCAACGCTCGGGGATACCGCGTTTTCGATGTAATCGATCGGATAGGCGGCGCGTGTGTTCTCGGTGATGCTCGCGTCGTTGTAATCCGGCACGCCGTTCGCATCTAAAATCACGTTCTCGAGCACTGAGCCGAACTTGATCGCATCCCAAATCTCAGGCTCGCCCTCGGCGCTAAGCTTGATGCATTTGGCATAGCATCCGCCCTCGACGTTGAACACGCCTTGCTGCGTCCATCCGTGTTCGTCGTCGCCGATGAGACGGCGCTCGGGATCGGCGGAGAGGGTCGTCTTGCCGGTGCCGCTGAGGCCAAAAAAGAGTGCCGTGTCGCCCGCCGGGCCGATGTTGGCGGAGCAGTGCATGCTCATGACGCCTTGCAGCGGCAGCAGGTAGTTCATGATCGTGAACACCGACTTCTTCATCTCGCCCGCATACTCGGTGCCCGCGATGAGAACCTGCTTCTCGGCCATGTTCAGCGCGATGATGGCATCGCCCTTCGTGCCATCCATGGTGGGGTCCATCTTCAACTTGCCCATGTCGACGACGGTCCACTCGGGCGTGAAATCTTTCAATTCTTCGGCCGTCGGCCGGATGAGAAGCTGCTTGATGAAGAGCGCGTGGTAGGGGCGCTCGACGATGAATCGAACCTTGATGCGATACTGCGGATCGGCGCCGCCGTAGGTATCGATCACATAGAGGTTCTTGCCCTCGCCATAGGCGCGGATCTTCTCGCGGATGCGCTCGAAGCCCGCCTGATCCATCTCATTGTTGTTTTCCCACCAGATGTTGGATTCCGAGCTCGGCTCGCGGACGATGTGCTTGTCTTTCGGCGTGCGCCCGGTGTACTTGCCGCTCTTGCAAACCAGCGCGCGGTTGTGGGCCAGCTCGGCGTTGTCGTAGCGGACCGCGTGATCGACGAGCTCCTCGACGGTGGGGTTGTAGAAAACTTGGGCGGCTCGGGTGAGATCGATGGGATCGGTGGTAGTGGTAGACGGCATCGTTGACGGTTTCCCAGGCGGCGATTCTTGTTCGTCAGGGACGACTTTGGACTCACCGAAAGTAGCTCTAGTCTACCCGCCGCTTGCCTTCTGACCCCTTACATTACGCAACACAGGCGTTTTGATTATTCTGCTAATGCTTTGTAATCTATTGGCTTTTCATTGCGTCTTATCGATGCACAATTCAGTATCATATTAACGAAATGCAACTGGATGGCATCGATCGAGCGATATTGGAGAAGCTGCGTGCAGATGGGCGGGCGACTCATGCGGCGATAGGGCGAGAACTCTCCCTTTCTGGCCCGGCAGTGTATGCCCGAGTCAAGCGTCTTGAGGAGACGGCGGTTATCCGCGGCTATTCGATCTCGATCGATCCGGCGGCGACAGGAGCCAACCTGCTCGCCTTCATCCGCGTCACGACGCGTCCGTTGCAGAACGAAACCGACGACTTCGAGAGCCTCGCCTCAAACGACCGGCGCGTGCTGGAAGTTCACGACGTGGACGGCGAGGATAGCTACTTCGTCAAGGCCGCATGCGCATCGACGGAAGACCTGCGCAACCTCGTCGCCGACATCCGGACCCTTCCCCAGGTGCTGCGCACCGTAACCTCCATCGTGCTGCTTACGATCAAGGATGGAGCTACGGTTTGAGACGCCATCTCCCGGTGCTCACGCTCGCTCTCGTCACCTTCCTGTGGGGCGGCACGTTTCTGGTCAGCAAGCTCGCGCTGCGGGAGATCGGGCCATTCGGCTGGGTGACGCTGCGCTTTGCTATCGCTGCCGTCGCGCTGGCGGCGTTCTGCGGCAAGCGTCTGTTCGCGGTCACTCGGGCCGAGCTATTGGCTGGGCTCAGCGTTGGCTGCGCGCTGTTTCTCGCCTACGGCTTGCAGGCGGCGGGATTGCTGCACACGACGAGCAGCAAGTCGGGATTCATTACCGCGATGTACGTGCCGCTCGTTCCGGTCCTGCAGTTGTGGCTCATGCGCCGGGCTCCGGCGCGAATCGCCTGGCTGGGTGCCGCCGTTTCGTTCGTGGGCCTCACCTTGCTTTCCATCAACAGCCTGCGCGATATCACGCTTGGGTTCGGGGAGGTTCTGACCCTCTTGAGCGCGGTGGCGAGCGCGGCCCAGGTGGTGCTCATCGGCAAGTTCGCTCGCGACGCCGATCCGCTGCGGCTGGCGACCATTCAGATCACCCTCGTCACGGTGCTCGCGGGAATTACCGCCTGCGCTAGCGGCGAGCACCTGCCGCAGGCATCGGCGTTTCTAATTTGGTCGGCGCTGGGGATGGGCGTGATTGGGACGGCCTTCATCCTCGCCGCGATGAACTGGGCCCAGCGCAGCGTCTCGCCAACCCGGGCGACGTTGATTTACGCGATGGAGCCGGTGTGGGCAGGAATCGTGGGCGTGATCGCGGGCGAGGCCCTCACGACGCAGACCATCGCGGGTTCGATCTTGATCCTGTGCGGGATTCTGATCTCGGAGTTATGCGGAGCCCGCGAGGAAACGCTTGTGCTCGAAGACCACGTCGAACCTGAGTTACAACTAGCCAGCCTGCGGACCTCGCTGCCCACGAGCCCTTCCCATCGATCCTTCATCGACAAGGAGAGGAGGAGCGCAGCACGGAATCAGCTGAGGCCGAAGAATCTTCTCGCATTGGCAGTCGTCAGCTGCGCGCATTCTTCCTCGCTCATTCCAAGCATGGCGGCAAGCGCCGAGTTGACAAGGGCGACGAACGCCGGCTGATTCGGCTTGCCCCGATGGGGCGCGGGCGTTAGGTACGGCGCATCGGTTTCGATCACCAATCGATCCTTGGGCAGCATTTGCACGACCCCCCGCAGCTCATCCGCCTTCTTGTACGTGATCGGGCCATCCACTCCGAAATACGCGTCGAGAGCCATCGCGCGGCGAGCGTCGTCGGCGTTGCCGGCGAAGCAGTGGAAGAGATAGGGCCGGGTGGGGCGGGCTTCCAGGATGTCGAGCAGCGCGGGATATGCCTCGCGGCAGTGGAAGACCACGGGCTTGTCCAGCGCAGCGGCGAGCGCAAGCTGATCGAGGAGCGCCGCGCGCTGCTGGTCGAGGGTCGCGTAGTTCCAGTGAAAGTCGAGCCCGATCTCCCCGACCGCAAGCGCCCTCGGATGAGCAAGCATCGCTTCGATCTCGTTTAACGAAGCCGGTTCGTATTTTGCGGTGTAGTTCGGATGCCAGCCGACGACCGCAAACACGCTCTCGAAGGTCTCAGCGAGCTCGATCGCGCGGCGCGAGGACTCGGTATCGACGCCGATCACGATCAACCGTTCCACCTCAGCCTCGCGCGCGGCGGTGAGTGTCGCGGCGGGATCGGGGAAGGCTTCGAGATCGTTCAGGTGGCAGTGGGTGTCGATCAGCGCGGGCACGCACTACTATGGCCCGGAGGTAGTCAGAATAGTTCTCAGATCATGATCGTCCGATTGCTTACCAGCGCTGCTTTGCTCCCCCTGGCCCTGTGCGCCCTCGCGCAGGACGTGAAGTATGAAAAATACACTCTCATGAACGGGATGACGGTGATCCTGCACGAGGATCACACGCTGCCGGTGGCGACGGTGAACACCTGGTACCACGTGGGCAGCAAGGACGAGATGGCTCGGCGGACCGGATTCGCCCATCTCTTCGAGCACCTCATGTTTATGGGCACCGAGCGTGTGCCGACGGGGATGTTCGACAAGATCATGGAGGCCGGCGGCGGCAATAATAACGCCAGCACGAGCGCGGATCGGACCAACTATTACGACTTCGGGCCTTCGTCGCAACTGCCGACGTTGTTGTGGCTGGAAGCGGATCGGCTCGAAGACTTCGGCCGCGCGATGAATCAGAAGAAGTTGGACCTGCAGCGCGAGGTTGTCAAGAACGAGCGGCGCGAGAACTTCGAGAATGCGCCATACGGCAAGGTGCCGCTGGCGATGTACGCTGCGATGTACCCGGAGGCCCACCCTTATCATCTCGCCACAATCGGCCTTCCCGAGGATCTCGACGCCGCGACGGTGAAGGACGTGCAGGATTTCTTCGCGAGTTACTACGTGCCAAACAACGCGACGATGGTGGTGGCGGGAGACTTTGATCCGAAGGCCATCAAGCCCCTGATTGCAAAGCTGTTCGGCACGCTGCCGCGAGCCGATGATCCGACGCACAAAGTCGCGCCGGAGCCCGCGCTGCATGAGATCAAGCGCATGACGCTGACCGACAAGGTGCCGCTGGCACGCACCCACATGGTCTGGCACAGCCCCGCCTGGTACAAGCCGGGCGACGGCGAGATGGATTTGTTCGCGAACCTCCTCTCCACCGGCTTCTCGAGCCGCTTGTATCAGCGGTTGGTGGTCAAGGATCAGCTTGCCAGCGACGTCGCCGCCTATCAGCAGTCGCAGTATCTCGGCTCGCTGTTCGTCATCCAAGCGACGGCTAAGGAAGGCGTGTCGCTCGACAAGCTGGAGGCGACAATCGACGACGAGGTTGGGAAGCTGCTCAAGACTGGCCCCGGAGTCGATGAGCTATCGCGGGTGAAGGCGAGGTGGCAGTTCGACGCCGTGAACGGCTTGCAGAGCCTTGCCGACATCGCGGATCGGCTGAATCAATACGACTTCTATCTCGGCAAGCCGAACTCGTTTCGCTGGGACCTCGACCGGCATCTGAAAGCTACGCCCTTGGGCATTCAGACATGGGGGCTCAAAGTGCTCGACCCGAAGGCGCGACTCATCCTGCGGGTCATCCCGCAGCAGGAGAAGCCTGCCGTCAACCCGCGTGACCAGCAGCCCGCGCCGCTTGCGGAGAAGGACTTTATGCTTCCGACCCCGACGGAATTGAAGCTGGCGAATGGGATCAAGCTGATCTACTTCCATAGGCCCGAGCTGCCGCTGATGAATCTGTCGATCCAGTTCAGCGCGGGTGCGGCGGGCGACCCTGCGGAGAAATCGGGTCTCGCGAGCATGACGGCCGCGATGCTGGATCAAGGCGCGGGCGACCTCGATGCCGATGCGTTCAACAAGGCGCTGGATGCGCTCGGCGCGCAGTTCTCGGCGAGCGCGGGCCGATTGACGAGCTCGGTGGATCTTGAGGTGACTTCCGGCAACTTTGAGAAGGCGCTTCCTCTGGTCGCCGACTCGATCATCCGCTATCGGCTTGATCCAAAAGCCTGGGAGCGCGAGAAGGGCCTGCGGCTCGATGAGCTGGCCCAAGCGGCGGATGACCCTGACACCATCGCCCAAGAAGTCGCGTTGCGCGAATTTTTCGGCGCGGGCCATGCCTATGGTCGCAATCCGTCGGGCCGGCAGGCGACGGTTAAGAACATCACGCTCGACGATGTGCGAAGCGAGCATCAGGCGATCTACCAGCCGAAGCTCGCCACCTTCTTTGGGGCTGGGAGTCTTCCCGTCGCACAGGTGAAGGCGCTGCTCGATAAGCAGTTCGCGCAATGGCAGCCGAGCGGCGGACCCCTCGCGACGCCTCCGATGACGCCTCCTGCGAATCAGGGACTGCGCGTGGTCATCGTCGATCGCCCCGATGCCGCGCAAACCGTGATCCGTTTCGTCTTTCCGGGCGTGCCCTACAGCGACCCCAACCGCTTGGCTTTGAGCGGGCTTTCGACGATTCTGGGCGGCACATTCACCAGTCGGCTCAACGCAAACCTGCGAGAAGACAAGGGATTCACGTATGGCGCGGGTACGCGCTTGGCCTCCGATCCGGCAGTCGGCTATCTGACTGCGGTCTCGCCGGTGCGGGCGGATGTGACGGGGGCTTCGCTGAAAGAGTTCCTTTCTGAGTTCAAGAAGATTCGAACCGGCGACATTCAGGAGGCTGAAGCGCTGAAGGCGCGGACGAGCCTGCGGACCGACGTGATCACCTCGGCGGGAAGTCTCGGCGGGCTCGTGGGTCTGGCTGAGCTGCTCTTTTTGAATGGCCAGTCCTTTGCCGAGTACACGGCGGAAGCGCGCAAGCTCGCGAGCCTCAGCGCGGCGCAGATGAATCCGCTGGCTAATAATGCGATTCAGCTTGAGAGGGCGGTCCTCGTGCTGGTTGGGGACAAGACGCAAATCCTCAAGCAGATCGAAGGACTCGGGTTGGCGAAGCCGGAAATCGTTTCGGGCCTTGATTGATTGTGGATTCGGAGATTGATTGGTCTAGCCGGTCATTTCCACAATCGCCAATCCACAATCCCGACAATCTAGTCGATAAACTTCTCTCGCTTGACCTTGGCGGGTGCGGATTCGATGGGCTCGGGAGCCCAATCGGTGTTCTGCTCGTGGAAGCGAATCTTGGTGCGCACGCGCTTCCATCCGCCTGATCCCTTGACCCAAAGGGTCACATGCTCGCAGCGCTCTACGAGTTCTATCACTCTTCCATCGCGGCGGCACAGGCTCTTGCTGTAGACGCGTGTCGCGACGGTAGCTTTGTCGCCTCGAATCACAAAATGGGCCGGCTCTTCGCGGTAGTCGCTCAGAATCTGCATGGCCAGCCGCTCGCGGAGCACTCGCTCGACCTCGTCTCGTTCTAGGCGCAGGCCGTCCTGGCGGAGGACGCAGTAGGTGCGGGCCATCGTGCCGAGAATGCTGACCGAGTCGCCGCTACGCATCCAAAGGCTCATCTGGCGATGAAGCGCGCAGAGCTCCATGTAGCTAGGATCGTCGGTGGTGACGAGGCCGACGCCGATGAATCCGGCGGCCTTGCTCAGCCCGCGCATCAGCTTGCTGTGCATCCAATCGACTTCGAGCACGTTTGTCCTCACGCGAGATGGTGAGGCATTTTTTGGGCCAATCGGGCAGGTGATTTAACCACAGAGGGCACAGAGTCTTCGCAGGAGCACTTTCTGTGTTCTCCCCGGTTAGTGACCCTTATGCGCTCGGGCCAATAAGGATCGCGTTCAGCAACATCTTGTACAGCCCGGGCCACATCGCCCTCGAAGTCGGGTCTTGGGCGAAGATGATCGCGTGGCCGCGTCCGACCGGCATATCCTGCAGCCAGACCGCACCGGCGAGCCCTTTCTCGGTATCGTCGGGCCATTCCCAGCCGCTGAGTAGTTTGTGGACTTTCTCGTCCGCGCTGAATTTGACGGCGCTGCCGCCCTCCTTTCGCGCCTTGTAGAAGGTGTTGCCTTCCACGGGTACGGCGACGGTGATCGGCTTGTCGCCGCTTAGCGGATAGCCATAGCTGAGGAAGGAGCGCGGGTCCAGCTCGGCCCTGAAGAGCGAGCCGGGGAGGTCTTGGTGCTCGCCGCCGGTGGTGCCGAGATCGACGAAGCCGCTCGATCCCAGCGCCCACCCCGCGCCACCAAGGGCGATGACGCAGCCCCCGTTCGAGACGAAGTCGCGCACTTGGCTGACGCTAACACCCGCGCCCGCCGGCACGATGAGGGTCGTATATTTGTCGAGGCCGCGCGAGAGAGCGTTCGTCGAGAGCGCGGTGAAGGGAAGGTGCCAGACCTGCTCCATGAGGTACCAGATCGCGCCCACCTGGGCCATATTGGTTCCGCTGCCGAAGACGATGGCGATATTCGGCCTGCGGAGGGTGATGACGCTCTCGCTGCCGGGCCCCTGACGGTCGCTTTCGGGATAGCTGGATTCGAGAGGGACAAGCTTAGAGCCGTGCTTCTTGGCAATTTCGAACAGCTTGGCCTCATATCCATCATCGTTCCGGGCGGCGAGGAACATAAACGTGCCCCGCAGCAGGTCACCGTGTTTGGTTGTAATCGCCTTGGCGGAAATCATGCCGCGAATTCCCTTTTGGGTCGCCTCGATCGTCGCCAGAGCATCCTCATCATCGGTATAAGGAATCGCGTAGCCCACCGTGGATGGTGCCGGATCACTCGGGCTCGGATAATCGATTTTGGAATAGCTGAACCCATCTTTGGACCACCAGGCGCGGAGGTTGTGCGCATAGGGTAGCGACCAGCCGGTCAGATCGTAAAACTCAGTCCCGTCCGGCCCTGGATAGTTCTCGCCCTCCGGCGCAGCCTTTTTCTTCGCGAGTTGCGCCTTCATGAACTCCGGCTCAAAATCACTGGTTGGTTCCAGAAGCGTCCTCGCAAGGTGCCCCTGACCTTGAGCGATCTTAATGACGAGAACAGGCGACGTGATCTGAGCGGACCCTGCGGCCGCCGACCAATAGTCATGGCCATCATTCACGGATGCTCTATCGGCAAGAGTTGAATCAATGCCGGCGAGGGTCAGCTGGTGCGCCAGGCGCAGTAGGGGGCGGGCGTCCGGCGCAGTGACCGCTACCGACTGAAAAGCTCCGGCAGACACGCCAGATACGGCCTTCCTCCTGTAATCAACGAAGCTCGCCAGCAGTTCATCGTGGTGCTCGGCGGCCGCTCCGATAACCGCGTGCGCCGACGTGAAGTGCTTGATGACCCCATCACGCAGGGTCAGCAGGGAATCGTCTTGACGGCGGGTGGCGAGCAGGCGTCCGCCGTCGGTTTCGTGGGTCATGCCGATCGCGCCGCTTAGCGTCGTCCAGGAATCCAGATAGCCCGGATAATAGAGGTCGAACGTGTCCTTGACGAAGTAGGTCCAGCCATGCTCGTCGAACGCCTTTCCCGTAGCTCGCCCGAAGATGTTGGTCCACTTGTTGACGCGCTCGCGGTCCACGTTCACGTTCTGCGACATCGCGTTGGGCGGGAAGAAGTAGCTGCTGACTTGGCCGTGCTGATCGATGTACACCTGCGGATGCCATTTCAGAAACTCGGCGACTTCCTGCCGCGTCTCCGCCTGCGACATCGCGATGCGGTCGCGGTTCATATCGAATCGGTAGTGGTTCAATCGCCCCGAGATCACCCCGGGTTGGCTGGCCTCGAACGCGCCGGGCTCCGGCGTGCCGGTAGCGATGGAGTTGTAGTAGACCGCGTAGCGCTCGTGTCCATCCGGGTTGTAGCTCGGGTTGATCACCACGATGGCGTGGTCAAGCATGCTCTTGATGCGCGGGCCGCGGCTTGCCGTTAGGTTATACAGAAGCTGCATGCCCGATTCAAACGAGGCCGTCTCGTCGCCGTGGATACTCTCGTTCACCCAGACGATCACAGGATCGCTGCGGCCCACATTTTTGCCTTCCGCCCGCTCCTGGTTGTCCTTCTGAATCTCATCCAGCCGCCGCATGTTCTCGGAGGAGCCGGTGATGTAAATGCGCAGCGGCCGGCCTTCGTAGCTCTTGCCGAACTGGATCACCCGAACCCGCTTGCCGGCGGCGGCGGAGATCGCCTGAAGAGTGCGTTCCTGATCGCGAAAATTGGTCGTCTTCTGCCCAATCTCGTAGCCGAGCACCGACTCAGGCTTCGGGATGGCGGGGTCGTACGGCCCATCCGCGTAAAACGTGAACTTGGGCGGCAGGAAAAGCGAACCTACGAGCAGTGCGGCGAGCATCGCGCCCAGTTTAGCGGCTTTCACCTAGGCAATGCGAGTCGCGGCTGATAGACTGGCGGCATGGCCAGCCGATCCCCGGCCTCTCCGCTCGACTCCCTCACCGCGCCACTTGTCAACACGCTCACCTTTGTGGGCGAGAGCGCGATCCTCATCGGCGGCACTTTTCGGCGGTTGTTTACTCCGCCGTACGAGTTCAAAGAGACGATCAACCAGATGGCGTTTATCGGCGCGGCGTCGGTGCCGCTCGTCATTCTGACCAACTTCTTTTCCGGCGCCGTCTTGGCGCTCTACCCCACCGGATTTCTCCTCAAGTTCGGCGGCGGAGCCTTCGTAGGCGGCACCGTGGCGATGTCGATGACGCGCGAGATCGGACCCGTGCTCGCTGGCCTCATGGTGGCCGCTCGGTGCGGCTCCTCGATGGCGGCGCAGATCGCCCAGATGCAGGTGACCGAGCAGGTCGACGCCTTGCGCATGCTCAGCGTCGATCCGGTGAACTACATCGTGGTACCGCGAGTCATCGCCGCGGTTACGATGATGCCTATTCTCGCCTTGGTGGGGATGTATGCGGGAACGGTGGGCGGCTGGCTTGTCGCGCTCTCAGGCGGCGTGCCCACGGGCACGTTCGTTCAATCCTTACAGCAGTTCCTGACGCCGTGGGATTTCCTCGGCGGAATGCTGAAGACGCCGTTTTTCGGGCTCACCATCGCGGTGATCGCGTGCCAGCAGGGCTTCCGCACGACTCACGGCGCGGTTGGAGTCGGCAGAGCGACGACGAACACGGTCGTGCTCTCGATGGTTCTGCTGTACGTGCTGAACTACGTGCTCGCCGCGATCTTCTTCGGCTTCAAGTAGGGCCTAATCCTTCTTATGGCTGCTCTTGACGATGAGCCGGATCGGCGTGCCCTCGAGCGGATAGACGGCTCTGATCTTGTTCATGATGTAGCGCAGGTAGCTGAAGTGAACGAGATCGGGATCGTTGACGAACACGGCGAAGGTGGGCGGCCGCGTCGAGACCTGGGTTGCGTAGTAGATCTTCAGCGCGCGGCCCTTCGTGGTGTACGGTCGCGAAAACGTGGCCTGCTGGATGATCCGATTGAGCTGCCCGGTCGAGATGCGGAAGCTGAAGTTCTCAACCGCCTTGAGCACCGTATCGAGCACCGGCTCGAGGCCGGCGCTTTCCTTCGCCGAGGTAAATGCGGCGGGGGCATAGGAGAGCTCAGGAATCTCGTTGTGGATGACGGTGAGAAAATCGAGCTTGAGCGCGCTCTTCTGCCGCGGATGCCCGTCGGGCGGCTCCTCTTTGTCCCACTTGTTGACGGCAAAGATGCAGGCTTTTCCGGCGTCATGGGCGATCTTCGCGATGCGCTTGTCGCCATCGGTTAAGCCTTCGCTGCCATCGACGACCACGAGTGCGCAATCGGCCTTTTCGATGGCCCGTTGCGCCCGGTCGACCATGTAGTATTCGACCGTTCCCTGGATCTTGCCGCGACGGCGAATGCCGGCGGTATCGATCAGCTTGAACTTCTCGTTGCGATACTCGAGTTCGGTATCGATCGCATCGCGGGTGGTCCCGGCGATCTCGCTGACGATCATCCGCTGCTCGCCGGTGAAGGCGTTCACCATCGAGGACTTGCCGACGTTCGGACGGCCGATGATCGCCAGGCGGATTTCCTCGCGCTCGTCAACTTCAACTTCGGCCTCGGGAAGGTGGTCGACGATCTTGTCGAGCAGATCGGCGACGCCGCGTCCGTGGAGGCCGGAAACGGGGAAGATTTCGCCTAATCCGAGGTCATAGAACTCCGTTGCAAGCTGGTCTCTCCCCGGATGGTCAGACTTGTTGACGACTACGTACAGCGGCTTCTTGACGCCGCGCAGGTGCTTAGCCAGATCAAAATCGTCGGGGCTGACGCCTTGCATCGCATCCGTCATGAAGAGGATAACATCGGCCTCTTCGAGCGCGATCTGCGCCTGAACGCGGATTTGCTCGGAGAGGGGATCGTCCTCGCTGAACACGATGCCGCCCGTGTCGACGATGGTAAATGACTTTCCTCCCCACACCGCTTCGGCGTAAAGGCGGTCGCGAGTGATACCGGGCGTGTCTTCGACGACGGCCACGCGCTTGCGAATAATGCGGTTGAAGAGGGTGCTCTTCCCCACATTGGGACGACCGACAACGACGACAACAGGCAGCTTAGAGCGCATGGGGGCGAGAGATAGGGTACCCGCCGCAGGCTTAAAGCTCCCCGATAAGCCCTAGCAGGCTTATAATGGAAAGCGTGAAGTTTCAGGTTCTCTTCCTGTACGACCCGGAATACAAAGGATACGTCGCGGAGGTGCCAGAGTTGCCCGGGTGCCTGAGTCAAGGCAAGACTCTCGAGGAGGCCACCGAAAACATCAGAGACGCAATTGCCGGTTACCTTGCGGTCTTAGCCAAGCGGGGACAAGCCTACACACCCAGCGAAAGACCGGCGCACGTTGCCGAGATTGCGGTCTAGGTGGGCAGGCTGTCTGGAGTCTCCGGAGCGCATGCCGTCCAGGGTTTCATCCATTTCGGATATGTGGAGGACCACCAGACGGGAAGCCACGTCATCCTATACCATCCGAGTCGCACTCCCCTCTCAGTGCCTAACCATCGCGAGCTCGCCCCGGGCCTGCTTCGTGGGCTAATCCGGCGTTCCGGGATCGAGTTGGATGCATTCCTCGCGGCCCTAAAGCGGTAACTAAGCGGCGGAGAAAACTTTGCGGAACCCGAGGGTGCTCTCGGCCTGCCGGTATTGGTGCCGACGATCGAAGAGGGCAAGCTCGGCGGCGAGGCCGCGATGGGTGGTGATGGATAAGTAGGGGCTTTGCGTCCAGATGGCCTGGATAACCTCGTCGGTACCGCGCTGGAAGAGGGCGCAAAGCATCTCGCTGCCATCCACCACGAGCCGCATATCCTCCATCGTCGCCGCTGGGTTGACGGGGATCATGATCTCCTCGACATCCGGCAAGGCCAGCACTTCCCAGCTGCCGATCACCACCTCGGCCCCGCTCCGCGCCGCCGCGGCGAACCCGTCGCTGAGTTCCTGCAAGGCGCTCGGCGCGCCCACGACAAGCGCCATCTGAACGGCGTTGCCGAGCATGGTCCGGGCTCGCTCGATGCACTGCGCGCGTGAGCGGAGAGCGTAGACGCGCTCGTCGGCGCTGGAGCGGTTCATGCGCGAAAGCTCAAGCTCTGCCTCCGCCCTTTTCCACTCAAAATCGCGTGTTAGTCGTGAGAGCAACTCATCCGAAGAAACCGCCCGGCACATGCGGTTGCCGCCCTGGTCGACGAGCACTGCACCCTTCTGTTGAAGGGACTCCAACGCCTTGTAGGTATTGGCCGCCGCTTTACCAATCGATTGAGCCACTTTGTAACCTGTGGCGGGAGATTGTTTGAGGAGAAAGGCGTAGATTTCGGATTCGAGGCTGGTGAAGCCAAAAGGGACCAGGATGTTCGATGGCTCAACGGGCATGCGACTATTAAATCATGCTAGTAGTAGTTCTTGCTACTGCTTTTATTGTCAATTTGATTTGCCATACTCGCGGCAATGGCTGAACTGCTCCACACCGCTATTCCTGGGCTACCTCCGCCGCGGTCGGGCAAGGTGCGCGACGTGTACGATTTGGGCGACGAACTGCTGATTGTGGCGACAGATCGTCTGTCGGCCTTCGACGTGGTGATGGCCAACGGTGTGCCCGACAAGGGGAAGATTCTCAACCAACTCAGCGCGTTCTGGTTTGAGAAACTGGGCCACATATGCAGCCATCACGTGATCTCCACCGACGACCACGTCATTGCGGCCAGGCTGGGGGGAGAGCATCCGGAACTTGCGGGTCGGACCACGTTGGCGCGCAAGACGAAGCCGCTGCCCGTCGAATGCGTTGCGCGCGGCTACATTTCCGGCTCGCTTCTTAAGGAGTACCGGTCGGAAGGGCCAGGCGTTCACGGCCTGCAACTGCCGGAGAGCCTGCGGGAATCAGACAAGTTGCCGGAGCCAATCTTTACGCCAGCTACCAAAGCTGAGGAGGGCCACGACGAGAATATCAGTTTCGGCCAGGCGTGTGACCTTGTCGGCCGGGAAAATGCCATGTTGCTGGCGGACAAGACTCTGGCCCTTTATCGCGAGGCATCGAAGCATTGCGTGTCGGCAGGGTTGATCCTGGCCGACACGAAGTTCGAGTTCGGGGAAACTTCGGATGGGATTATCTGGATCGACGAAGCGCTGACGCCGGATAGCTCGCGGTTCTGGAGCGCCGATCATTACGAACCAGGCAAAACTCAGCCGAGTTTTGACAAGCAGTTTGTGCGCGATTATCTCGAGTCCAATTCTTGGAACAAGCAACCGCCCGGGCCGGTTTTGCCCGCCGAGATCGTAGCGAAAACTCGGCAGAAGTATATCGAGGCGTTCGAGCGAATCACGGGCCAACAATTCAGCAGCGTCTAGATCCTCAAGAAGGGCGAGGCCCCTACCGGGGATTAACCGCAGAATACGCAGAAAGATCGCTGAAGGATTCTGCGACTTCTGTGCCCTCTGTGGTTAAGAAAAGGCGGAGCCTTTGCGTAAGTTTTTTTCGAGGGAGTCCGAAGGGCTGTACTCGCCCCGATCAGCCGGGGCATGCCTCCAAGTCTCGCCGGCTAAAGACCGGCGGCTACAGGCGCTTCGCGGCTACAGGCGCTTTCGCGCCTACGATTGCCGCTTGCCCTGATCGAGCTGCAGCATCGTGCCCATGAGCGTCTTCTCGGCCTGGCCGGTGTCGCCGCTCTGGATCGCCCTGAGCGCCATCGTGACTTCCTGCGCCTCGGCGGTGCGGCCTTCCTTCATTAGCAGCATTTGCGTCTTCTGCAGTTCCTGAACGGCGGCCAGGGAGGTGATCATGCCGGTCTTCAGCCCCATGATCGTCTTCTCAACGACCCGGCTGGCGGCGATAAGCTGAGCGGCTTGAGCAACGCGGGGGTTCTGCGACGCAGAGTAGCGCGCGGAGTCCGCCGTGAACTCGATCACGAAGTCGAGGTCCAGGGTCTCCAGCTTGCCCGTCGTGATGTCGTCATAGCTCAGCTTCCCGGCGGCGACGCGGTACCAGCCGAGCGGGTGATTGGTGAAGTCGAAGTCGAAGACCTGCTGCAAAGTGGTGCCTCGCTCCATGTCGGCCAGCGAAACGGTGACCTCGCCACTGGTTGCGCTTTGGGGAGATCGCATGGCGACCCACCTCGACAGCTTCACCGTGAGGCTCAAATTGCGGGCAACGACCGTCATCAGCTTCTCGAGCTCGGTGCGGAAAACCTCCGGGATCAGTTCAGGCTGCGGGATGTAGTAGTAGTTGCCGCCCGCGCGCTTGGCCATTGAGGCGAGCAGCTCCTCGTTGTAATCCGGGCCGAATCCGAGGAAAGTCGACGTGATGCCGCGCTGCTTGATCTCGCCGGCGTGGGCCACGAGGGCGTGGTGATCCTTGATTCCCGCCGTGGGATCGCCGTCGGTCAGGACCACGAGCCGCGTCGCGCGGCCGGGATCCGTAATCGACATCACCTGCTGAGCCCCGAGCATCAGGCCGTCGTACAGATTCGTCGTATTGCCCGGCATGATGCGCGCGATGCCGTCTTTGATCGCCTGGCGGTTGGTGACGCGCTGGGGCGGCATGAGCACGTCGACGGTCTCTTCAAACGTGACGATGCTGAGCACGTCGTCCGGCGAGAGCAGATCGACGACATGGCTGCAGGCCTGCTTCACATAGTCGAGCGGGGGACCCTCCATCGAACCAGATCGGTCGATGACGAGGCACAAATTGAGCGGGGTGCGGGCACCGACGCCGAATCCGCCATCCAGCGCTCCGCCTGCGGCTACGAACTCCACGACATATTGCTCACGCGCCGGACCGTTCGCCATCGTGCAGTCGCGCCCAGGGATGATCTCCGCGCGTAGGGCAGGCCCGGTGACGACCGGCTGCATCGCGCTCGTCTTCAGGGGATCGAACGCGCCCATCGCCTGCGTCCGCAAGGGGTCGCCGGTGAGCATCGTGCGGTTCGGGTCGAGGCGCTGGGTGGGGTCTGCCATGTGCTTCTATTGTAAGTTCTTTCGAAGGGCGGCTTCTTCGCCAAATGAATTCGCGCGCTCCAAAATTATGCTGCGTCGACTCGAAAGCTTGTCGCACCGATCTTTATTACGTCACCGATCTTAGCGCTTGCAGTCTGGACGCGTTGGCCGTTGACGAAAGTTCCGTTCGTACTTCCAAGATCGGTCACCATGAGGCCGCCTGGAGAGGGCGAGATCGTCGCGTGCCGCCGCGAGGCGTTGGCATCGAAGCCCACTGCAATGCCCGCTCCCTCCCGGCCGACCTCGATCGGTTGGCTCACTGGGAAGCGCTGGCCGGCGAGTGGCCCGTCGATGGCGGCAAGGGTGAATCCCGCCGCCGCGTAGGCCTGAGTGGGCATGCTTTGGGGCTGATACGCTAAGGTTGGCTGCGAAGTTGGCGCAGGTCCGCCGCTATAAAGTCCGCCTGGGGAATAGGCTACGCCGACTTGCTGCGGCTGAGGTTGTGGCGGCGTCGGCGCGTAGGCTTGGCCGGGGTACATCTCGGGTCCGCGAACCGGCGCGGCGCCGTGCTTCATCAGAAACTGAAGCTGGAACGAGCCGACCTGGATCGTCGCGCCGTGGAAGAGCGGCACCTGCTGCACGCGCTGCCCATTCAGAAAGGTGCCGATCGGCGACCCGCCATCGGCGAGCATGTATTGCCCCGGCCCTTGACGAATGATGCAAGCGTGCATCGGCGCAACGTTGGGATCGCCGAACAGGGGGATGTTGGCACCCTCCTTGCGTCCGATGAACGTCTGGGCAGCGTCGATAGGCCACTCCTTGCCTTCGTTGCGGCCGAGCACGAGCCGCACCCAAGCGGTGCGGCTCACGAGTTCGATCAAGCCAATAAATAGCCCGATAAATGCGCCGATGGCGAGCATGGCGAGGGCTCGCGGTAGCTGGCCAATCTCGACCTGAGCACCGTGGGTCGGGCCTTGCATCGCGACCGCAAAGGGGCCGACGATCGAGCCGATGACGTTGAAAAGCAATCCGCCTGCGGCACCGCCGAGCGCTCCGCCGACCAGGCTCTGCCAAGTTCTGCGCGCGTTTAGGGTGCTCGCGCCAACTCCGGCGCCCAGCAGCGCGCCTGCCGGCGCGATGGCGAAGGCCCGTGAGAAGAGCGCCACGGGATCGATCCCATCCCTCACGCCCCCGAATACAGAAGTTGCGAGATGGCCGCCGATCGAATACCCGAGCATGATGCCGATGCAGCCGAACAATGCCCCCAGAGCTGCGCCGCGAAGCGTGTGGACCTTGCCTCCCTGCATCCAGCCGTCCAATGCGCCCAAGGCCAACCCGAGAAGGAGACCAACCGTGAGCAGCAGGCGGACCTCGAACATGCCCCACTCGTCGTTATTCGGGGCATGAGCGGAGGTCCAGGGATTCGTGGGCTCGATGATTGCCCAGCCGGCCAATGCGGCCAGTCCACCAACCACCATCTTGAACGTCAACCTACCCATTGCTAGCCTTCGAATCGGAACCGCACGGAGCCGAACTGCACGTCGTCGCCCGGCTTCAAGGTTGCTTCATTTTCGAGACGGCCACCGTTTATGAACGTCCCGTTGGTGCTTCCCAGGTCTTGAACCACGACGTTGTCGCCGTTCCGGGTAATGGACGCGTGTCTGCGTGAAATAGTTGATTCGCCAGGAAGGCTTAGCGCCAATCCATCTTCTCGGCCAAGAATCGTCTCGCCCTCCTGGATCGAGAAGCGCTCGCCGGTATCTCGTGTGAGCCCAGGTTCTCCGGTCGCTACAGGAATGGGTGCGGATATGGGGGCGGGATCGCCGTCCCCGAGCATGATTTTCTCCTGCGGAATCGGGGCGGCGATCGGCACCGGCGGAGGAGTCAAGTCTTGAGGCTGGTGCTGATCGGGGATCTGAACGCCAAGCTGCTTGAGTCGCTCCTCGACCGCCTCCGGATGCTTCTTCATCAACACAAGAAAAACATATCCAACGCCGCACACGAGCAGCAGCGCGACGATGTACACAATCGCATTGCCTCCACCTCCGCTACTTGCGGCGCTTTGAGCAGGGGTTTTGACTGGAACGGTGTCGGCGACGGTGGCAACTTCGTCTGGCACGGAAACCACCAGCGCCGGCTCCGGTCTCTCCCGCGAAATCGCGACAGGGAAGGCGATGATCTGAGAGGCCTGCTTCTGATCGGACGTGTTGTAAGCGACCTTCACCTGCAGTTCTCCAGAGGGGTAGCCGAAGAACAGCAGTTCGCCTTTCGAGCTTGGATCGAGCAATTTTTCTTGTGATTTGCTCTTGCTACTAATACTGATTTTGGCCGCCTGCAGCGGGAGCCCCTTGTGCTCGGCTCTCACATGAATCAGCCCCACCAAGGTGTAGTCGGACGCCTTAACGGTCCAAGCACCTCCGAGGATGTCTTTGATCGCCTTCGACGCGATGTTGTTGGTCGTCCGGTTCCAGATGTACACCCTGTCTTCACCATCGAAGCCGCCCAGCGAGTATTCGAGGTGATTCCCATCTGCCTTCACGGACTCGACGGGAGGCGACGGGGGGATCACCTTGGCTACGAACACCTCGTGCGGAGATGTGGACTCGAAGGCAAGTGTGAGCTTGAGCTGCGCCGAACTAAGGGCAGCCGCGCAAAGAATTAGCAAGGAGATTTGCAATCGCAACTTGCAACGATTCTAACCCGCGCCTGCGGAAGTTTGTTGACAACATCGGTGGCCGAGTAGCCGATTGGGCCAATTTCGCATGCGGCGAGATCGGCGGCGAGGCCATGCCAGTGCACCCCGCATGCAGCCGCGTAGTAACTCGGGAGGTCCTGGGCGACGAGCGTTCCGATGATGCCGCTGAGCACGTCGCCCATGCCGCCGGTCGCCATCCCTGGGTTGCCAGTGGTGTTGACCACCAACGGCTGCCCCGGCTCACCGGCGATGGTGAATGGGCCCTTGAGCAGTGCGCATTGATGATATTTCGCGACC
>JBBREM010000031.1:0-25167 GCA_038202925.1 Fimbriimonadales bacterium | reverse complement strand
AACCGGTGTTCCCCGGGGGACTTGGGGCACCGGAGGCAATTCGGGTTCGGAACTTTCCTCAATGGGCGTGGCATCGGTGGCGACTAGAACCGGGGCGGCGACGAGAGTTTTTCGGCGGAACGCGATACGCTGCCCGTTTCGCTCCACCTCGGCTTCGCTCAGCCTGTACTCGTCCATGAGGGCTGCGAGCTCCGTAATCTGCCGCTTAAGATCCTCCACCGCCCTCCATTATGCCGTCTAGCTGGAGCATGCAGTGCGAAGCTGGTCGATCAACCCGCGCAAGTAAACTGGCGAAGGAATGGATTACCGGATCGAGAAGGACAGTCTGGGCGAAGTCAAAGTGCCGGCGGAGGCGTACTGGGGATCGCAGGCGGAGCGGTCGAGGCAGCTCTTCCAGATCAGCGGGCTGACCGAGCATCCACGGATGATCGACGCCTACATCCTGCTCAAGAAAGCTTGTACCGAGGCGAACACTGAGCTCGGTCTGCTCGACAAGGAGATCGGAAACGCAATCGTCCAAGCGGCGGATGAAATCCTCGCCGGCAGCCCGTACATTGCGAATTATGCCGGGTTGGCCAAATCAGGAATTCCAAATTCTAAATTCCAAATTCCATATTTAAGGGAGCAATTTCCTGTCGATGTCTTTCACATGGGCGCGGGCACGAGCCTCAACATGAACTGCAACGAGGTGCTCGCCAACCGCGCGGAAGAGATTCTCGGCGGGAAGAAGGGACAGTACCAGAAGGTCAACCCGAACGACCATCCGAACTACGGGCAATCCACCAACGACACCTTCCCCAGCGCGATGCGCATCATGTCGCGGCTCATGCTGGAGGGCCTGCTGACGGCGGTCGACGAGTTGGCCGATGCTTTCGCCGCGAAAGGCAAAGAATTCGACCACATCCTCAAATCGGCGCGGACGCACCTGCAGGACGCGGTGCCGATCCGGCTCGGCCAGGAATTTACGGCCTATGCCGTGGCTTTGCGCAAGTCGCGCAAGTGGCTCGATCATGCGGCGCGCGAACTGGAAGAGCTGGGAATCGGCGGCTCCGCCGCGGGCACCGGACTGAACACCCATCCCGATTACCGACTCAAGGTTATCTCCAAGCTAACCAGCTACACGGGCATTGAATTCAAGCCTTCGCCTGATATGCGCGAAGCGATGCAGAGCAACTTGCCCATGGCGGCCTTGGCGGCTGGGCTGCGCATCTTTTGTCTTGAGCTGACCCGCATCTCCAACGACCTTCGATTGCTGTGCTCCGGTCCCTTGACCGGTCTCGCCGAGATTGTGCTTCCTCCGGTGCAGCCGGGCTCGTCGATCATGCCGGGGAAGGTGAATCCAAGCATGGCGGAGAACCTCAATCTGGTGCTCTTTCAGGTGCTTGGACAGTGTCATGCGATCGACCTGAGCGTCCAGGCCGGCCAGTTGGAATTGAACGTGATGATGCCGGGTATGGCCTTCGAGGCGCAGTTCTCGCTGCAGATCCTGACGAATACGCTGAAGACGTTCACCGAGAACTGCGTCCGCGGCATCACGGCGGACGAAGAACGCTGCCGGCACTACGCCGAAACCTCGCCTTCTTTGGCGACGGCTTTGAATGCGTTCGTCGGCTACAAGGTCGCGGCGGAAGTGGTGAAGCAAGCCCTGGCGGAGAAGAAGTCGATCCCCGACGTGGTGCGCGAGCGCGGGCTATTGGACGAGGAAACGCTCAAGAAGGCGCTCGACCCGGCGTTGCTCACCGAGCCGGGGATTCCTGGGAGGTGAGGGGCCGGTGGGTCGTTGGGGCGTTGGGGCATCCTCAATCCTCTATCCTCTTTCCTCCCCTCCATTCCTCTCCCGGTCCTAGGTCGTGGAAATCGCACCTACAATGGGTCGTCTAACTTGCAAGCCCACCCAAAACGGGCACGCCGCGGGAAGCGGTGAACAGGAGACGATATGAAACTTAGGACCCTTGCACTCGGCGCGGCGCTTGTTGGCTGCGCAATCGCGCCCGTCGCGGCAAACGCCCAGAGCGGCCAATGGCGCACCGGGCAAAACAACCAGGGCCCATGGCGCAACGGTCAAGACAACAACCGTCGCAACGACCAATGGCTTCGGGATCGCGTCGACCGTGCGGAGCGGGACAGCAACGATTTTCGCGACCAAGTCAATCGCCAGAGCAATCCGTTCTTCGGCGCTAGCCGGGACAATCGACGATACGACGACCGTGGGTACGACGATCGTCGAGGCAATGGCCGCTGGGACAATAGCCGATCCTCCAACGAGCTGAAGGACGCCGTAAGATCCCTCGACGAAGAGTTCGAGAGACTGCGCAGCGAAGTGGATCGCCACGGCGATACCCGCGCGGCGGCGGGACACATGCATGAGATAACCCATCGCGCGGATCGCGTCGATCGAGCCATGGACCGAAGCTACCGCTCGAACCGGGGCGGCATCGAGGGCCAATGGCAGCGACTGAGCAATGAGATCCAGGATCTCTCCCGCTCGCTCGGCGTCGACCGCTATCGAGGCTAGCTCGCCTATATGGACAGGCCGGGAAATTTCCCGGCCTTTTCATTTGTCTCAACGCGGAGCCGAACTACAATGGAGGCTCATGCAAGAAGCCGATGTATTTAGCCAAAACTATTTGGTCTGCGGGCTTGAGGCGGATGAGATTGCCGAGATCGAGAAGCTCGCCGATATTCAGGTCTTCTTGCCGCAAGAATTTCTGTGCCGCAAGGGCGAGAAGAGCAGCGACCTGTTCGTGATCCTCGATGGCCGCGTGATCGTTTGCACGACGGGCGGCGACAAGCTGGCGGAGATCGGGCCGGGCAGCGTTCTCGGCGAAATCGCGCTCGTCGACGATCAGCCTCGCTCGGCAGACGCGATTGCGATGGGAAAGGTGCGGGTGGCTCGGTTCCCTGCCAAGGAGATCCGCAGCTACATGGCGGGCAATCCGCAGACCGGCTTCACGATGCTTGCGAACCTGTCTCGGGTGCTGAGCATGCGGCTTCGCAAGACGGATGCGGCGCTGGAGAACCTGGCTCTGCATCCGCAGGATGCTTGGTCGAACTCCCTTTAAGGAACCGTGGCGGGGACATTCCCTAAGGCCGAGCCTCGGAGTACCGCACAAGGTTAGGTCGCGTCGCATGCCGCGACGGCTACACGCCTTCGGCGTACTATCCCGCATCACTGTGACGGGGACATTCCTGTCCCCGCTGGGCCGAAAGGCCCAACCACGCCATTTTTTCGGGCTTCCCCCTAGCCGCGGGTTGCGTCGCGTACCGCGACGGCTACACGCCTTCGGCGTAAATCCCTACTTGCGCCTGAGAAGTCCGGCGAAGGGTAGCGCGGCGGTTGTACGGTAGATCGGCGCTTCATCGTCGATTCCCTGCTCCGGCCGCTTCCTAAGAATCTTGTGCGAGTCGAGATCGCGATACTGCAGCGTCTCGCCGAACGGCTTGCCGCCGACGTACATCTCCGTCTTGTGCATCGTGTAGTTGCCGTAAAACGTGCTGAGATTCTGATCGCGCTTGGCGAGCGTGCCGTCGGGTCTGAAGAAGTAATCAGTGAAACGCGCCCAGTCGCCTGACGGGCTGCTTTGCGTGAGCGTCGCCAGGACGAGCTTGGATTTGTTAAAGCTCGCGATGGCGGCGAAATAGACTTTTCCATTGCCGGCGGCGGTGTCGAGTTGCGCCTTGGATTTGTACTCCCTCCACTTCGCCGGACCGTGATCGCCGCTCGCGTCGCCGAAGAAGCGGTGGGTCTGCTTGCTGTGTTCGACCGATTTTACATAGCTCCCAATCTGCGCGGGGGTGGACAGGAAAGCGAAGAGAAGTGAAGCGGCGGCGAGGATCATTGGGAAGAAGTATGACGGGGTAGAACCTATCGGTGCCGCAGACCACCGAGAGTCCATCCGGAATTACCCTCATCGAGGAGGAGCTTGGAGGCTTTGGTGGCTTTCCGGATAAGGTGTTCCTCATCTCGGCTGGAGGCGATAAATTCGCGGCCAACAATGCGACCGCGCCGGACGGCAGCCAACTCGACGGTCTCGCCTGCTTCCCTTCTCCCGACGATGCCACAACCTACATGGGGCTCCTTGGGGGACTGAACGGGGAGATCGTGGGTAAGACCTTTGAGGAGGCGCGCGAAATCGCCAAAGGCAAGCCCCGCCTGAATTGTCTTCTCCTCTTTGTCGCAGGACATATTGTTGAGATTCACTTTGTGCGGTGAGGATCGGTGACGGAGAAATGATGGGCTGATCAATAGTCGAGGGTCTAATCAGTTCGCGCTCTTTCTCCCCCCTGAATTGTCTTTCACAATCCACTATTCACCCATCACCTATCACCCATCACCCCATCACCCCAACAACCTAACGACCCACCGAACCCACCAACCCACCACAACCCAGGTGCCCTCTGCAACGTGATAATAGGTGCGGATGTACGAACTCCTCTTGTTGATAGGCGCTTTGGGCTTTCTGGCGATGACTTTACTGGGGGCGCTGCATGGCGGCGGCGGGCATGGTGGGCACAGTCACGGTTCGATCGGGCACGGGGCAGTCGGGCATGGCGCGATCGGGTATGGGCACGCCGGCCATGGACATTTGCATGTACCGAAGGGGCTCGAGAAGGTGAGCAAGGGCAAAGGATCGAGCCTGCTCATGCTGCTCTCGCCGATCGATCTCTTTGCGATGGCGCTCGGGGCCGGCGCGGCGGGGCTGCTTTTGCGGGCCTCGGTGAGCTCTTCGACGCTGCCGTGGTATGCGCTCGTGGGGGCCCTCGTGTTCAACTTCCTGATCGTGAAGCCGATCTTCGCGCTTGCCTTCAAATTCGTCTCGCCGCAGAGCGAGGGGCTGGAGGGGACGGTGGATCGGGACGCGATTGCCGTCACTCGCTTCGACCCGCAGGGAAAAGGGCTCGTACAATTAACCATGGACGGGCAGATCGTTCAGCTTTTGGCAAGCCTCGACGTGGCCGAGCTAGAGCTTGGCGACGGCGTGAGCAAGGGTGACGCGGTTCGCATCGTGGAGATCGACGCGAAGCGAAATACGGCTAAAGTGACCAAGCTGCTTCGCAACCCTTAAACAAATCGCCCCGTTCTTGGTGTGAGAGATTAAATGCAACCCAATCCGAATCTTCCTTCATGGCTGCCGGTCGCCGGGATTGTCGTTTTCGCGATCCTATGCATTCCCTTTTTGGTCAGCCGCATTTTGCGGACGGTCGAGGCGGGCACGGTTCGCCTGGTTTCGTGGATGGGCGGCGATCCGAGGGTCTATAAGGGCCCCGGCAAGTCCAAGGAGATCCCGCTGTTCACGACCGGCACGACGATCCCGTCCAAGGCGATCAATATCGACCTCGACATCGCCGACCAGACGGCCGACGTCGACCGAAATGGCCAACCTCGCCCGATCAAGGTTCGCGTTTTGGCGAGCGCGATCGTTTCGGTGGGCGAAAGCAACGAACTGGTGCGTACAGCCGCCAATCGCTTCTTCTCGTTGCCCGATGCGATGCAGACGTCGACCCTGACCGACCTGTTGACTTCTACCGGCCGGCGGGCGATCAACTTGCTCCACCACGACGAGCTGTTCAATGCGAAGGCTTCGTTTCCGGTTGATGCGGGCGAGACGAACTTGCCGGTCAAGCCGCTCCCAAGCGCCTTGCCCACGAACGTAGATGATGATGACCGCCTGGCGATTATTATCAAGAGCTCCTGCTCGCGCGAGCTGCAGGACCTCGGCCTGGTCTTCAACTCGCTCAACATCAAGAGCGTGCAGAGCGACGTCGCCGAGGCGCGGCGTCGGCAGTCCGCCGTCGAGGCCAAAGCTAATGCGGATATCGTGCAGGCCGACCAAGAGCGCCGTGCCCGCGAAGCGCAGCTCGGAGCAGAACAAGCGGTTAACGATAAGCAGCGCGACCTCGAACAGCGCCGCGCCCAGAATGCGGCGGTTATCGCTGAAGCCGAGACGCAGAAGCAGGATGCGCTGCGTGGACAGCGCGAGGCTGAGCTCGGAGCGACCCAAGTTGCGCAGGCTCGAGCCGACGCGGAAAAGCTCAAGGTTCGGGTCGAGGCAGAATCCGAGGCCGAGGCCACTCGGCTTCGCACCGTGGCCTCCGCGCAGGCGGATGCGATTCGAATGGTGAACAAGGCGATCGCCGAGGGCGGCGACAGCTACCTGGCGCTGCGCCAGCTCGAGATGCTGCCGCAGATCGCGCCGGTGATTGCAAACGCCTTGGCGCAGGCTCGGCTCGTAAACATTTCCAGCGACGGAAGAGGCGCTGCAAATGGGGCGACGGACCAGATCACCTCGGTGATTCAAACCGTGTTGGCAGCTCAGTTGGTCACGGGGACCCTGAAGCAGGAGCCGCCGCAGGCGAACGGCCACAAGACGGCCCCGGTGGCTCAGCAGAAGGCTCAGGAGTCGGCGACGGCAGTTCAACTGCCCAGCATCTCAGCCCCGCCGAAATCGCCATAACCCGGGATCGCGGAATTTATTCCGCTCCGGACGGCAGCTTCGCTGCCGCCGTGTTTCGTAGTCGCCGGTCTTTAGCCGGCGTTAGCTTAGAGGCAACGCAGACTGAAGCCTGCGACTACCGTCCTTCGGGCTAGAGCCTGCGACTAACGCCAGCTGAAGCCCGGCGGCTACGGAAGTTCGGGCTCGAGCTTTCACGAACTATAAAGCCGCCGATGCATCGACTCGGCTGAAGTGATGCTCTAGGGTCTCGATATGCCCGTGGTTCGTCCAGTCGAGCGTCACCGGGGTGATGGCGACGAATCCCTCGCTCACTGCGTTCACGTCGGTGCCGGGCTGATCCGGTTTCATGACCACGACTCCGCCCTGCCAGTAGTAGGGCCGCCCCCAGGGGTCCTCGCGATATTCCACGCGGTCTTGGTACACCCGCTGGCCCATCGCCGCGACGCGCTGTCCTCGCAGCTCGGGGTAGGCGATCGAAGGAATGTTGACGTTGAGAAAGGTCAGATCCGGCAGGGGCGCGGAGACCAGATCGTCCCAATTGTCACGTAGCCATTGCTGGCCCGTCTCGTAGTGAATCGGGGCTCCCGTGACGAACAAGGCCATGCTTACCGCGATCGAGCGGATGCCGTTGATCGTCCCCTCCATCGCGCCGGCGACGGTGCCCGAATAGGTCACATCGAAACCAAGATTCGGCCCGTTGTTGATTCCACTCAGCACCAGGTCGCACCCATTCGGAAAACCTACAGTCAAGGCGACGTTCACGCAGTCCACCGGAACGCCGTTGACTTCAAACGCCTCGCAGCCGTCCCACTCGAAGGACTTGACTCGCAGGGGATCGTGGAGCGTCATGGAGTGCCCGCAGGCCGATCGCTCACGATCCGGCGCCACGACCTTGACCTCTCCAAATTGCTTGGCCACATCGACCAGCGCGCGCAGGCCAGGGGCGCGGATGCCGTCATCGTTCGTGACGAGGATGCGCATTCGATCAGTGTGAACTATGCGCTAGCGCAGAATGCGGTTCAGATAGTTGGCGAGTCGGTAGCCAGCCAGGAGCGCCTGGCGCTTGCACACCTCATCATGCTTCCGAACATAGTCGGCGCCGGGGGCAGTACCTTCGTCGAAGCCGTACACTACGTTCGTCGACAGCGCCGCGCCGTCGTCGATCCAGCTTTCCACCCGCTGATTGTCCGCGTCCTTCTTGGAAGGCCGGTCCTTGTCCTTGGTCCAGGCCGCCGTGACATCTTCGAATGAGGCGTTTGCCAATCGCGCGTCCGCCGCGATCGCGTGGTCGATGCCCGCGTCCCAGTAGCTGTGAAGGTTCATCGTCCGGTCGGGGTGCAGCGGGTCCTTCATCTTGAACAGGTTGCCGCCGGCATCGCCTTCATCCGCGTGAACGGCAAAGCTTTGGCTAGTGTGCAGCGGCTGATGGAGGTCGCCGTAAAGGTGCTCGATCCAACCCAAATCGAAGGCTTGCATGGGCCGATCTTTCGATTTGGTCGCCGCCTCAAGATCGCCGCGCAGCCAGTTCAGTCCGACAAGCGCGTTGGACGGCCGCGCAACCTTCTTGCCCGTCTTATCGAGCACCGGCTTGTCGAAGTAGTGCCACGTCTTCATGCGCACTTCTTCGCCACGCGCCCCAACGTGGTCACCGGCGGGCGGATTCACGCCCGGAAACTTGGTGTTGAGCTCTTCGATCCGCGACTCGAACAGCGAGCTCTTGTTGCTCTTTATCTCGTCCGGCCACGTTGAGGCGAGGCGAAACGCCGGCCGCACGGTCTTCTCCAGGAAGTCGTCCGTAATCGTGACGGGCAGATCGATGCCGAATTTCACGGTGCGCGGCTCTCCGGTGCGGAAATCCTTGCCGGTGGTGGTGTCGGCCGCCCCAAGGATGAGCGCGATATCGACCTTTGCCGCTCGGGACAGCTTGGCCCAGGCAATGTCCGCCACCTGCTGATGCCCGTGGCCGTTCCACGCAAGCGAGAGCGCGGTGATGAGGAGGCTCGCTCCGGTTGCAACTGTTCGTAAGGTCTTGGTCATGTTCTGGACTCAGGTTACAAGACGCCCGAGCGCGCGAGGTCATTACCGGCGAATTCGGTTGTCAAGGCGGCAACGTCCGCATCGTCAAACGCGGACACCGGTGCCAAAGCGAAATTGAAGTTGCGCGTCTCAAAGACTAGAAAGCCTTTCACGAGGTCGACCCGGCGCAGTTGAACGCGCTCGATTTTCATCCCCGCGCCTTCCTCGGGGATGAAGTAGATGGCGCTGTCATCGGTCTTCACATGCATCGGACGGCGAAGCCGTTTCGCGATCCCTCCTGTCGCCATCGCAACGCGCGCGGGAATGCTGAACGGCCAAAGCAACGCGAAGAAGCCGATGGCCCGGATGAGCTGATTGGGTCCGAGGATGATGGCAAGGATGCCAAACACCGGGAATGCGGCGAAAATCGGCCACATGCGCCGCAGGTATTGCGCGCTACAGACGAGGATGAGCTCGGTGCGGCTGATCCGGAACGGTTTGGATCGGATCACCGGCGCAAGCCCTGGCGGAACCTGTCGACATCATCCCTTGAATCGAAGCCGCCGTAGGGGATCGCCATCTGGTGGGCGCGAGTCGCGGTGATGAAGAAGAAGCCGTCCACCTCAGCCACGTTGGTGATCGCGAACCGTTTGAACTCGAGGTGCGAGCCATCGCGGAAATCCTCTCGGACGCTCTCCTCAGTGAGCGTGACGTTCTCGATCTCGAAGGCTCTGGCTCGATCGGCCCCCTTGACGTAAGCCGCGAACCGTCCAAACGCGATCATCGAGGCCACGACGTCGCCAAGTAGGGCAATGCCGAGCGCGACCGGGATCGATGCCTTGATACCAACTGCAAGCAGTGCGGTCAGAACGGCGACGATGAGCGCGTGGATCCATGCCGAGCGGCGAAAGCGCAGCTTGTACGCGGCCTTCGCATAACGATCGATATTGATCAGGAACGGTCCCGTGCGAACAATCGGCTCCACCAGGGCGAAGTATAGCTGTCAGGAGCCTTACGGGGGCGCTAACGCGTTTTCGCGAGACCCTTGGGCAGGCGATATTTGCGCTGCCATTGCTTCGCCATTTCCTCAAGTTCGCCGGTGCCGATAACGATTTCTTTCGTCGACCACTTCCGCCCGTTCCATTGCAGCAACGACTGGAGAATCCCATCGCCCTGGTTCTTCGGATCCGCGAACGACAGGTTCGCCCAAATGAAGGCCCAATTGCCGCTGCGCTTCAGCCATTGCGGGTTCGTCGGAGGCTTCACCTTGAAGGCAGAGTTCTTCTGGATAAAGGGCATCACCGCCTGCGCGATCAGGCGCGCATCCTTCGAGCCGTGGGGAATGTTTCGCACCTGCGACCAGGCAAGGGTGGTGAAGAGAGCGAAGACTAAAACGAGGGAGCGCATGGGCTGCATTTTAGTCGGTTGGCCTAAAATGGGCCGCATCAATA
Organism: Fimbriimonadales bacterium; assembly: GCA_038202925.1. Classification (GTDB taxonomy): domain Bacteria; phylum Armatimonadota; class Fimbriimonadia; order Fimbriimonadales; family Fimbriimonadaceae; genus JAEVZK01. The sequence goes on along the minus strand of JBBREM010000031.1, from coordinate 15,245 downwards.
TCACAAATGGCGAACAACTCGTCTCAGAATCGGGTCTGATACGATTCGAGGGAATGTTGGAGACTGGTCCGTTCTTTGTTTTGCTCGTCGAGGACGACATCAATGACGAAGCGCTCGTCCACCGTGCGCTCCGGTCGATGGAGCCCAATTGCATCGTGCTCGTCGCGCGCGACGGCTCAGAGGCGATCGACTACCTCTTCCGCACCGGCCCCTTCGAGGGCTTGAAGACGCAGCCGCGGCCCGACCTCGTCATTCTCGATCTCAAGCTACCAAAGGTTGGTGGGCTCGAGGTGCTTCAGAAGGTTCGCGACAATGAAACGACGAGCCTGCTTCCCGTCGTCGTGTTTTCGTCGAGCTCGGAGCAAGGGGATGTCGACCAGTGCTACCGGTTGGGGGTCAACTCGTTCGTCCAGAAGCCGCTCGACTACGACGAATTCATCGAAGCGGTTCGGCTGATCGGCCGCTACTGGCTCGGCTTCAGCCACCGCGCTCCGCACAGTTCTCTCCTCAGCGACGCGGAGATGATCGAGCCCGATTTCTAACCGGTGGTAAAGCCGGGAGGCGGTTTCTGGTTTGTGTCGGCCGTATCCGGCTCGTCCTGCTTGCCATCTTCGGCGGCCCCGAGGGCGTGCAGGGCACCGAGCAGATCATCAACGGCGCCTTCGAGCGAACTCACCAGCTTGACCGCATCGGCGCGCAAGTTTGGCGGCCCGTTCAGGGCTAGATCGGAGATGAACGGCAGCATCTCGCGCACGTCCTTCAGGGTCAAGTTGAGATTCTTGGCGAGGTCTTCCCGCAGCTTCGCAAACTTCGCGGCGTCCTTGGCGACGTCGCTCTCGTTCGGCGCGTCTCCGCCGGCGAGTTCTTGAAGCAGGCCGCCGTTGTAATTCAGCGCGGCGACCACGTCGCGAATCTGAGGGATGAGGTCGCCCTTCGCCCGACCTTCCATGCCCTGCGCAACGTCGGCGGCCCCGGAGAGGCTTTGCACCGTTGCGTCGACTTGAAAGAAGGCCGAGTGAAGTTGCTCGTAGAGGCTTTCCTGGGGTTTGGCTTGCTGATCGCGGGTTTGAGGCGGGGCCGGCGATGCGACCGGCTTCGAGGCGCAGCCGATCACCGTAACCGCAAGGGCCGCCAGCCACGCTGCCTTCATGCCCAGCAGGGTACCGCCAGTGGCGTAATATCGAGCCATGCTTTCCGCTGCTCTTTCCGTGGTTCTTGCCCTTCAAGCCGCGCCTGATCCGAAGCGACTGAAGATCGGCGCGCCCGGAGAGGTGACCGTGCAGATCGGCCAGATCGTCGACACGCACACCGGAAAGGCCGCCACTTTAAGGGATATCGTCCAAGCCGCCGCGAGGAAGCCGTTCGTGTTTCTCGGAGAAAACCACGCCACCACGGCGCATCAGATGATGGAGGGGGCGATCGTCGCCGCGCTTGTCGGCGCGGGGCGGAAGGTTGCCGTCGGCATGGAGATGTATCAGCGGCCCAAGCAAGAGTGGCTCGACAAGTGGTCGGCAAACACAATGGAGGAAGCGGACTTTCTCGAGAAGAGCGATTGGAAGAAGCAATGGGGCTTCGACTTCGGGTTCTACCGCCCGGTGTTTCAGGTGGTGCGGGATAACGGGTTGCCGCTGATTGGTTTGAACGTGCCCCGAGACTGGGTGCGAGCGGTCGGGCGGGGCGGCTTCGCTTCCCTTCCCGAGGAATCGAAGGGGCAGTTGCCGAGAGATATGTCCTTGTCCGTCTCCGGCCACCGGCAAGTTTGGAATGCCTTGATGGGCGAAAGCCCACATCCGATGGGCGGCGCCAGCATGGACAACATGTACGCCGCCCAGGTTCTCTGGGACGAGGGGATGGCGGATACCGCCCTGCGGTACCGCGCATCCCACCCTTCCGATGTTTTCGTGGTGATCGCGGGCTCGGGCCATGTGCTCTACAAGCAGGGCATCAACTACCGCGTGACGCGTCGGCGCGGGGGCGATGGCGTGACGGTAGTGATGATGCAGGGCGACGGGCCCGTCACCGTCTCGCGAGGTATCGGCGACTTCGTATATCTCACCAAGGAGCAGCCGGTTCCAGCGAAATAAGGGTCAGCCCGCGATGTCTCGCCGGAAGTAGGCTCCGTCGAACGTGACTTGGACCGCCGCTTGATATGCCAACGCGCGCGCAGCCTCGACCGTCGGGCCAGAAGCCGAGATGGCGAAAACGCGCCCACCCGCCGTTATTAGTTGGCCGTCTCGCGCCGTCGTTCCGGCGTGAAAGACTTGCACGCCCTCGGGAATATCGCCGATCGTGATTGCCTTTCCGGTTTCGTAACTGCCCGGATATCCGCCGCTAGCGATCACGACGGTAACGGCGGCCCATGGAAGCACATTGACCGGCTCAATCTTCTCGCCCCTCGCGCAGGCGAGCAGCGCAGCGCCAAAACCCTTTCCAAGTCGAAGCACGAGCGACTGGATTTCCGGATCGCCGAATCGAACGTTGAACTCAAGGCAGAAAGGGCGCCCTTCGTGGACCATCAGCCCCGAGAAGAGCACGCCTCGGTACGAGATGCCTCGTTCTTGAAGGATCCTCAGGATAGGCCGAACCACCGCCTCTTCGGCTTCCCGCACCACCGGATCAGAAACCCCGGCGACTGGGGAGAACGACCCCATGCCCCCTGTATTCGGGCCCCGATCTCCATCCAGCGCGCGCTTGTAGTCTTGGGCCACCGGCAAGCTCCAGAAGTCGCCGTCCGCGCACAGAGTTAGGAGGCTAAACTCCGGCCCGGCAAGTCGGTCTTCAATGACGATTCGGCTGCCGGCCGGGCCGAACTCATTGTCGGTGAGCATCGCATCGACCGCATCATGCGCCTCGTGTTCGCTGGAACAGACGACGACTCCTTTTCCAAACGCTGCGCCATCGGCCTTAACGACAACGGGCCCGTTCGCTGACACGTAGGCGTGCGCATCGTCCGCGCTGGAAAAGACTGAGAACGGAGCGGTCGGCACGCCAGCCTCACGCATCAGCTCTTTGCTGAACGCCTTCGATCCTTCGAGCCGTGCCCCGTCGGCGCCCGGCCCGAAGGTGGCGATTCCGGCCGAGCGGAGACGATCGGCGAGGCCATCAATAAGCGGAGTCTCCGGTCCAACTACGGCTAGGTCGACCCCCTCGGCGAGCGCCACATCGACCGGGTCTCCCGCCGCAAGACGCGCGACGGATGCGATGCCCGAATTGCCGGGAAGGGCGATAACTTCCGCCTCTTGCGCCAGCTTCCAGCACAGCGAGTGCTCGCGTCCGCCCGCCCCGATGACCAGCACCTTCATCGGACGCAGTATAGCCCCCGCAATTTGGAGTGAACATAGCTAAGCCGCGAGCCGTTTAACCTACCATGCTCCAAACCGAGCAACAGAAGATCGCCCACTTACTCCGCAGGTTCGGCTTTGGCGCGAGCGAAGCAGAAGTCGCCTATTACGGCACGAATGGCCTCAATGGGGCGATCGAGAAGCTGTTGAACTACGACCAGGTGGATGAGGGCTTTGCCGTCGATCCTACGGCTCTAGCCGTGGGCAAGAACAACCAGAAGCTGCGCATCGAGACCTTGCAGGATTGGTGGATAGCGCGGATGATGACGACGCGGCGGCCACTGCAGGAGAAGATGACCCTCTTCTGGCATGACCACTTTGCGACGAGCACCGACAAGGTTAGCTCCCCCTATATGATGCTCGCGCAGAACGACATCCTGCGCAAATCCGCGACCGGCCGCTTCCACGATCTTCTGCTCAACGTCAGCAAAGATCCCGCGATGCTGCTCTGGCTGGACAATCAGTACAACGTCAAGGGCCATCCCAACGAGAATTTCGCCCGCGAGGTCATGGAGCTGTTCACGCTCGGGATCGGGCACTACTCCGAGCAAGACGTACTGGAGTCGGCCCGCGCCTACACGGGTTGGGGATTTGGGACTCCGGGCGCGAGGCGACGGCAACCCAAGGGTGGCAAGCTGGCTCAGCGCCAGATATTCAAGGACACCACCGAGGATCACGACACCAACCCCAAGTCATTCCTCGGCAATCGCGGCAACTTCGACGGAGACGACGCCATCGCGATCCTCTGCGGCAACCCGCGCACGTCGCGGTACCTGACCTGGAAGCTGTGGGAATGGTTCGCCTATTCGAACCCGGATCCAGCGCTGATTGAGCGGCTCGCCGAGCCGTTCTACCGCTCGGGTCTCGACGTCAAGCTGTTGCTGAGGGCCATCATGCAGGCTCCGGAGTTCTATTCGGAAAAGGCCGACCGCACGGTTTACAAGAATCCCGTGGATTTCACCATCGCAACACTGCGGCAGCTCGGTTTTGGAGCTCAGGCGTTGACCACCGACACGTTCCTAAGCGATTTCAAGCCGGCAACCGCCGCGCGGATTTCCACGAAGGGCATGGGCATGGCGCTCATGTATCCGCCCGACGTCGCCGGCTGGGATGGCGGTCCGGCGTGGGTCTCCTCGGCGACGATGGTGGAGCGCATCAAATGGGCGCAGACCTTGTTTGACCAGGCCGAGGTGGGCCTGAAAAACCAAAAGTTCACGATTGGCTGCGATGCTTGGGCGCTGTTCCAGCGCGACCCGACTCCGGAGGCGGCTGCGCGCCGGCTCGTATCGGTTTTCGATGCTGAAATGCGGGCCGACAAGATTCCGAACCTGGTGGCCGCGGCTCGGCAGGCATCCGGAGGACGAGTCACGCCCGGGAACGCAAACGTAACCGCGGCAGCCGTCTCGAGGCTGATCTTCGCCTCTCCGGAATTTCAATTCGCCTAGATGGTGCGGGTGACCATACACTTGGGCTCGGTCATTTCTTCCATCGCGTAGCGCACGCCTTCCCGGCCGAAGCCGCTTCGTTTCACGCCCCCATAGGGCATATTGTCGAACCGTAGCGTTGGGTAATCGTTCACGATCACGCCGCCCTGCTCCAAGTCGGCGAAGGCCCGTTCGGCGTCCCTGATGTCGTGGGTGAAGATGCCAGCTTGAATCCCATATTCGGAGCTGTTCACGATCGAGATCGCCTCGTCGAGCGTGTCGTACGGCGCGAGGGTAAGAACCGGGCCGAATACTTCTTGGCAGGAGAGCTTGGCCACCCGAGGGACGCTCTCAAGCAGCGTCGGGAGAACCACGTTGCCTTCCCGCTTGCCCCCGGCCAGCAGTTTTCCGCCCATGCTGATCGCCTCTTCGATCCAATCCATCACTTTCTGCGCGGCATCGCCCGAAATAAGGGGGCCGCACACGGTCTTTCGGTCGGAAGGATCGCCCCAAGGGCATTTGTTCGTGCCCTTTATAAGCCGCTCTCGCACCTCGTCGTATCGCGAGCGGTGGACGAGCACATGCTGGATGGCGATGCAGATTTGGCCCGCGTAGCCGAACTTGCCGGAGATGATCCGGGGGATCGCCCAGTCGAGATCGGCGTCCTCGCAGACAATGGCGGTGGCGTTGCCGCCGAGTTCGAGCGCGACGCGCTTGTCGGAAAGCTCCTTCTTCAGCATCCATCCGACAGGCGGTGAGCCGGTGAAGCTAACCATCTTGACCTTGGGATCCTGGGCGACTGGCAGCACGAGTTTGGAGGGAACGTTAACCGCATTAACGACTCCGGGCGGGCAATCGGCGTCGTGGATCAGGCGCGCCAGGGTGAGCGTCGACAGGGGAGCTTGCTGGGAGGGTTTCAGGACGATCGTGTTGCCCGTCGCGAGGGCGGGAGCCAGTTTATGCGCAGCGAGGTTGTACGGCCAGTTGTAGGGGACGATGCCGAGGATGACGCCAATTGGGAACCGCTCGACGATGCAGCGGTACCCGTCGCCGCGCGGGTCCATGCTGACGGGGAGCTGCTCCAGGCCGAAATGCGCCAGCTCGTCGGCGGCATCCTCGAACGTGAGCGCAAGGCGCCCGACCTCGCCTTCCGACCACACCACCGGCTTCCCCACTTCCCGCGTGAGGATGCCGACCAGCTCGTCCTTGCGCTCGCGCACGAGAGCCGCCACCTTCCTGAGCAATGCTTGACGCTCGCGCCGCGGCGACTTGCGCCAGGACTGGTATGCGGCGTCGGCTGAATCAACTGCGGCTCGCAGGTCGCGCTCATCGCCTTCGGCGGCGGTGCCGACGATCGCATCGTCATAGGGCGCCCGGACGACTTGCTTGCCCACCGACTGGTCGCAGGAGCCGCCGATCAGGTGGCCATTGATGAGCATCTCACAGTGCAGCATGTTCTAGATTGTGGACCCTCGGATTTGAATGCAAAATCGGGCAGTCTGGCTACTTCTTGGTTCTCTAATGGATGGGAAGGCGGGATTTATGTGCTCGGCATCAACCCGGGCGAGTCGTTGTTTGGGTCGTTTACGGATGTGCTCACCTCGATGCCCATCATCTCGTTCGCCGGAAACGGCTCGAACAAATCTTGAACCGATGCCGAGATATTGCTTTCGCAATCGATCCAGCGATCGAGATGGGGGGGGCGAAGGATGACGGGCATCCGGTCGTGCAGCGGCTCGATGAGGGAGTTGGGGCGGGTGGTAAGGATCGTGCAAGACCGGATCAGCTCGCCCGCGCCATCACGCCAGTATTCGTAGAGCCCCGCGAAGGCGAAGGGCTCGCGGGACGCCAGGCCAAAAAAATAGGGCTGCTTCACCACGCGGCTCTTGGCCTTGGCACTCCGAGGAATGTCGTATTCCTCGAACAGGGTTGGCGACGCTTCGCGAATCCGATCGTCGGCGATTTCTTCTTCGATCGTTTCATGCTTCCACTCGAAGAATCCGCTTGCCGGTATGACGCACCTACGCTTGGCGAAGGCGTTTCGGAAGGCGGGCTTTTCCAGCAGGGTCTCCGATCGCGCGTTGATCATTTTGCTGCCCACCTTCGCATCCTTCGCCCAGCTCGGAATCAGCCCCCAACGAAACTCCCTCAGTTGCCGGCCACCCTCTCGCAGCACCGCTCCCAGCAGCACTTGAGTCGGCGCGATGTTGTATCGAGGGCCAAACTTGGGAACGTCAATGTCGAGCAGCTTGGCGATCTGCTGGGGCGTTGCGAAGAGGTTGAAGCGGGCGCACATGGGGAGGAGTGGGTATTGGGTATTGGGTATTGGGTATTGGGTATTGGGTATTGGGTCAAGCCGTGGGCGGCCGAAGAGATAACCTCAATCGCCACCTCGCCTCATTCTCCGTACCAATACCCAATACCCAATACACCAATACCCAACACTCAACACCCAAAATGGGGCCAGCGAGCATTGCTCGCTGGCCCTTTTGCAACCCAACGGCGTTTAGCCGTGGTTCATGTTCATCCAGGACCAGTTTGCCCAGCCCGCGTGGCGGACGAGCTTCAGGACGACGTCCTGCTGCTCCGACGTGGACATGGAAGCCCAGTTGTGCAACACGCCAGCCTCCTGATACGTGAGACCCTTCTCAAGCATCATGTAGGTCTCGACATCGCCCATCATCTTCATGCTGCCCATATTCGACCAGCTATTGCGATCGCTCCAGCCAGGATTGTCCTTGGCCATGTTGTCGATCGCATTGACGATTGCCTTCTGCAACGTGTAGGCCTGCGCGCCGCCCATGTGTCGTAACATCGACATTAGGGTATCCGCCTCGGCGGAATTCAACGTGCGGTCCGAAATAAACCATAAACGGTCCATAACGGCGTCGCCCGTCGACTTGCGCATCCCCCACGGGCCGCCCATCATCGTCATGCTGCCTGAGTTCATGTTGTCCTGCGCCATGGCGCCCACGCACATGATTGAAGCGATCGCCGCTAACATTAGTTTCTTCATCTGAGATATCTCCTTAAAACAGAATTGAGGGCATACGCGTTGCCGCCCTTATATGTTCGAGCCCCATTACTGCAACGATGTTCCCTCATCGCTGTGGATGGAGCGGGGGATAACCGGGGGGTTTGTGCCGATTCTCACAACCTTCGCGATTCTTGGGAATTGCGGTCGGAGGCGCAATACAATCACTATCGAAGGGAGGCGACGGAGCGCCTGAGAAAGTGTTAGCGGAAGAACTAGTTCCTTTACAAAGCCTGGAAGCCGAGATGTCCACTCTCGGCTCCATGATCCTCTCCGACCGCGCGGCCGAAGAGATCGTGACGATTCTCGAGGACGCCGACTTTTACCGGCCGGCCCACCGCGAAATCTTCCGGTCAATCCGGCAGCTCGTCAACAATTCCAAGCCGATCGACCTCGTTACGCTCAAGAACGAACTGATTGCGCGGGAGAAGCTGTACGACGTCGGCGGAGAGGATTACCTCATCCAGATCGCGCAGTACGTGCCCAGCGCGGCGAACGCGACGCATTACGCGCAGATCGTGCTCGACAAGGCGACGCTGCGCCGCCTGGAAGGCGCGGGTAGGGACATCATTGCCACCGTTCGCGAGGCGGACGAGGCGAGCGCGGAAGACAAGGTCGACAAGGCCGAGCAACTTGTGTTCGAGGTGGGCCGCCGCCGCTTCGGCAGCCAGTTCCAGCATGTTTCCACTCTCGCCAAAGAGTTTTTCATCGACGTCGACAACATCATCGAGTCCGGCGAGCCGCTCGTGGGTATCACCAGCGGGTTCAGCGATATCGACAAGATGACGACCGGGTTCTACGGCGGCGATTTAGTCGTCGTCGGCGCCCGCCCCTCGATGGGCAAGACTTCACTCGCTCTCGATTTCGCCTTGGCGGCAGCCCGCGAACGAAAGGGAGCGGTGGCCGTTTTCTCACTTGAAATGAGCGGCATCCAGCTTGTGCGCAGGATGGTCTCCATGGTGAGTGGCGTGTCGTCCCATGCGCTGAAGGGGCCGAATATCGGCCCGGATATGTATCGCAAGCTCGCCGACGCCTGCGAGCACCTTTACAGCCTCCCGATCCACATCGACGACGCCTCCGACGTCACCCCCCTCGAAATGCGCGGCAAGTGCCGCCGACTCAAGGCTGAGGGCGGCCTCGCCCTCGTGATGGTCGATTACCTGCAGCTCATGCGCAGCAGCCGCAAAAACGAGAACCGCACCCAGGAGATCAGCGAAATCGCACGAGGTATCAAGGCGATGGCTAAGGAGCTGGACGTACCGGTCATCGCCCTCTCCCAGCTCAATCGCGGCGTCGAGGCGCGAGACGATAAGCGGCCCGTCTTGTCCGACATCCGCGAATCGGGCTCCATCGAGGCGGAGGCCGATCTGGTCATGCTGCTGTACCGGGACGCCTATTACAAGGCCAAGGAAGAAAAGCGCGAGATCGACTTCGACCCGGACAACGTCGAGGAAGCCGAGATCATCATCGCCAAGCACCGAAACGGCCCGACCGGCAAGATCATCCTCGGATTCCAGCCATCCTACGCCCGATATCGCTTGCTCACTCACCGCCATGGGGACTGAGCCTAGATCGCGAACACGTTCGCATCGAACACATCTGGGCTGCGCTTGATGCTGCCAAGAAGCTTGTCGTCGGGCTCTCGGTCCACGCTGATCTGCGCGATCGCGGATTTGGCACCCCCCAAGACGATGTTCTCCATCTCCTGAATGCTCACGCCTTCCTTTTTGAGCACACTCAGCACGTCGGCAAGCACGCCGATCTTGTCGACATGCCTGACGACGAGAACGTGGGTGGCGCTTTCCGCGCGCTGGACATTAACCACGTTGGGCGCGTTGCCGGTGTGGGCGTATTCCTTGACGATACGCACGACTTCGGCGGCGACGGCTTCTTGGGCCTGGTCGGTGCTCGCGCCGATATGGTGGCAGCAGTAGATGTTTGGGTTGTCCTTGAGGCTGCCCTCGTAGGTTCCCTCGCCTCCTGAAGGCTCGTCGTCGAAGACGTCCAATCCTGCGACGATCCCCTGCTCCTTCGTGGCGGCTTCGAGCGCGGCCTGGTCAACGACCTCGGCCCTCGATGTATTGATGAAGACGCCGCCCGCTCGCATCGCGTCGAAGAACTTTTTGCCCAGGCTGCCGCGGGTCTGAGGCGTGAGCGCGACATGCACGGAGATGAAGTCGCTTTGGACTGCCAAGTCGTGCAGCGAGTTGGCGCGGCCGATGCCGAGCGCGGCGGCTACGTCGGTGGTCATCCATCGCGAGAAGGCCACGACGTTCATGCCGAAGGCTTTGGCGCGGGTGATCATCTCCTGGCCAATATTGCCCATGCCGATGAGGCCGAGGGTGCGGCCATGTAGGCCCTTCGCCTTGCTGAAGCCCTTCTTGTTCCACTTCCCTTCTCGGAGCTGGATAACGTTGTCGGGGATGTGGCGGTCGCAGGCGACCATCAGGCCGAACGCAAGCTCGGCGACGGCGATGGAGTTCTTTCCGGGACAGTTGGTCACGAGCACGCCGCGGTCACTGGCGGCGGCGATGTCGATCGTGTTGTAGCCCGCGCCGGCTCTGATGATGAGACCGAGCTTGGAGCCTTCGATCATCTCGCGGGTCACTTTGGTCGAGCGAACGACGAGGATGGGGGCTTCGGTTTCTTTAAGTCTAGCAGCGAGGGCGTCGTCTTTCAGGTCGGCTTCGTAAAGCACATCGCACCCGAGTCCCTGCAGCCCGTTGAGCCCACTCTCCTCGAACTTGTCGGCAACCAAAACCTTCATTGGGTTGGAGTTTACCGACCAAGGGTATGGTCGGGCATGGGCGAGCGATCTTGGGATGAAGCGGTGGCGCCACGGCTCCAAATTCCCGGCGCATACGCTTTAGTAAAGCGATATGGCTACTTTGGATCCCTTCACGACGCCCTGCTGTGCGAATCGCGATTTGTTCCTTCTGACCAGGCGTTCGAACTGACGATTTACATGTCCGATTCCTCCAAACTGCTTCCACCGACGTTTGAAGATGGCGATGATGTTCACACCATCCTGCGCCTCCGCATTGACAAAGCCTCGGAAATTGATGTCAGCTATGGAGGTGGCGGCTGGGGCATCGACGACTTCGAAGTGACCTACGAGTCGACCGGAGTTACCCTTCGATTCAATGAGCAAGAGGAGGGCACCCCAGTCTGATTCGAGGACAGTCTCTATCCGTTGTCGGCGTGGAAGCTCCGACCCGCCGAGGGTTCTTAAACGATGAACGCTCACACGACCACTTGCGGATTCGGATGAATTGAGACCCGGGGCACTCTCGCGGGTATCCTGCGACGGTTAAACGGGTTGAAAACCCGTGGAAACCACGGCTTGCAAAGCCGTGCCACTCCGCCGGGGTGGCGGAATGGTAGACGCGGTGGTCTCAAACACCATTGGGGTCAAACCCGTGCGGGTTCGAGTCCCGCCCCCGGCACTCTTTGATTTTCGATTTTGGATTTGCGATTGACGATTGGCCCAGGTCAACGGCATCACTGGGTCTGCATATCCAAAATCGCAAATCGCAAATCCAAAATCTAAAGGATTCCGCTGCGAACCAGATCCTTCAGCATCAGCAGCCCCAGCAGCTTGCCGTCTCCGACCACCGGCATTTCGCCGATACCGGCGGTCTTCTGGTTCGGCTTCTTCGGCAGGTTCTGAAAGATCTCCAACGCCTCGACGGCCAGTAGGCCCGGCTCAATGGTGGAAACCCCGAGCGACATCAACGCCTGGGCCGTGGCGTGGACGTCGCCTCCCGTCTGTTGCAGGTGCCGGCGGAGATCCCCGTCGCTGATGAACCCGACGAGCCGACCATTCTCCACGACGCAGGCCGCGCCAACTCCCGCTTGGGTGATCCCTTGGCTGATCGCCAGTACGTCATCCGAAGACTTCACCACCGCAATATCACCTAGCCCGCGCATAACGTCGCTGACCCGAAGCAGCAGGCGGCGACCCAGCGTTCCGCTGGGGTGGAATTTGGCGAAATCCTCTTTCGAAAATCCGCGCCGCTCCATAACCGCCACCGCGAGGGCATCGCTCAGCGCGAGCATGACCGTTGTGCTGGTCGTAGGGGCGAGATTGTTAGGGCAAGCCTCGTCGGTAACGCCCGTGTCGAGCACCATGTCAGCCTCGCGACCGGCGCTGCTGTCCTTGCGGCCCGTGATCAGGATCGATCGCGCGCCGATCGCGCGCAGGGAGGGGAAGAGGCGCACCAGTTCGTCGGTTTCGCCGCTATGCGTGTACATCAGCACGATATCCTCGCCCGTCACCATGCCGAGATCACCATGTACGGCTTCGGCGGCGTGCAAGAACAGAGAGGGCGTGCCCGTGCTGCTGAGGGTTCCCGCCGTCTTCCGGGCGATGTGCCCGCTCTTGCCCACCCCGCAAGTAATCACCCTTCCCTTGCAGGCAAGGATGGCGGAAACGGCCTCCTCGACGCCATCCAATCGCTCTGCAAGCCGCAGGATCGCCTCCGCTTCCTGAGTGAGCACGCGGCGTGCGCTGTCGAGGCTCACCGCTCCCCCAAAATCGTCTTGCCGAACAGCGAGCCGATCCACTCGACCGCCATCTTCGCCGTCTCGTTGTGCTGGTCGATGAGCGGGTTGATCTCGACGACATCGATGCCGGCCAGCTTGTACGGGCAGTTCTCCGCGTCAATCATCTCGTGCAGCACTTCGGCCACGAGGTGCGCCTCGCGATAGCTGAGCCCGCCGGTGACCGACGTGCCGGTGCCGGGGGCGAGGATCGGGTCCATCGCATCCACGTCAAAGGAAATCCATAGGTGAGTTGCCTTGGATTGCTTCATCCAGACGTCGAACCGTCGAAGCTCCCAAATCAGGCCGTACCGGTCGATGTGGTGCATCGTGCTGGCGAGACAGGCTTCATCGTCGCGGATGAGCTTTCTCTCAGGCGGGTCGACGTCGCGCAGGCCGAACCAGGACATGTGGTCCATCTTCAGCCGCTTCGGTCCGAGGGCCGCCAGCAACCGGTTCCACTCCTCGTGCCGTTCGCCCATGACCCCGCTCGGCTTTCCCATCAGGGCCGCGACCGGCATGCCGTGGATGCGTCCGGTTTTTGAGCTTCCAGGAGTGTTCACGTCAGCGTGGGCGTCGATCCAGAGCAGCGCCATCGATTCGCCGTGGTGGTTGAGCCCCGCCGCGATTGAGCCCATCGCGATGGCATGATCGCCGCCGATGATAAGCGGCGTGTAGCCGGTCTTGATCGAAGCTTCGGTGCGTTTTCGCAGCTCGCGGATGCAGCCAAGAAGGGGATCGATCTCCGTTTCTTCGGCCTCAAGCGAGTCGCAGCCGCGCAGATCGCCGCCCCAGGCGAAATCGACATGAAGATCGTCGAAAGCCGCTTCTAGCCCCGCCAGCCGCACCGCCGCAGGCCCGAGCCGGCTGCCCATGCGCAATCCGCTCAGATCGAATGGGACACCGATGGCTTCGACCACGCCCAGAGGTTACCTCTGCCTCCAAGTAGACTCTAGGAGATGCCCAAGACCGGCGTGATCGCGATCCAAGGCGATTTCGAGAAGCATATCCAAGCCGTTCACGCTTCCGGCGGCAAAGCCGTCGAGGTCCGCTCGCCCGCTGATTTGAAAGGCGTGGACCGCGTGATCATTCCCGGCGGCGAGAGCACCACCGTCGGGCTGCTGATGGAGCGATTCGGCCTCGGCGACGCCCTACAGTCTTGCGCCGCGAGGGGGATGCCGGTTTGGGGCACTTGCATGGGGATGATCCTCATGGCCCACGAAGTCGACGGGCGGAAGCAGTACACGCTCGACCTGCTCGACGTCACGATCCAACGCAACGCCTTCGGGGCGCAGGTTCACAGTTTCGAGGACGAGGTGGCCGTGCGTGGCCTTGAAGAACCCGTAACTGGCGTGTTCATCCGGGCTCCCCTGGTTACTCGGCTGGGGGAGGGGGTTGAGCCTCTGGCTGAATACGACGGGAAGGTCGTGGCGGTTCGGAAGGGGAATCTGGTGGGCACTTCCTTCCATCCTGAACTGACCGGCGACACGCGGATGCACGAGTGGTTTCTAGATCTGTAGTGCGCTTAACCCCAGATATTCGCAGAAGGAGCGCAGAAGACTAGAATTTGTGTTCCTTCTTGTCATCTGTGGTTTAAACAAGTTTTCGCGCCCAGAGAATCCGTGTCTCGTCGATGTCCGGCCCGTATACCTGCTCTTCGATGCTATGGAGATGAAAGCCCATCGCGTCATAGAAGCGGCATGCCGTGACGTTGATGTCCTGGGTTTCGACGCGGATCTCTGCGCACCCTTGGGCACGCGCCCAATCGACCGCTTGCGTCACAAGGGCGCTGCCAAACCCCAAGCCGCGAAATTCGGGCAAAACTCGGAGGTCGGCGATGATGGCAAGGTCGTGGCGCTGTTCGAGCAGCTCGTACTCCGGGGTGTTCCGAATCACGATGGTGCCCCCGAGCCGAATTTCGCCGTCGAACCCGGCGAAGATGCCCCATGGAGCCGGATCGAATCTGTGGGCGAGGGAGCTTGGTCGCTCGCTGGTGATTTCGTCGTAGTCCTTCCTGCGCTGGGGGATGGGAGCTTCGGTGAAGATGCCCTTCCGCAAGTCGGCAAGGTCGAGACGCGATGAAGTTTCAAAAACGATCGAGACTCCCTCGTAGTCGGGCAGGCTCTCGGGACCCTCCTGAGTGACGCGCACATGTGGATTGTGGATCGTGGATCGTGGGTCGTGTTCGTGAATCGTCAATCGTCAATCGTGCGTGCCTCGGGACGACAACGGTTTGGGCGAAAAAGAGCCCCGGTCTGAGGGCGAGACGCGGGGCTTGGGGGAGGGAGGAAGAAGATTCCTAGTTGTAAACGCCGCTTCTTCGGAGAATATTGAAGGCCTCCATGGGGACAAAGATGACCCCGTTTCGAACTTCGACTTTCTGCGGAAGAGTGCCGCGCCTATCATTAAGACGGTACGTCTTGGAATCTTGTTCAAGGATCAGGACGTCTCCGTCGAGCTCCATCGTGATCGTGTCATTGTTCCGATCCTTCGTGACGCCAATGTTGACCTGTCTCGCGGTCGCCTCGGCGGCAACCATGATCGTCGATCCGATCCGGTAGGGCCGCTCATTGCCGCTGTAGCGCATCACTCGGTTGCCGACTCGAACCGTGATCTCCTCACGGGTGTTCGAATCGACGTTCTTCATGTCGTAACGGGCGCTGTACGTACCTTGGCGGTTGTAGCCGTAGCGGTCGTATCCGGCGCTGTTGTAGCCATCGCGACCGTAGTCGCTTGGGTTATAGCCACTGTTGGTCGTTCGGGTCGTGTCGTAACGAGCGTTGTACGTGCCCTGATGGCTGTAGCCGTAGCGATCGTAACCGGCGGAGTTGTAGCCGTCCCGGTCATAGTCGCCCGTGTTCGAACCGCCGCCCGTCGTGCGCGTCGTGTCATAACGTGCGTTAT
>JBBREM010000030.1:0-25264 GCA_038202925.1 Fimbriimonadales bacterium | reverse complement strand
CTCTTCCTTTTTGGGTTCCTCTTTCTTTGGCTCTTCTTTCTTAGGCTGCTGCGCTTTCGGATCTTGCTTGGGCGGATTCTTAGGTCCGGCGGCCTGTCCGGCAGCGACGGAAATCAGCGCAGAGACGAGAACGAAGGCTAGAGCGGTGGAGATAAAGGGGAATTTGCTCAATGCGGCGGTACTCCTGGTGAGATCAAGTTATATGATCACAGCCATTCTAGGATTCATACGCGCGGATTAGTGTGAAAAGATGCGCGCGGGTTCCTAATCCTCGGACGTTGCAGCATAGTTGAGTAGTGCGGATTCTTCCCGATTGAGCTCATGAACCCCGTCAGGATCAGCACCGTATGTCTCGTCCTGGTCGGGCTGGCAGATTTGGCCAGTTCGCTTTTTTGGCTGAGCCGTGGCTACGGCGAAGGCAATCCTCTCTTTGCGCGTCTTGCTCAGATGGGATCGATTCCGTTCGCGCTTGGCAAGGTGGCGATGCTTGCGGGGCCGATCTTGCTGCTCGAGTACGCCCGTAAATCGCATCCCAAGAGCGCCGACCAAGGGACGTGGCTGGCGACGGCTTTCTACATTCTTCTGCTCGCAATCCATATTCGCGCCGTTTTTGGAAGCTGACGCACCATTGTCATCCAATTGCTATAATGGCGGCGAATAACGATGAAACGAGCCATTTTTCTTCTCTGCGCCTTCTTCGCCCTCGCCGGATGCAAGGGACTGAAAGAGCAGCAGCTCGGCGCCTATGTTGGCGACTCGCAGACCAAGGTCCTCTACAAGAACGTCGGCAAGTTCACCACGATCGTTCCCGATGGGCGGCGCGTCTACTTCCGGTCCGTTGAGCAGGCGACGGATGCGGGCTATACATCCGCAAGTGACTCCACTCCGAAGATGAGCGAGGACGGTTCGTAGCTTCAGCTAATTGTTCGGCCCAAAAGTGCCGACGATTTATGGAAGGAGTGTATTGCCCGATGCGGCAATTACTTAATGATGCGAAACACACCTCAGCGAGGATTCACGCTCGTCGAGATCATGATTGTCATCCTGATCATCGGCATTCTTATCGCGATTGCGGTGCCGAACTGGATTACGGCCCGTGAGAATAGCCGGCGCAACGCCTGCATCGAGAATCTGAAGAAGCTCGATTACGCAAAGGAGCAGTACGCGATGGAGAACAAGTTGCCCGGCGGCGCGTTTGTCGCGATGGGGAGCTTGACGGGTCCAAATGGCTATCTAAAAGGCGGCGTCAGCGGCCCTCTATGCCCTGGTGGCGGAACTTACACCGTTAACCCCGTGGGCACCGATCCGATCTGCAGCCTCTCGGCCGGCCCCGCGTTCCACTTCATTCCCTAAAGCGTCTTCGCCATCAGCACGCTCAAGTAGTTCGTGTGCGGACGCCAGTCCGCCTCACCCACGACTTCGAACCCCCACCGTTTGTAGAGGGCGATCAAGTGTGCCGCCGGCTTGGCAGTGTCGAGGGCCAAGGTTATCGCGCCCTTGTTACGGGCCTCGTTTTCGGTGGCCTCGTAGAGAGCTTTGCCTATTCCTTTGCATTGGAGTTCGGGATCGACACCGAACTGTCCGAAGTGCCATTCCGCGCAGTAGAGATCGCAGCCGGCGTCGAGGCTCGGTGGGTAGAGCGAGATTGTGCCGACGAAACGGCCATCCTCGACGGCCACGAACGCGGTACCGCGCGAAACACGTTCCAGAGTGATATCGGGAGTCTGCCAGGTAGCGACGTAGCGCAATCCCATGTCACCAAGGGGCTTGTAGGCCCGATTGAGGACGTCCGTGATCCCCTCGATCGAATCGCCAGCGCGGTCCGGTCGGATTTCAGGCACCTTAATTTCCCCCGGGATCGCGAATTTTAATCCGCTCCGAAGGCCGGGAGGAGCTCGGCAGGCCGAATGAATTCGGCGATCCCGCCGGCATCCTTATAGCACTTCGGCTTTTGAAGCGGCCTTACTGCGCTTCGTCGCAAGCACCGAGCCCACTTCCATGATTCGCTTGAACCGCTTCAGGTCCTGATCGATCTCCCGCTGCGGGTCGTTCCCGAAGATTTTGGCGAGAAAGGCGCCGAAGAGATCGGCGGGCGGATCGTAGCGCAGCACGACGCGGATGCGCGTCGCGCCCTTCCCTTCGTCCTCGAAATGGATCGACCCGGCATTGTCGACTCCCGAGCCCTCCATCGTTTCCCACGCGATTAGCTCGTTCTCGATGTCGTTGATGATCCGGGCGTCCCAGGTGACGACCATCCCGAGCGGCGCTTTGGCAACCCATCGCGATTTCACATCGTCGATCTCAACGACATCGGCGAGGTGATCCATAAAAACGGGCAGATTCTCCAAATTGCGCCAGATGCGGTAAAGCTCCTCGCGCGGCCGCTTCACGAGGATCTCGGATTCAACGCGGACATTCTGCTTGCCCACACCGGAGGGCCGGTTCGCGACCTCCATGCCGATGCCGTGATAGAGCCGGCGATAGCCCTGCTGGCCTCGGAACAGCAGCGCGCCACCCGCGAGCTTAAATAGAAATCCGCCAAAGCCTCCTTTGCGCACGCCGGTAATAAAGAGCAAGCCGCCGGTGGCTAGTGCGGCTATGTGCTCAACATCGGAAGCATCGATCGGGGTGCGCGTGGGCTGGGTTTTGTCCATGGAATCCTCAGGCGATATGACTGCCGCAACAACCATGCGGTTTCGAGATGTGAAAACTCGCAAAAAGATTTTACATAGTCGGAACCCGCACTTGAGCTAAAAGCGTACTGCGGATAGGGCTCAGCCTGTGCAACACCAGTGCAGTTGAGTGGAGGAAAGGGAGGATCGATGAAGGGTAAAGCATTCTTATCCGCTTTCGCCGGTGTGGCGACCATGGCCGTGCTCGCGGGGGCTCAGGACCCCAGCTTTGAATTTCCGGCCGCGAAGCATGTTGGCTTCGACGCCGCGAAGGACGAGCTAACCTCGTGGCAGCAAGGCGCGGGCGAGAAGGTGAGCGCGAGCTTCACCAAAGCCAGCATTCGCGAAGTGCTCGAGTATCTGAAGAATCAGGGCATTAACTTTGTAGTGGGCGACGATCAGGTCGACAAGGACAAGACGATCAACATCAATGTGGTCAACGTCCCGGTCGAAGAGCTGATGCGCTCGCTGGGCCGCGCCTGGGACGGCCGCTGGGAGCGGCAAAAGGATGTATGGGTCTTCAAGAAGGGGGGGGCATTTTACGAAGGTGGGATGACAATCTCCGCGCCGGCGATGGCGAATACCGAACTCTTCAAGACGATGACGACTACGCCTGCCGAAATGTCGAAGATCGAATTCATGGCCCCGGCGATGGCGCGGGGCGCTCATCCAATGAGCCCAGAGCAGCAGAAGGAATTCGAAGCCCACATGAAGACATGGGCGCGCGACATGGAGAAGTGGGGCGAGCAGTTCAAGCACTTCGATGGGAAAGACTCCGAGAAGATGAGCCCGGAGCAGAAGGCGCAGTTCAAGAAAGAGATGGAGCAGATGATGCGCTCCATGCCGAAGATGGACCCCCAAATGTTCGGCCCGATGAAAGGCATGATGGATCCGAAGGCCATGGAGGAGCTGCACATGAAGCTCGGCAACATGGAGGGATTCAAGATGGACCCCAAAGCCATGGAAGAGTTGCACATTAAGCTCAGCCAAGCCGAGGGCTTTAAGATGGATCCGAAGGCCATGGAAGAGCTCCACATGAAGCTCGACAAAGTGGGCGGATTCAAGATAGCCCCGCAGGCCATGGAAGAATTCCATCTGAGCATGCCCGGCAAAGGGTGGAGCCGAGCCATGAGCGGCTCCCTATTCGCGCCGGGCGGTACGTGGGTTCAAAGCGGCGACGGGCAGGTTGTGATCGTTGGCCCTGACGGCCAGCGTCAGGTCATTGATACATCGAAGTCAGGCACTACGCGCGTCGAAGTGCGTGACGGCAAGGTCACGATCATCGACAGCAAGGGCAAGCGCCGGGTTATCGACGTCAAGAAGTCGTCGAGCGCGAGAGGCAGCCGCAACATGGTGTTCACAACCGACGTCGCACGGGAAGGCGGAAATTATCGCGTGACCAGGGACGGCGACCAGATCACCGTCGTAGGCCGCGATGGCAGGGCCCAGACGGTCCGCGCAGGTGGCGGGGACAGCGTCCGTTATACGAAAGTCGGCGACCAGATCGTCATGATCGGCCCCGACGGCAAGCATAAGGTCGTAGCCGTCGATAGCGCGCCGGACGTGCGCCTTAGCCGGTCTGGATCGGATGCGCGGGTCGCCCGCATGGGCAGGATCGACCTGAAGGCGATCTTCGAGTCGCTCACCCCATCGCAAGAGGCGACGATGAAGAAGCAGGGGTTCCTGTACTTCAGCGATCTGATGCCGAAGCAGCGAGCGATGCTCGGAGCGATGAGCGGCGACTGGACCGTCAGCTACAAGGACGGCAATCGTGCACTGACGATCAAGAGCGACCGCTAGACGGCGAAGCGATCCTCCGAACCGGGCGGGAGTTATCTCCCGCCCCTTTTCTATGTGCGGCTGACAATCGGAACCGGGCAATTGAGCGCCGAGTCGTATGCATTGCCCATGTCCACCTTTTACGCAGCCTTTCCAGACTCGACCCAAGCGCGGCGGATGGTGCGCCACCTGATGACGGACGGCATCGAACTCGACGACATTAGCCTCGTCACCCGCGATGCCAACGCGACGGGCGACGCCGCGACGTCGTCGGTCGGCGATGCGAGCTTTTTTGTAGGTCGCGCCGACGACCCGACGGCTAACGAACTCGTCGACGAACGCTCGCCGATTGCCGACTTTGAAGCGGTGGACGAGTCGAAGCTGGACAACACCGGCATCTCGACATCCGACCGCACCAGAACGGGCGAAACCGTGGACCAGATGGACGATTCTCAGTGGCTTGCCGAGGATACGCTGGAGCCCCGCAACAACATCGGCCCAGCCGGGCATGAACTGGACGATCTGGATCTCGCAGTTGCCACCGGCTTCCCCACGCCGATAACTCCGCTCGATAACGAAGCAACCGCGAATCCAAACGAGACGGAACTCGATCGTTCCCTCGAAACGATCATCGTGCCCGGAGTTGGAGCCGTCATGGGTGGCGGGGACTTGGCGACGGCCGCCTTCGACTTCGCCAAGAAGAACGGCGAGCCTGATGCTTCCGCGATTTTGACCTATCTGCAGGACGAAGGCGTTCCCCCCGAGCCAGCCAACAACCTGCTCGAGCAGTTTGGAAATGGCGGGGCGATCTTGGCCGTCGCCCTCGTGCCCGAGGTGGATGAGCAAGCACTGGAAACCGTCGCCGAGGGCTACGGCGCGGTGACCGTAGGCTGGTTTGGCGCTCCTCGCTATTGATCGGGCCAGCCACCCGGGGCTCAAGGTGGACAGTGGATTACTCTAGGGCTTGCTGTAGCGCTGACTGTCCGTGAACCTCGACCAGCTTTCCCTTGTTGTTCAGCACGAGCATTGTGGGTGTGGCGTGAACGCCAAGGGCCACGCCGAGCCGCAGTGCCGCATCTACTTTCGCGGCAAACACCTTTGCTGCACGGGTTGGCACCACCGGTGGCAAGCCCTGTTGATGCAGGTAAACGTTAAGGCTTTTCCGATCCAGCTGGGTGCGGCCCAAAAACAGGTCATCAAAAACTTGGCTGAATTTGCCCTGGGCTTTTGCTATTTCGGAAGCCACAGCAGCATCGTAAGCAAATGCATGGAAAGGCAGCGGGTCATTAATCGGGATGTAGCGCACATTCGGACGCTCAGCCAAGGCTTGCTATACCGCCGGATATGAACTTCGACATGGTGGACACTGAAAGTCCATGAATTCAATAACCGCGACTTCGGAGGGTGAAACATGTAGTTGCTCCCGCAGGATGTCTCTATCTGCCGTGCTCCGCTCTATTATACGTTGTGACTTCGAGTCATCCTGCCTGCGCACCATAAAGGCTGTGCCCCATGCTAGCGCCGCCGCAAGGGCTACATAAGCAAGAACTTCAAAGATTAGCCTTCGCGTGGTCATTGCCGATCATTACCCGAAACAAAACGAGTGTGCCCGTCACCAAAAAGCACATTCTGCGACTTCCGAAAGAAGCCGGGATCCAGAACATCAGCGTGCCAAGTACTGGCGTCTCCCGCAATGCGAAACTCAGCGTCACCCAACGAAGAATGAGATCGCCCGCAGAACCTGACGGTGTTAAACGAGTAACTGGTCCCGGCGAATGCGCTTACCGACGGGAAGAGACTGTAGCCTCCAGTCGGAGAAAGTTGTATCCGGAAACTTGTCCTGTCACTGGGACAGATCCATACTTCGCGGCTCCGCACGAAGGGTGAGAGGACGGAAATCAAGTCCGGCAAACTTGATGGTGGCTGCGGGAACTCTGAAAAACCTTCAGGGTTCGCCCGAGCAAATGCGTCCGCCGCAAATGGATAACGGTCGTCCCAATCAATTGAATACAGTTGCATGGCGGTGCCCAAACTCCGCAAGTTAGCCAGGCAGGAAGAGCGCGCCCCCTGCTTTTTCGCCGAAGTTATCAGGGGCTGCAGTAAGGCTGCAAGCAGAGCCACGATACTCATTACAACAATGAGCTCTAAGATGGTGTAGCCCGAGTGCCTACTCTGCCGTATTGGCGATGATTTCATGGTACACCTGTTGCAAGTCCCGATTGCCTAGGTTGGCAAGTGTGCTCTTAATCGTGGGGTCATTCGGAGCATTTAGCCACTGCTGAAAAACGTACGTCCACGCTTTCCTTTCGTTAATAGGGATTGGGCGTTGGCCGACAAGATCCAAAGCTCGGCGCCTCTGGCTGGGCACTGTAAGCCAACCCAAGTTGAACACAAGCGTCGTCGAGATTTTCTCGTTGTCCTGGGCAAGGGCATCTTTGAGGTTGTTGAAATCCTCGTCGTCCCACCCTTTTGTGGTTGCTGTGTGGGCGGTCATCCGCTTCATCGCAGCCATCATATTGTCGAACTGTCCTGCGGAAGAGAACCCTGCCGTACGTGCTTGCATGTCTGACAGCCCCGACGACACGTCTGCTCTATTGTTTCGCCACCAAAGGACGGCAGCAAGACAGCCACAAACAATAGCAACGATTACAAGAAGTCGATTTTTCACGGCATTGTCTTAGTGGGCCTGTCGACGCATCGCGCTTCGACAAACCAGTCAACTTAGTTTTCGGTTGTGCAGTGCTGGTTCAAGTTCTGACAACTCTGACCACCACAGTTATACATGACGCAACACCCTTCGCAGTCAGCCCATCCTTGGGTGCCGTAGCCGCAGTTGCTCGCGCAGCAGGACCTGCAAGCGTCCGCACAGGAGCCGCCGACGCATTGTCCATCGACGCAACTCGCTGAACAAGTACCGCTTACGCCTGGACAGCCGGAACCTCCCGGGCCACAATTTTGGCACAGTGCCGCGCAGGAAGGCCAAACTCCAACCGTTGCCATCGCAAGGGACGTCAGACCAAATGACGCGACGAAAACGAGCAGTATCCCGAGAGGACCTGCGAATCGCGCCGACCTAAAAAACTTCTTCATGAGTACCTCCGTTGACATGGTAAGGCATAATTTCGACGATCTGGGGGGTGGTGGAATTTGCGCTGGAAACCGCAATTCTTCGGGGATGCTGGCATATCAGAGGGCTTGCGCGGCTGCAGACTGGGCGCCAACTGTCGGTGACTGCGCCGTACCCTCCGCCACGGTCTCTAGCGCCTTGGTTCGGCGCTCCGCGCTTTGATCCCGGCGGTAGCCTTGGCCCGATGACTCGCACGAACGCCATCGCGGGAGCAGTGCTCGCCTTTCTTGCCGTCGGATTCGGCGCGTTCGGCGCTCACGGCCTGCGCGACCGACTCTCAACCGAGTCGATGGCGATCTATCAGACCGGCGTGCAATATCACTTTGGGCACGCCTTGGCCGTGCTCCTCGTTGCGGCGCTGGCCCCTCATCTACGGCTGTCTGCATGGATTGGCCGGCTCTTCGTAGCGGGTGTGGTGATCTTCAGCGGGTCGCTGTATCTCTTGGCAATTACTGGAATGAAGTGGCTCGGCGCGATCACGCCGATAGGCGGCGTCTGCTTTCTATTTGGATGGGGATTGCTTGCTTGGAATGCGGCGAGGAAGGAGGCTTTTTAACCGCAGACCTTAACTCCTCACCCGCTTAAGATGATGGCTCCGCACAAACTCCACCACCGCTTCGGCATATCGCCGTCCAGTTCCCGCCGGGCCCGGAGGTGTTGCATCGAAGAAGTTGGGCATTCCCAGCTCCGAGGCTAGAGGCTCCGGGATGGCGTCGTCAAACGAGACCCCGGCAAGCGTGAGACACGCGGCGACCCACATGCGAGGCACTGTCGTCAGGCTGTAGCCGCCGCCGCCGAGCGCGACGATAGGTAGCCCAAGTTCCTTCACCGCCGCCACCGCGGCGACGAACTCCTGCGCGGTGTTGCGCAGATGCGCCAGCGGGTCGCGGAAGTGCGAATCCGTGCCCATTTGCAGCACGATCGCCCCCGGACGGAACCGCTCCAGAGCCGGGATGACCGATTGCAGGAACGCCCACTGCCACACATCGCCAGTAGTGTGGGCTTCTAAAGGCACGTTGAGCGCGGTGAACTCCGCGCCCGTCTCCTCGGCGCCGCCGGTTCCTGGCCAGAGCGTGCGTGGGTCTTCGTGGATCGAGCAGGTGAGAACGCGGGGATCGTCGTACCACATCCACTGCACGCCGTCGCCGTGGTGCACGTCGATGTCCACATACGCGAGGCGCTCAAACTTCTCCAGTAGGATGTGAACCGCGATGGCGGGATCGTTGAAGACGCAGAAGCCAGACGCCCTGGTCGGCATCGCATGGTGCAGCCCACCCGCAATGCCGTAAGCAAGAGGGGCGCCCGCCACAACCGCGCGAGCCGCGGCGGCGCTGCCCGCGCAGTAGGCGAGGGACGCCTCATACATGCCCACGAACGGAGGATTGTCGAGGCTACCGATGCCCATGTCGTAACCGGCAGTGCAGGTCCGTATCGCATTGACATAAGCCGAGTCGTGCACCCGCAGCACATCCGCCACTTCCCCCTCCCCCGGGTCGATAGGATCGCACTGCCCGAGAGCAGTGAGCAATCGCATAGTGCGCTCCAGCCGTTCCGGCTTCAGGGGATGCTGCGGCCCGAAGTCGTATGCTTTCATGCGCGGATGGTAGTAGAAGTGCGGGAGCACGCGGGGAGCTTACATCCCTCTCCCCTCCGGGTGAGGGGGCTCCGCGTCTGATAGACTTCGGGTGTGGGCAACTCCTTTGGCGCACTCTTTCGCATCACCACATGGGGAGAGTCCCATGGCGGCGGCGTGGGCGTGGTGATCGATGGCTGTCCGCCGCGGCTGGAGATTTCTGTAGAGGAAATCCAGCGCGAGCTCGACCGACGCCGCCCCGGCCAATCGCGCATCGTCACGCAGCGTAAAGAATCCGACACCGTTCAAATCCTCAGCGGCATCCAAGATGGACTCACCCTCGGCACCCCCATCTTGATGCTCG
This sequence comes from Fimbriimonadales bacterium, assembly GCA_038202925.1. Taxonomy (GTDB): domain Bacteria; phylum Armatimonadota; class Fimbriimonadia; order Fimbriimonadales; family Fimbriimonadaceae; genus JAEVZK01. The sequence goes on along the minus strand of JBBREM010000030.1, from coordinate 15,749 downwards.
TGATGAACGAGGACGCGCGCTCGACGGACTATGAGGAGCTGCGCACCAAATATCGCCCCTCCCACGCCGATTTCGGCTACGACGAGAAGTACGGCATCCGCGCCTGGTCGGGCGGCGGGCGGGCATCCGCGCGAGAGACCGTGGGGCGCGTGGCGGCGGGGGCCGTTGCTAAGAAGCTGTTGCAGACCCTTGGCGTCGAGGTGGTGGGATGGGTTGAAAAGGTGCATCACGTTGTCGCTGCCGTCGACCCTCTTGCGGTGACCATGGAACAGGTCGAGGCATCGATCGTGCGCTGCCCCGACCCCGGCGTTGCCGAGCAGATGATCGCGCACATCGAGGCGGTTCGCAAGGATGGCAACTCGATCGGCGGCGTCGTCGGCTGTGTTGCGCGCGGCGTACCCACGGGCTGGGGCGAGCCGGTGTTCGATAAGCTCGAGGCGGACCTCGCGAAAGCAGTCATGTCGCTCCCCGCATGCAAGGGATTCGAAGTGGGGAGCGGGTTCTCGGGCACCGATCTGACCGGTCGCGAGCACAACGATCCGTACCGTGCCGGAACCCCCATCCCCCTACCCCCTTCCCCCTCCTGGGCACGATCATCCCCGCAAGGGGAAGGGGAGAAAGATCCCGTCATTACGACCACCAACTTTAGCGGCGGCATCCAGGGGGGAATTTCCAACGGGATGCCGATCACGATGCGGGCCGCCTTCAAGCCGACGGCGACGATCATGTCGGAGCAGGACACCGTGAACGTGGAGCACGAGAACACCACGATTGCGGGCCGCGGACGCCACGATCCGTGCGTGCTGCCTCGCGCGGTGCCGATGGTCGAAGCGATGGCGGCCCTCGTTCTTGCCGATCACGCCCTGCGGCAGAAGGCAATTTCGTAAATTTCCCGTGGCGATGACATTCCTGTCGCCGTGGCTCAGACCAGCTCCGCAAGTAATTCCGCCGTCTCCGCAAGTGAATCGGCGAAGGTATCCACGCCGAACTGGATCTGCGCCTCGTCGATGATCAGCGGCGGCTCGAACCGCAGGACACGCGGGTTGTTGAGCGTGTAGGCCACGCACATCCCGCGCTTCAGCATCTGCGCCACAACCAGCTCGCCCACCTCGTCCATCTTGAATTCCAGTCCGATCATCAGGCCCCGCCCGCGCACTTCGGCGATCAGATCGCCGTGCTGATCCGCCACCTGCTGCAGCCCCTTCTTGAAGATCGCGCCCATCGCGCGGGATCGCTCGAGCAGCCCCTCCTCCTCGGTAATGCGGATCGCAGCGACTCCTGCCGCGCAGGCGAGGTTGTTGCCGCCGAAGGTGGAGGTGTGCGAGAGGGGGTTCGGCTCGTAGATCTTCTCCCATACTCTCCGCGTGCCGCACAGGGCGCCAATCGGCATGATTCCCCCGCCGAGCGCTTTCGCGAGGGTCAGAATGTCGGGCGAGACGCCCTCGTGATCGCATCCAAACCAGTAGCCGGTCCGGCCCATCGACGTCTGCACCTCGTCGATGATCAGCAAAGCGCCCGCCCGGTCGCAGGCTTGCCGCAGGGCGCGCAGATAGCCGTCGGGCGGGACGACGATCCCTCCCTCGCCTTGGATCGGCTCGACGATGATCGCCGCGGTTTCGCCGTCGATGGCCGCAGCCGCCGCAGTGTCGTCTCCGTAGGGCACGAAGGAAACCCCCGGCAAGAGGGGTTCGAAGGGCTTGCGGTACTTCTCCCGGCCCATCACCGACAGTGCGCCGAGCGTCTTGCCGTGAAATGCATCATGCGTCGAGACGAGCTTCGTGCGCCCGGTGGCAGCGCGGGCGAACTTGAGCGCTCCCTCGACGGCCTCGGTGCCGCTGTTGCAGAAGAAGCTGAACTCGACCCCGCCCGGCGCGATCTCCGCGAGCTTGGCGGCGAGATCGGCGGCGGGCTTGCTGAAAAAGGCCTTGCCGCTCAGCGCGATCTCGTCGAGCTGCGCCCTGACGGCTTCGATCATCTTAGGATGGCGATGGCCCAGGCTAAACGTGCCGTAGCCGCCGAGGCAGTCAAGAAATCGACGCCCCTCATGGTCATAGATGTAGCAGCCTTCCCCGCGCATCTCCACCCCGAATCCCGCAAAGGCCAGGAGCTTGGCCAGGTAGGGGTTGATGTGCTCGCTGTACTTCTCGACGACGTCCGTATACAGGGCCTCGGAGTCCATGCCGCGAGTATACGATCTAGCCGTGCGGGCGCTGCCGGCCACGGCGTACCGGGTGTCGGGTGGCTGTTAGCGGGAATTCCTGGCTGAATACCGGCCAAACAGGTCTCACTTCGGCGGTTTTGGAACCTGAAACTTACTTCCTCCCACCTCCTGCTTGTTTTTCAGCGGGAAGTTGCCGGACGTTCACTTCGTTCACTTGATTCGTGCGGCTGGCAGCGGGAATCCGTCGAGTTCCTTGTGAGTCTGCAGGTTCCCGCGTTTCCTGGGGTTTTCTCGGGAATTTCTGGCCAATTTGTTTGCCCGTCGACATTTGTTCATTCACTTCATTCCTTCACAGTTCACTCGCTGACATACGACAAGTACAGTTTTAGGTTGGGGATTTACATAAGCAGGCGTTCCATCGGCGGGACGCCGATGCTACGTCCGAGCTTTCCTCCCTTCTGGCGCGCTATTTTCATCGCTCGCATATAGGTGCTCGGCAGCGGGTTTTGTCAACTAGTGTATTGAGGGGTGACGGGTGATGAGTCGCGAATAGCTTCGGGTCTTTGGCTGGGGCGCGGCGAGGCTTACGACGGCGCTTCGGCAGTGAGGTCTTGCGAATAGGAAGGCATGCGACTCGCGACTGCCGTGGCACAAAAAACTCCCTCACCCTTTGATGGGGGTCCAAGGAGGGGTGACCTGCCTCCACTGTGCTAGGAGCGATGAACTCCCTCCCCCTTGATGGGGGAGGAAGAAAGCCGGCCAGGCGGTGAGACCGTCTCGTCACGACCGCCGTTCTCGTTTCGCCTTCTGTTCGCCGTGTATGTTAGAGGAAGTGGGATGTGACATGCGGCTTCACGGTGGAATAGGGTCCACAGCGAGGCGTGGAGGCACAAAAAAGGAGCTACGCCGTGACCGGCGGCTTCGCAGATCAGTTCCTAATGGGCTTATTCGTCTCCAGCATGTGCCGGATGCGCATGTGGGTTAGGGCGCGGCCGCAGAGCTGGACGAATTCCCGCCGCTCCATGCCAAGCCCATCCTCGTAGCTGACCGTCTTCGAGAAAACAGCCTTGATCGCGTCGCCGATGACGTTGTCGTAGGTGGTCAAATTGAGCCGGCGCGTCGCGTCTTCCTGAGCCCGGTCGATCATGCCCGTTATCGGGCCCTCGGGCTTGGCAAATTCGGGCCTTGTCCAAAGTTGAGTCAGAAGCAGCAGCTTCTTGGCCTCGGTGAAGAGGCGATCCGGGTGGTAGACGGTGACGTCGGTGGGCCTCAGGTACCCCATCGCCCGCGCCTCGTCGGGGTTCCCTGCCACCGCGCCTTCCATAAGGGTGATCGCCACCTCGGCCAGACGCCGCGCGGAATACTGGTTGTAGAGCCGCATGAGGGTCGTGCCGCGCCCGCCTGGAATGACGCCGACCTTCGCTTCGGGCAACCCGATGGTCGTATCCGGCGACGCTGCGATAACCGTCGCGCCGAGGGCAAGCTCGAAGCCCGCGCCGAGACAATGGCCGAAAATCGCCGCCACGCAGCGCTTGCTCTCAAGCATCTCGCCGAGCCGCTGCAAGTTGGCCAGCGCCACGTCGATCCCCGTCCAATCGGCGGCGTCGATAAGATCGGCGAAAACCTTGAGATCGTATCCGGCCGAAAACGACCGCGACTCGCTCGTGAACACGAAGTTGTCGAAGCTGCCATCGAGCAGTTCGGTTAGCTCGAAGATGAGCTGCGGGTTGATCGTGCCCATCTTCGTCTTCAAGCTGAGCGCGGTCACCCCGTCATCCATATCGCGAAGCACGTAGGTTTCGCCGCCGCCCACGATGGGAAAGGAGGTGAGGGGAGCGTACTGCGGCTCGGCGGGAATCGATACTTTCTTGCCCGCGAAACTCAGGATCGTGTTGCCTGAATAAAAGGGCGTCGACTCGATCCCCAGCTTCTCGGGGCCGATGGCGTCGATCATGGCGAATGGCCCCATTTCCCACCCGAAGCCCCACATCATCACGCGATCGAAATCGAGCACGTTGTGGCTGATCTCTTCCTTGAGGTAATTCGCGTAGCGCAAGGTCGGCACGAGGTAGTTCCGCAGGTATTCGCCAGCTTCATCCTTGAGTTCAAGGCCCGCCCTCAGCCGTTCATCCAGGGGCAGCTTGGCGAACTCGATAAGGGAGGGAAAGACGACGTCGACTTTCTGCCGGTAAGCAAGGGTTTGAAGATCGAGCGCGAGAAGTTCGCGCCCTTCGCGCCGGTAGTAGCCCTGCCCCGACTTCTCACCCACCCAGCCCCTGCCGATGAGGGCTTGAATCGAGTGGGGTGAGGCAAACGTGCCGATGTGCGGATCATCCGGGCAGCGGGCGATGAGGTTGGCGGCGATGTCGACCATGATGTCGATACCGACAAGATCGTTCAGTCGGAAGGTGGCGCTGCGCGGGCGGCCAATGAATGGGCCGGTGATCGCGTCGACCTGTTCGACGCTGAGATGCAGCATCTCCGCCGTGTGGATCGCCTGGAACATTGACCACATGCCGAAGCGGTTGGCGATGAAGCCGGGGGTGTCCTTGGCGAGCACGACGCGCCGCGCCACGCGTTCCTCGAGGAATTCGGTCATCGCGGCGACGACGGCCGGATCGGTCACGTTGGTGGGGATGAGCTCGAGGAGCTTAAGATAGCGCGGCGGATTGAAGAAGTGAGTCCCCAGAAAGCGCTGCTGGAAGCTTTGCGACATCCCTTCGGCGAGTAGCGAGATCTGCAGCCCGCTCGTGTTGGTCGAGATCATCGCGTCGGGCCGCAGGATGGGCTCGATCTGACTGAACAGGGCGCGCTTGGCATCGGCTCGCTCGACGATAGCCTCGCAAACCCAGTCGGCTTCGGCTATCCAATCGGAGTTCTCGTCGATGCTCACCAGTTGGATATCGTTGGCTCGTTCGAGGATGTAGAAATGGGGGGGCCTCGCGGACTTGGCGCGATCGAACGCGGTCGTGACGCTCTCGCGGCTGACGTCGAGGAGGGAGACTTGGAAGCCGAGATTGGCGAGATGGGCGGCAATCCCGCTGCCCATCGTCCCCGCTCCGATGACGCAGACTTTCTTAGCGCCAAGCCACCCGCTCGTATCGATCATCCGGGGTCAAGCATACCGTTGACTGCCGAGTCGGGATCGCCGAATTCATTCGGCTCGTCGGTTGCTCCGGCTTTGCCGGAACGGGGACAGGAATGTCCCCGCCACTGGGTTTGTTTCGCTGTTATTGCTCCGGCTTTGCCGGAGCGGTGGACGGGAATGTCCCCGCCACTGGGTTTGTTTCGCTGTTTATTGCTCCGGCTTCGCCGGAGCGGGGACAGGAATGTCCCCGCCACTGGGTTTGTTTCAGCTACCAGCGGTCGTTACCGCTGACTCCGAACTTCGAGATCACTACGTCTCTGCCCTGCCGCTGCAGCTCGTAGTAGTGCCAGACCGTCGTCCGGCGACCCCATGGGTCCTCGTAGTCGTGCCGAGCCGTCACGCGGGCGCAGTTGTCGTTGGTCTGCACCTGGGTGATGCGATAGCTGCGGGTGCGCGTATTCTGCACCGCGTCGAGGAACATGTCGTAGAAGTCGTCGCTGCGCAGACTGTAGGAATACTGCCCATCGACATAGATCGCAACCTCAGCCCGATCGGGCACGAGTCGGGAGACGGCGCGTCGATCCTGGCGCTCAAACGCGTTGACAATATCCTCAAGCGCATAGTCGAGGCCTTCCATTCGGCCGAAGCCATAGCTGTTATTGTCGTAGTACGACGACTGCTGCCAGTTGTAGGCGTTGCCCGACCATATGCTCCAACTCGGATAGTTGTGGAAGCTGCAGCGATCGTAGACCACGTAGGCGGGAAGCGACGCGTAGTAGTACCACGGCGAAATTACGCAGTGGTTGCCGTATGGGCTGAACGTGTAGTAGGGATACGAGAAGTAGTCGTCGCACCACCGGCGGTCGTAGTGGATGTATCCATCGCGAAGCCCGTCGTGGTTAAGGCTGATGCGCTCCTTGCGATTGACCCTATCTTCGATGATCCCGCGACGCCCGGACACGGGTGCCCGGCCGATCGTGATTCGCTCGTCCGTCTTGCCGCTGAAATTGTTTGAGCCTTCGTAGCGGACGGTGCCGCTCCGGCTGCTCTTCTTTCCAAGCTGCCAGTCGACTCGGTCGCGGATGCGGCTATCGTCGCCGATGATGATGTTGCGATCTCCGCCTTGGGGTCGGTCGCTGCCGCGGCTGCCGCCGCGATCATCGGAGCTGCCCTTGCCAGGCAGGCCCCCGCCGCTGTGGATGCCGCCACCTTGGCTTCCGCCGTTGTTCTGCGGCGATCCGCCCCCATTCTGAGGGTGCCCCCCGCCACTGCCTCCGCCGGTGTTGGAAGGGCCGCGGCCCGATCCGCCGCTCCCGCCACCGGTAGAGGGCGGACTGCCGCCACCGCCATTATTGTTGCCCGGCTTCTTGCCCGGCAATTGCGCCGCCGCGCTTCCGACGATTAGCGCCACGATGGACGCAACACATAGCCCGCGAAATGAATTCATCTTCTGCCTCTATTGTACGTACGGTTGACGGGGAATGCGGTTACGGTCATTGCACGTTCCTGTAAACTTGTCCGCAATGTCGAAACGACGCATCGCGGTTATCCCTGGCGACGGCATCGGTCCGGAGATCACCGACGCGACCCTCAGCATTCTCGGCGCGGTTGGGTTTGGGGCCGAATATGAGTTTCTTGATGCAGGACTGCCCGCGATCGAAAAGTACGGCGACGCGATGCCGAAGGAGACGATCGAGCGAGTGCGAGAGATCGGTCTTGCTCTGAAGGGTCCGACCACGACACCGAGCAGCGGAGGGCACGTCAGCGCGAATGTTCGGCTGCGCAAGGCCCTCGATCTCTTCGCCAACGTCCGCCCCGCGCATACGCTGCCGGGCATCAAGGGGCCATTTGCCGATAAGGCGATCGACATCATTATCGTCCGCGAGAACACCGAGGACCTTTACGCGGGCATCGAATTCCAGCCGCACCCGGACATGGCGCAGGCAATCAAGGTGATCACGCGGCCCGGCTCCCGGAGGCTGTGCGAGTATGGCTTCGACATGGCGAAGAGGCAAGGCCGCAAGAAGGTCGTCGCGGTGCACAAGGCCAACATCATGAAGCTCACCGACGGCATGTTCCTCGAGGAGTTCTACAAGGTGGCGGCAAATTACCCCGAGTTCCACGCCAGCGACATCATCGTCGACAACTGCTGCATGCAGCTCGTGACGCGGCCCGAGCAGTTCGATGTGCTTGTCACCGAGAACCTGTATGGCGATATCGTTTCCGACCTCTGCGCGGGTTTGGTCGGGGGACTGGGCTTGGCACCGGGCGCGAACATTGGCACGAATTGCGCGGTTTTTGAAGCCGTCCACGGCTCCGCTCCGGATATCGCGGGCAAGGGCGTTGCCAATCCGACGGCGCTGCTGTTCTCCGCGCTCATGATGCTGCGGCATATCGGGGAGAACGAGATCGCGGACCGCGTGCAGAAGTCGGTGATTCGAGTCTGCGGCGACGGCAAGTGCCTCACGATGGACCTCGGCGGTAAGGCCAGCACAGAGGAGTTTAAGGTCGAGGTGATCCACCAGGCGGGGGGATAGGAAAAACTTAGGATTGAGGATTGAGAATTGACGGGATCCGCAGTTTTCCAATCCTCCAATCCTCTAATCCAGAATTTGTGCGATGGATACTTCCAAGTTCACGAAGCGCATCCGCATTAAGTGCCTGCCCGAGGAGGCGTTTGAAAAGTGGGTCACGGTGGAAGGCTTGCAGAGCTGGTTTCTGACTCGCGCGGAGTTCTCGTCGGGCGAACGCGCCGAGGCGGGGGCGTCGTTTAACCTGGAGTGGGCGGAGGGGACGAAAGATCGCGGCGAGATCACCGTGCTCGTTCAGCCCGCCAACTTTGAATTTAGCTGGTACGACGGGCAAGGTCGGGTTCGCGTACATTTCTCGCCTGTGGATACCGGCACTCTTATCGAGCTGACCCACACCGTCGCCTCGATGGGCGAGCAGCACTTGGAAGAGTACGTGGACTGCCGGGACGGGTGGACTTTCTATCTCGCCAACCTCAAGTCGGTCATTGAAGGAGGGCTCGATCTGCGGGAAACGAACGTGGATCTGCCTGGCTTGGTGAACGTCTAATGCGCTTTCTGGTTACCGGAGCCCGGGGAATGCTTGGGCAAGACGTGCTCTCCGAGTTGGCGAATAGGCACCACGAGATTGGCGCCTATGACAAGGCCGATTTGGATATTTGCGACCCCACGGCGATGGCTCGCCTCGCCGCCGGCGAGTTCGGGGCGCAGGAATGGGTGATCAATTGCGCCGCCTATACGGCTGTAGACAAGGCTGAGACTGAAGTCCGCGAGGCGCACGAGGCGAACGCCCTCGGCCCCGGCTATCTCGCTCGCGCAACGGCGGCGCTAGGGGCGAAGCTCATCCACGTGAGCACCGACTTCGTGTTTGACGGCACTGCCGACAAGCCGTACACAGAGGATGCCCTGACCCATCCGTTAGGCGTTTATGGGCGGACGAAGCGCGACGGCGAGGATGCGGTGCTGGCCTCGCAACATGCCCTTGTCGTGCGGACGGCGTGGCTGTATGGCCCGCTGGGCAACAGCTTTCCGCGCACGATGATCCGCGCCTTCCTAGCGGGACGCCAGCTCAAGGTGGTCTCCGACCAGATCGGGTGCCCGACCTACACGGCTGATCTGGCTAGGGTCTTAGTCGATTTGGCGGAGAAGGACGCCGCTCCGGGGATCTATCACGCGGTCGGGCGTGACGCGATGAATTGGCATGCGTTCGCCGTGCTTGCCATATCGGCGTGGCTGGCTGGGCATGGTCGGTCGGACGAAGTTGATATCGAGCCGATCCCTTCTGCCGACTGGCCCACGCCGGCGGCGCGGCCGAAGTACAGCGTCTTGTCGACGGTGAAGCTCGAAGCGTTGGGAATCGCGCCCATGCGCCCGGTAAACGAGGCGTTGCAGGACTTTGCGCTGCGGCTACCGGAGCCGTAAAGGGAGCACAGGCGTCCCGGCTTTGAGCGCGGGCATGCCAAAGCGCGACTGCGTCGCGCACTCCCACGGCGACTGCGTCGCTCCAAATTAGTGTTCATCGGCGGGACGCCGATGCTACTTCCAGGTAAACTGTTTCTCGTAAGAAACCGCCCGCAGGGGGAGCCGCGAGGCTGAGAGTTCCGAAAGGATTACCCCTTGAACCTGATCCGGTTAGTACCGGTGTAGGGATTGTGGAGCGAGACCTCCGAAAGGGGCCACGTTCGCAGTCGCGACGGCCCGCTTATGAAGTTGAATTGGAGGTCACCATGGAAAACCCGAGGGGTATTGGGTATTGGGTATTGGTTATTGGGGGCGTGCGAAGGCGCGCATTTACGCTCATCGAGCTTCTTGTCGTCATCGCGATCATCGCGATCCTTGCCGCCATTCTGTTTCCCGTCTTCGCTCGCGCGAAGGAGGCTGCGAAGGGGACCGCTTGCGTCAGCAACGCGCGGCAGATCGGCATGTCGGTGAAAATGTACTTGCAGGATGCTGACGACACGATGCCGATCTTCTATGCCTACAACAGCCAGCCGCCAGCGGGCCAGGCCGGGCACAAGGGAGTCGAGGTCGAGCTGCTTCCTTATTGCAAGAGCCAAGATGTCTTTCGCAGCCCCCTGGATACCGGCGGGCCGTATGTGGGCAGCGACGTGCCAGGAGCGGCTACGTATTGGGGGGCCTACGGCAGCTCGTATCGATTCACCCACTGCTTGTATTCGAGCGTCGCCGGGGAATCCACCCAGAATAACGTGCCGCTGAGCGTGACTCAGCTCGTCAACGACACATCGATCGAACTGCCCGCCAATAGCCGGGTGATGCGGGCAGAAATGTTTCCGTTCTTCGCGCGGGATAAGGACCCGTTATGCGCGAAATACGGCTACGACTGCGACGCGCCGTACAACTACTACCGACAATGGGGGTCGGTCGGCGGCTCGGTGATCTTCGCGGATGGGCACGCGAAGTTTGTAACATCATCAGGGGCGTTCGACGAGGAACGTGTGGATGCTATGGGGCACAAGTCAGGGGAAACCACAGCCGATCCGAATGCCTGGTCGGGGACTTGGTACAGCCTTTGTGACTAGCGGGGCGCGAATGGGAGAATGGGTGAATGGGTTAATGGGTGAATGGGACGGCTCCGATTCACCCATTTCCCTATTAACCCATTAACCTATTTACCAATTAGCCCCCAGTTACTTAACCGTAACAACAGCTAGCGGCTTAATCGCAGAAGCGGCGGCGGCGGTGAACTTGGCCGGATCTTTCTTGAACTCGGCCAGGCAGTCGCCGCAGCAAAGGTAGTAGCGCGTGCCATTGTAGTCGGCGAATGCGCCGGCGTCCTTGGAAGCGGTGACGTGCTTCATCACGGGGCAGAAGTAAGCCTCGGTCTTGACAGCGGTGACAAAGCTCGTTGGCGCGGCATCGAACGACTTCTTCTCGGCGTCGCTGGCGAAGTAGTAACGGATTGCCTTGTAGTCGCTCCATGCTTTGGCAGACTTGGCGTCGATGCGAGCGCCGGTAACGGCGTCGTAGTCGAATGCGCCGATCGTCTTCTTGGCGGCGATCGCCTTGGCGAGCAAGTCGGCTGGCTTGGCGGCGAACGGCTTGTCGCAGCCGCCGCAGCAGGTGCCGAACTTGGCACCGGCGTACTCAAGTGTGACCGCCGGCTTGCCGGGGATCGACTCGAGAGTCGCGGGGCAGGATAGCGGCGGAGGCGTGGGTCCGGCAAAGCCTATGGCGAATGCCAGGAGTGTGGTCGTCAACATAAATCTTTTCCCTCGAAGGCCCAGGCCAGAGCCCGTTACTTAGTATGAACGACTGACTTGCACGATTCATTCCCCAAATCTTTTCGTGCCGCCATCCCGAATTTAAAGGATTTAGCTTGAGCAAGACCTACGTGCAATGCGCAATCTCGATCCCTCGACTTCGCTCGGGATGACATGTTCAAGTCGATCACTCCACTACTGCGCCGAACTTGCGGGTGCGCTTTTGGTAGGTGAGCACTGCCTCCAGAAGCTCCTTCTCGCCAAATTCTGGCCAGGTCACGTCGGTAACGTAGAGCTCGGTGTAGGCCGATTGCCAGAGAAGAAAGTTGCTCCAGCGCATCTCGCCAGCGGTGCGGATCATGAGGTCTGGCTCGGGATGGTCCGGGTTGTATAGGTGCCTGGAAATCAGTTCCTCGTTCACCTCGTCCGGCTTCACTCTTTCGGCGATCAGGGCTTTGATCGCATCCACGAGCTCCGCACGCCCGCCATAGTTGATGGCGAGCGTAAAGGTGATGCCGGTGTTGTCCTTCGTCGTTTCGATGCCTTGCTCCAACGCCTTGCGCAGCCCCTCCGGAACTTCCTCCACACGGCCCGCAACCTGGATTCGCACGTTGTTCTGATGCATCAGGCGCAGTTCGTCCCGCGCTGCCTGTTCGATGAGCTTCATCAGGCCCTTGACTTCGTCCTCTGGACGACGCCAATTCTCGGCAGAGAAGGCATAAACCGTGAGGTAGCGGATACCCAGTTCGCTGCAGTTGAGCAGCACGCCGCGAAGCGTCTTGTATCCCTCGCGATGGCCCAGCAGCCGAGCTAGCCCACGCGATTTTGCCCAACGGCCGTTGCCGTCCATGATCATGGCGATGTGGGAGGGGAGCGACGAGAGGGAGATGCCCATGGCTCTCGCCCTGGATTGGAGCAAGGTCAATGGTGTTGAGGTGTTGGGGTGCTGGGGTATTGATTGGGACACTTACACGGTCTCCGCGAAGACATCTTGGTTGTATTCTGCCTGCGCTTCCCTGACACCGACAAAATCGCCTCGTTTTCTACGGTAAGTGATTAAGAGACTTAGGAGTCGGGTCCCCGAAACCAACTTGTCGATCTGAGCAGTTCCGTCGGCTTCGCTGACCAATTTGCGCTTCACGGCTTTGCGCAACCATTGGCGGGTTTCACGTGCGCTTGCGCGGGCGATGATCAGAAAATTGATTCCATCTTTAACCCCATACCGTCCGTCGCCCTCAACTAGATTCGCACAGATGCTGTCGGCCGCTCGAATAAGCTTCTCGCCCATCGTGCGCTGAGCCCTAGAGTGCCAGGTTTCAATCGAATCCCAGCACCAGTCCGATACTTCGTCAAACACCCGAAAAAGCTCCATCTCTTCAATGGGGAGATGCGAGCGAGTTGGGTCGGAACCGCTAGCGTCTGGCGCGCTCAACACCTCAATACCTTAACACCCTAACACCTCAATACTGTAGAGGCCTTTCACACTTGCATCAGCTCAGCTTCTTTCTTCTTCCCAAGCTCGTCCGCTTGGTGAACGTGGGTATCGGTGAGCTTCTGGACCTTGGCCTCCTGGCCCTTGAGGTCGTCTTCGCTGATTTCCTTGTTCTTCTGAAGCTGCTTGAGGTGCTCGATGGCGTCCCTGCGCACGTTGCGGATGGAGACGCGGCCCTGCTCGGTTCGCGTGTGAACCTGCTTGACCATGTCGCGGCGGCGGTCTTCGGTCATTTGCGGGAAGTTGAGGCGGATGCCGCTGCCGTCGTTGGTCGGGTTGATACCGAGATCGCTCTTTAGGATGGCTTTCTCGATCACCGCCACCATGCTCCTTTCGTAGGGTTGGATCAGGAGTTGGCGAGGTTCGGGGACGCTCACGTTGGCGATCTGGCTGATCGGCGTCTCGGTGCCGTAATATTCGACATGAACTCGCTCCAGCACGGCGGGCGAGGCTCGGCCGGTGCGATAGGTGCCGAAGTCGTGAACCATCGCGTCCACGGCGGCCTTCATGCGGTGCTCCGCGTCCTTGAGAATTTGATCGACGGTCATTCACTCCCCTCCTACGAGAGTGCCCTCGGCGACGCCGCTGACGGCGCGGGCGAGAGCCCCGGATTCGTTAAAGTCTAACACGATGACAGGCAGGTGGTGCTCCCGGCACATGGTGAAGGCGGTCTGGTCCATCACCGCCAGCCTCTTGCTGATAGCGAGATCGTAATCGAGCGTGTCATAGCGCACCGCGTCCTTGTGCTTACGGGGATCCTTGTCGTAAACGCCGTCCACCTTGGTGGCCTTGATGAGCACCTCCGCCTCGATCTCCAGGGCCCTCAGGACGGCGGCGGTGTCGGTCGAGAAATAAGGATTGCCGGTACCTGCGGCAAAGACGACGATGCGACCCTTCTCGAGGTGCCTGACGGCGCGACGTCGGATGAAGGATTCACTGACCTGGTGGACCGCGATTGCGCTTTGCACCCGGGTCTGCACACCCGCTTTTTCCAGAGCCGATTGCAGGGCAAGGCCGTTCATCAGCGTGCCGAGCATGCCCATCTGATCGGCGACCGTACGCTCAATTCCGCCCTCGGACGAGAATGCCTCACCGCGAATGAAATTGCCTCCGCCCACAACAAGGGCAACCTGCGCGCCAGCCTCATGCACGGCCGCGATTTCTTTGGCGATGTACTTGAGAACGCTGAGATCGAGGCCAAAGCCTTGATCGCCCGCCAGTGCCTCGCCTGACAGCTTGATGAGAACTCTGTTGTACTTTGCTCGTTCGTCTGCCATGTGCGCACTTACCCCGCTTGCTTATTCAACCACAGAGAACACATAAGACGCCGAAAAACACGGAGAGAGGTTCTCTCCGTGTCTGAGTTGCTCGTCGGCTATGCGCCCTGGCCGACGGCCAGGTACACGAACTTGGCGATTTTGGTTCCTTTCGCTTCTTCGAGCAGATACTGCGAGACCGCTTTCGCGGGATCCTTGTAGAACGGCTGCTCCAGCAGGGCCGCCTTCTTGACGTATTCCTTGTTCACCCGGCCCAGAGCGATGTTTCGGGCGATCTTCTCGTCCTTGCCCTCGGCCACCGCGCGCTTGGTTTCCGTCTCAATCTCTCTCTCAAGCAGTTCTTGCGAAAGATCTTCCTTCGCCAGCACCTCCGGAGGCGAGGCGACGATTTGGATCGCGACCTGCCGGATCGGCTCGCTGCCCGCATTCTCGCCTTCCGAAACGATGGCGGAGCCCTTCGTCTTGTCGTGGTGAACGTAGGTGGCGATTGGATTGTCGGACTTGAGCTGCAGCGCCTTGATGACCTGCACGTTCTCGCGGAACTTCGCGACGACGTCGGCCGCCATCTCCTTGAGCTTCGCATCCTCCATCGGAGTCTCGCTGCCTCCGTTGTCGCGCACGTAGTCGGCGATCTTCTGCGCCATCGAGACAAAGTCGGGGTTCTTCGAGACGAAATCGGTCTCGCTCTCCAGCACGACCGCGCCAACCGTCTTGTTGTCGGATGTGGCGCTGAACGCGACGACGCCGGCCGAGGTCGCGCGGCCGGCCTTCTTGCCCGCTGCCGCCTTGCCCTTCTCGCGCAGGATTCCCTTCGCGCGGTCGTAGTCGCCCGCCGCCTCGGTGAGTGCTTGCTTGCACTCCATCATCGGGGCGTCGGTCTCCTCTCGGAGCTTCATTACATCCTTTGCACTAAACTCTGCCATTTCTTCTTTAACCTTGCTGTTCTACGTGACGAGGACCTACAAGACTCATGGTCCTATAGGTCCCACAATCGTGATTGCGCGATGCGGATTACTCTTCCGTGCCGCCGAATGCGCGGAGCAGCTCCTGCTCGACGGCGCCGAACTGGATCTGGGTTCCCTCGTCTTCCTCGGCCGGGACCGCTCCTTCCTCTCCGCCTTCCGCGACGGTGCCCTCGGTCAGGCTCTCGTCGATCGGCCGCGCCGCCAGAATCGTGTCGCTGACCTTCTGCGTTACCAGTCGAATCGCCCGGATCGCGTCATCGTTGCCGGGGATGATCACGTCGGCCATGTCCGGATCGCAGTTGGTATCGACCACCGCGACGATCGGAATGCCCAGCTTCCGCGCTTCGGCGACGGCGATCGATTCCTTGTTGAGGTCGATGATAAACATGATCGTCGGCATCGCAGTCATGTTGCGAATCCCTTCGAGGAAGCGATTCAGCTCGTCGCGCTCTTTGCGGCGCATCAAACCTTCTTTCTTGGTCAGCCGGTCGAAATAGCCTTCGGCCTCCATGCGGTCCAGCTCCTTAAGCCGGTTGACGCGGATCTGAATCGTCTTCCAGTTGGTGAGCAGGCCGCCGAGCCAACGCTCGCTGACCCAATATTGACCGGATCGCTGGGCAGCTTCCTTGATCGCGGATTGCGCCTGCTTCTTCGTGCCCACAAAGAGCACGGTGCCGCCATCTTCGACGACCTTGTGTATGTAGTTGAGGGCGTCCTCGAACATCTTGATCGTCTGGTGAAGATCGATGATGTAGATGCCGTTGCGGGCGCCATAGATGAAGCGCTTCATCTTCGGGTTCCAGCGGCGCGTTTGGTGGCCGAAGTGGACTCCCGACTCGAGCAGCTCTTTCATGCTGAGCTCTGCTGCCATATTTCCTCCAGGTTGTTCCTCCGAGCCGACTTGGATTTGCGCGATTTATCCCAGCATCGCCGGGAACCTGGCCGCGCAGCCGCACTCGTGTGTAGTGGTTGCGAGGAGTCATTGTACCCGGCTGATCTGGAGCTTGGGGTTTGGGG
>JBBREM010000029.1:0-25855 GCA_038202925.1 Fimbriimonadales bacterium | reverse complement strand
GCCAAGATCGGCGACAAGGTCAAGATGCACGTTGTCGACGATGTGATGGTCGACGGTCAAGTCGTCGTGGCGAAGGGCACGCCAACAATCGCGAACATCATCGACGTCGAGCGCGGCCGCAAGTTCGGCGTCAACGCCCGCGTGCGATTCTCCTTCGACAGCGTCACCGCAGTCGACGGCAGCGCGATTCGTGTGGCCCCAAAGAAGAGCAACAAGAAAACGGGCGGCAAGACGGACAAGGCGGCGATCGCCGCTGGAGCCGGTGCCCTCGTCCTTGGGCCGATCGGCTTAGCCGCCGGGTTCTTTATCAATGGCCGCGCGGTCAACCTGAAGTCCGGCGATACGATCAAGACCGAGGTTGCCGAAGAGATCGACGTTAAGGTCGGGTCAGTAGCTCCAGGCGGCGGTCAGCACTCCGGAAAGTGAGCTCGCGATCCGCATAATCTGCTCCTTGTTGCCGCTGACGTGAAGGAGCAACTCGACGTGGGGCTCGGTTTTGAGGATTTCCGTTCGCGAAATCTTAAGTCCGGCCCCTCCCAGCACTTCCAAGACCGACGCGACATCTGCTTTTTCCTGCAGACAAAGAAGAAGCTCGCTGGGGTGAGCGTCGGGGAAGAGCCTCTTCTCGATTCGATCGACGAAGACCAAGGTGATCAGGGCGAGCGCGGTGCCCATGACTGCGATGATCATGAAAGCGCCGCCGAGGCTGATCGCCATGCCGATCCCCGCCACCGCCCAAATGCTCGCGGCGGTGGTGAGGCCCTTGATTTCCAGGCCGTTACGGAGGATCGTCCCCGCTCCGAGGAACCCGACACCGGTTACGATCTGAGCCGCTACTCGGCTCGGGTCGGCATTGGGAAAGCCTCGGCTCACCTCGGTGAATAGGATCACGCCGATGATGACCAGCATGTGTGTGCGGATGCCCGCCGGCCGGCCATGTTGCTCGCGCTCCCACCCGATGAGCCCGCCAAGGATTGCCCCCACCCCGAGCTTGATGAGCACCGCGATGGCAAAGTCGATGCTGGTTGGGTCGGTCGCCCACAGGCTGTTCATGGCATGAGCTTACAGGTTTTCGGGCAGTCTAGCGACGGGAGGGCGAGGGGTTAGCGGTTGGCCGAGGAGTCGCTCGGCTTCCTCCTGCAGTCGGAACATATCCTCCTGCATTTTGAGCCGAATTTCCTCCTCTTCCTCATCGGTTGCGTCAGCGGCAATGCGATACGCGTCGCCGAGAACAATTACTGCCTTGGCGAACGGAAACGGGATGACGTACCGGTCCCATGACTTGGCGAGCACCCTGGGTTTAGCCGAGATGCCCAGGGGCACCAGCGCGCAGCCCGATTTCCTCGCCATCGTGAAGATGCCCCGCTGAGCAATGCCGCTCGGGCCGCGTGGGCCGTCCGGAGTTATGGCCATGATCGCGCCTTTCTTCAGGGCCCTGATACTCTCGACGAGCGCCCGTTCGCCGCCGCGTCCACTGCTTCCCCGGATGGTCCGAAAGCCGAGCTTGCTGAAGATGTGATTTTGGATATCTCCATCTCGCGACAGGCTTATAATCACCCAGAAGCCGCGCTTCCGGTATTTCGCGGTCGCGACAAACGATCGGCCGTGCCATCCGGCGAGAATCTTGCCGCCGGACACGCCCTCGAACTTCTCCTCGTTTACTGTCTTGATCCGCAGGGTCATCCCAACGAAGCGCACGATGGCAAACGCGATGCCCCTGAGCAGACGAGGTCGAACTCTTCGCCACCAGGACTTCACGAAATCCAACCCTTGGCGCGGGCAAGCTGGACGGTTGGATGCAGCGGATATTCGTGCGCCAACTGCCCAAGCAGCGCCCGCGCGTCATCGGGCGACTCCTGCATTTGAATCTCGGCAAGCGCAAGCATCGCCTCGGGTCTCTGAGCTTCGCCAACCGGCTCGGCCATCACACTCTCAAGTAAGAGCCGAGTCGCTGTTTCATCCGTGCCGGCGAGGGTAAGCGCTAGAGATCGGCGGCGAAACGGCGGCAGCCGCTTCAGGGCTCCCAGTTCGGCCAACCGCCGTACCGGCGGGCCAAGGTCGCAATCGGGGAGCAACTCGAGCAGCTTCAGCAGCGCGTCTGCTTCGCTCGTCTTGTCGTTCATCAAGGCGTGCGCGCCGATGAGCTGCTGCAGCGCCTTGGGATCGTCTGGATGGCGCACGAGATGTTGCAGGGCGGCCGTAGCGGTGGCGGCGGGACCCCGATCGACCATCCGATCAACCACCGCCTGGCCCATCCTGAGCTGCCCGACATCGGGCGCTCGAAACAGCACGCTAAGCAGTACGCCCGCGCCGAATCCGCCCAGGTGAGCCCAAAATGCGGTCGAAGCCGTCGTATCGCCAATCGTCGTAAACGCTCCGAGCACTTGAAGCAAGAACCACGCAGCAATGATGACGATAACGGGCACATTCAGCTTCGGGGCCAGCGGCACTTTCAAGCCCATGTAGCGGAAGCCGTAGTAAGCGGCGCATCCCGCGATGCAGCCGCTCGCGCCGACGAGAGGATGAGGCTCCGAAAGGTTCTTCGCGGCGAGAAGAAAATGCAATCCGACCCCCGCAAGGCCGCTCACGAAATAGACGATGACGAAGCGCAAGGCACCGGTAGCCAGCTCGACGGTCGCGCCGACGGCGGCAAGAAAGAGCATGTTGCCGAGAAGGTGGAAGAGATTCGCGTGCAGGAACATGCTCGCGAGCGCGCTCTGCGCCGTCGGGCGCACCGGGTTGAAGCCGAAATCGAAGATGAGATCCGGCTGAAACACCATGAGAAACGCCGCGGCGATATTTGCCACGATCAAGATCAGCGTCACTATGGGAAGCCGGCTTGGGGGCTTCAAACTTCCTCTAAGAGGTCCTCCGCGATGTCCACGTTCACGTACGTTTCCTGCACATCGTCAAGATCGTCGAGCGCGTCGAGCAGCTTGAGCAGCTTGATCTGATCGTCGGGAATCAAATCCGCCTTGTTGGTAGCCATGTAGGTCAGCGCCGCGTCCTCGGTCTTGAAGCCGGACTTCACCAGAGCGTCATTGACGCGGTGAAGATCCTCCATGGCGGTGATAATCGTGAACCCCTCTTCCTCCACCTGCACGTCCTCCGCCCCGGCTTCGAGGGCTGCGAGCGTGATCTCGTCCTCGTCAATGGCGGCTTTCGGGATGGTGATCTGGCCGACATGTTTGAATTGCCACGATACCGAGCCGTTCTCCGCCATGTTGCCGCCATGCTTGCTGAATGCGAAGCGAACTTCGCCAACTGTGCGGTTCTTGTTCTCCGAGTAGCACTCCAGAATGATCGCCGAGCCGCCCGGTCCGTAGCCTTCGTACACCAGTTCCTCGTAAGCAGCGCCCTCGATCGCGCCGGTCCCCCGGTCGATCGCCTTTTTCACGTTGTCGGCAGGCATCGAGGCCTCACGAGCCTTCTCGATGGCAACCCGCAGCCGTGGGTTCATGCCGGCATCGCCGCCCCCGAGGCGGGCCGCCACGATGATCTCGCGGCTGATCTTGGTGAAGAGCTTTCCGCGAACCGCATCTTGCTTTCCTTTGCGGATTCGGATGTTCTTCCATTTGCTATGGCCTGCCATGCGCGTATTTTGACATGCGTGCCGACAGCAGAATCAGAAATGAGAAGGCCCCCTTGCTCAGAGGGGGACTTGGTGGGAGGGTAGAGAGAGAGATCGCTCTGATCGTGTAACTCAGCAACTGCCGTGCCAAACTCCGCATATGCCGTCAAAAAGTGCGCTGATTGTTTGGGGAGGATGGGATGGGCACGAGCCCGAGGAGGTGGCTCGCTTTTTCGAAGCAATGCTGAAATCGGAGGGGTTTTCCGTCGAAGTCTCCGACACCCTCGATGCCTTCTTGGACGAGGAAAAGCTGGCGGAGCTTAGCCTGATCATCCCGGTGTACACCATGAGCACCATATCTGCGGCCCAACGCGATCCCGTCGTCAAGGCGGTCTCCGAGCACGGAGTCGGCATCGCCGGCTGCCACGGGGGGATGTGCGATGCGTTTCGGATGGACACCGAGTGGCAATTCATGACCGGCTCGCAGTGGGTGGCCCATCCGGGGAATGACGGGGTGCGGTACTTGGTGAAGATCGACCGAGCGAATCCGCACCCGATCACCGACGGCATGAAGGATTTCGAGATCGTAAGCGAGCAGTATTATCTGCACGTCGATCCGGGCAACAACGTGCTGGCCTACACCGAATTTCCCAACGCCTCAGCTCCCGGCCCTCACATGCTGAATCCCTGCCGGATGCCGCAGGTTTACACGCGGCGGTACGGCGAAGGACATGTCTTCTACAACGCGCTCGGCCACCACTGCGATGTCTTGGAGGCGACTGAACCACGCGAACTGATGCGGCGCGGCTTCTTGTGGGCGGCCAAGGGCGGCGGTCTATAGATAATGCGACGAAACCTGGGGATGGGCAGCAATGAGCGCCTCGATCTCGGCCCGAGAGGGCACATTGCTCGTCGCGCCTAGCGATCTGCATTGCAGCGCTCCCGCCGCGGAGGCGAATTGGAGGCACTGCGAAATGGGCCAGGCCTGATTCAGTCCAAACAGCATCCCGGCCCGAAACAAGTCTCCGGCTCCGGTGACGTCGACCACTTCTTCGGCCGGATACGGCGGATACGCTCGCGGCGGCAGTTCGGGCGAGCCGGCGACAAAGCCGTTCGGCCCGTCGCTGAGAATCGAGAACGATTCGTACTTGCATACGTGCTTGCGCACGAATTCCGCGTTTCGCTGGATGTTGTTCCGGGTCCCTGCCCAGTCGGTGCTTGATTGCCAAAACGAGCCGGGATAAATGGGCTCGTCACGCTCGCAGAAGTCCATCGTGTACGTCTTCATTCCGGCTTCGTGCGCCAACTTGATCGCCTGTCGTGAAGCTTCCTGCATGTTCGGCTCGGCGGTGAACCACTCACCAGCCTGGTATGGAAGAAGCGCCGGATCGACACTCTCACCGCTGACCGAGAACCCCTGGCCGATCATCGTTCGCTCACCGCCTTCGCTCACGTAGACGTCGCACATTGGCGCCTCAAGGTCGCGCACCAGATGCCGCTCATCCGGCTTCAGCCCGTGGGAGACGAGCTGCTCGCGCACGATCCGCCCCGCAAAGCCAGTGCCGAAACTGTTGCCGGCAAGAACGATATCCGCGCCCCACATATGCAGCGCATTGGCGGTGTTGGCGGCCTCGCCGCCGAGCATGAAGCTTTCGGAAAGTATTTCGACGTAGCCCCCCATCTTGGGCATGTGTGGCACGCGCCGGACGCGATCGACGCAGATCGACCCGAAGACGAGAATCATCAGCCCGATCATGACACGCGGGTACCCTCAGAGGGTGATTTGGGTTCAGGGGGGCCTCTCCTTTCTGCTATGGATCATCCTCGGCGTCGTGCAAACGAAGCGGGGGGATCGCATTCGCCGCCAAGTACAGGGGCTGAGCCGAACTCATCGCGTGATGCTTGGAGCGGCGCTGTTCGTTCTGCCCGCGGCGGTGCTCATCGGTGGCCTTGGAATCATCCTTCAGCAGGGCGGGTTTACTGCTAGCGGCCTCAGCTCCAGCGCATGGCTCTGGGCCACCGCCCTCGGCCTAATCTTTGTCTACTGTCAAGCATTTGGCACGGCTGTGCTCTCCACGCTATTCGTCGGCAGCGTAACGATTGGCGGACGACACCCGTCAATGTCTAAGACCGGCGGAGATTCTGCTCAACCATGAAACACTTTCTAATCATCCTGGCTCTCGTAACCGCGCTCGTGCCGATTGGGCAAGCGCAAGACGGCAAACGCGCGGATGAGCTGATGGTGAAGCTGCGGCAGATCGACCTGCTTAACCAGCTTGTGCCCCTCGCGCTGAACAAGGAACAGATCGTCAAGCTCTTGCCGGTGATCGAGAAGGCTCGGACCAAGGTCAAAGACACCCAGAAGCAGGAGCTCAAGAAGCTGGAAAGCTTCGAAAAGCGCGTGGACGACACGATAAGCAAGTCGATCAACGGCGGCGCGGTGCCCCCATTAGCTTTCCTCAAGGAACTGGCTACAGCGACCTTTAGGATGGGCCTCGTGCGCGAACAAGTCGCGAACGAAAACCAGGACATGGTTTACGCCGTCTTCAAATCGGCGCTCAATGTGGGGCAGCTTAAAGCAGCCGCGAACTCGCTGGCACCGCAACTCTTCGATCCGGCGCTGGACCCGAAGAAGATGAGCGACGAAGAAAAGCAGAAGTTTTTCGTCAAGCAGATACTGCTCGATCCACTCGCTTACGACTTGCTGCTCAAGCTCGCGAAGTAGCGTCGAGTTCCGCGTTCATCTGAGAGACCTGCTCGCGTTGCGCGCGGCGCAGGTCTTCTAATTTTTCTGCCAATTTTGAATCGGTCCCGGCCAATATCCGCAACGCAATGAGCGCGGCGTTTTTGGCATTGCCGATGCCCACTGTGGCCACCGGGACGCCAGCGGGCATTTGGACGATCGAGTAAAGCGAATCCGCACCCGCAAGCGACTTTGTCTCCACCGGAACACCGATCACGGGCAGTGTCGTGAGAGAGGCCACCATGCCAGGAAGATGGGCGGCACCCCCTGCGCCGGAGATAATCACACGCAGTCCGCGTTCGCGGGCGGACTGCGCATAGTCGAACATCATCTCCGGGGTTCGATGGGCGCTGACGACCTTTACCTCGTGGGGTACGCCGAACTCGATCAGCGTGTCGATAGCAGCCTGCATCGTCGGCAGGTCGCTCTTGCTGCCCATGATGACGCCGACAACAGCCTGAGACATGCCTGGGACGTTACCCGCTTGCAAGGCTTAGCGCAGTCGGCGAAGAAGCAGCCCGCCGATGGCAGCCGCCAGGACTACTAAGCCGGTTGGCTCGGGAACGGGCGCACCGCCTCCGCCGCCCCCACCGCCGCCGAGAAGGAGTGCTCCGCCGCCGCCAAGCGCACCGAGGATCGCAGGCAGGATGGCGATTCCTTGATTGCGCGATCCCGTTGTCACTTGCGGTGTGGCCGGCTGCAAAGCGATTGGATCGGAGGGAGTAAGGGCGGCCATCGGCTGGAATACTTCAGCCGATTCTGGGATCGTGACCGCAACCCCTCTCGTAAGGGTCGTCGTATCCGGCATTTCGGGCATCTCTGGATTCATTGCCGTATTCTGCATGTCGGAGCCATTCGTCATCGCGTTGCCGCACGTCGCCTTCAATATCGGCACGCCGTTGGCGTCGGCAAAGACTCTGGTCGCCGCGCGGAGCCTCTGCGAGTGCGCCTTGATGATGCCTTGATCGTCAACGAGATAGATAAAGTAGGTGCCGTCCTCGGCGAGCCGAGCGGAGTGCAAGTGCCCGAAGTAATTCAGCAGTTCCTGCTTGGACATCCCGTAGTGGCGCTCGTAGCGATCCGCTACTTGCTTGTCGGAGCGGATCTGGTCCAGTAGCTGGGCGATGGTATCCGCCCGCTTGTTGAGAAAGGCGTTCGGCTCCGGGCGCGCGAAGGCAGCCGTAAATGTCAGAGCGAAACAGCTCACCACAATCCATCGCAATATTCGCATAGCAATCTGCCGCCTAATCGGCCTCTCCTCAACCTCAGCCAGCGCTGGATAGTTGGTATGACCGCGTTTGCGGCACCTTCGGAATTGCTAATGCCAACGCAATTACAAGAACTGGTAGTTTTGCGGGCGTGGCTTCCGGGAAGCTAATTGACGAATTCAAGGATCGGATTGAAGCGTTTGACTTCAGAGTTCGATATCCCGAGGCCCGCCCGGACCGTTGCCTCAGCCTGAGCCGCCGCGCCCTCCGAGGAGGCATGGATGGTGAGAAGTGGTTCGCCGGATTCAACACGCGATCCCACTTCGACATGCACTTCGATCCCCACCGCTGGGTCGATCACGTCGTCTTTCCTTTCCCTTCCGCCGCCGAGTGCCACGACGGCGCGGCCCACGCTCTCCGCGTCCACCTTCTCGATCCATCCCGCCTGCTCGGCAGAAATCCGCTTTCGGATCGGCGCACTCGGCAGCTTGTCGGGACGAACGATCACACTGGGGTCGGCGCCCTGAGCCTCGAACCATGCCTCCGCCTTCGCCAACGCCGCGCCGCTAGCGAGGGCATCAAGACCCTTGGTGCGCCCTGATTCCAAGTCCGGCACTGTTCCGGCTGCGAAAAGCGTGAGGGAACAAAGATCGACACAAAGCTCTTGGAACCGCGAAACTTCGTTGCCAGTGAGCACCGCTGCAGCCTCGGCAACCTCCAGGGCGTTGCCCACCGTTCGGCCCAAAGGCTGGCTCATGTCGGTGATCGCGAGCCGCACATTGAGTCCCGCCCGCTTGGCGGTGTTCTGCAAAGCGATGGCTAGAACCTTGGCCTCGTCGTGGGTCTTCATGAATGCGCCTGAGCCGGACTTCACGTCGAGCACCAGCGTCTCCGCACCGCCCGCGATCTTCTTGCTCATGATGCTGGACACGATCAACGGCACCGACCCGACGGTCGCAGTGGCGTCGCGCAGGGCGTAGAGCACCTTATCGGCGGGCGCTAAGTTGGGCGTCTGCCCGGTAATGGCGAGCCCGATGCGCTTCGCTTGCGCCTTCAGCTCCTCAGGTGAGAGATCCATTCTAAACCCCGGCACGCTCGACAGCTTGTCGACCGTGCCACCCGTGATACCAAGCCCCCGCCCGCTCATCTTCACGACCGTCAGCCCGCAGGCGGCGAGGAGGGGAAGAAGGACGATCGAGGTCTTGTCGCCCACTCCGCCGGTGCTGTGCTTGTCCACCCACGGTTTCGGCAGACCGGTGAGATCGAGCCGCTCGCCAGAGTCGGCCATCGCGAGGGTCAGCCACGCCGTCTCCTCTGCATCTAGTGGGTGCAGGTACGCGGCCATGAGCCACGCGCTGAGCTGATAATCCGCCGCCTCGCCGCTCGCGGCTGCTTTGGCGAGCCAGTTCAGCTCCTCGCGGGTGTGCTTGAGCCCGTCGCGCTTGGCGGCAATGATCTCCTGGATGTTCACTTGCGGATTAGTTTGACGCAGCGGTATATTTGAACGCCTCCTGCGCGGGTGGCGAAATTGGTAGACGCGCTACCTTGAGGTGGTAGTGCCCACAAGGCGTGAAGGTTCGAGTCCTTTCCCGCGCACCAGTAAACATTGGGGTCTTCTCGTGGCATGCGGGACGAGCTACGGTCCTGAGGGCAGGCACAGGGCGAGTCGGAGAAGATTCGAATCCTCATCCCTGAACCGGTAAGGATCGTCCGAGCAGAACCCTAGCGAGAGTCCAGCATACGCCTAACCGCGGTGAAATTCTCGCCTCAAGAGGGAGTGACGCTAGGCTTACTTATCTTCTTCCCGAGCTTCCTTCTGCGCTTTCGCGTATTCGTCGGGGCTTAGGGGCTTCTGGTTGCCTTCCATGCCGGGATCGGGAATTCCGGTGCTCGTAGCAGCATCGGTATCCGAATAGCCGTCCACTACTTCGCCGGTCTGGGGGTTGTCTACTTCTTGCATTACTTCTCCTCTTTCGAGCTTTCGCTCGACATCGTTTCATCGCCACTGTTGGCATGGGTCAGAGTGTCGTTCGGATCCACGCTTCCGCCTGTCGAGTGATCCTCGGGATCCTGGTTCACTTCGTAGCTGGGATAGCGCTTGCCGGTGGGGTCGGCTCGCTGCATTTCCAACACTTCCTCGCTCGGCGCGGGGGTGGAATACGGGTCATCCGCGCTCGGGTACTCAGAAAGCTGTCCCTCGGGCATCATGCGACGATCCGAATTCGGAGAGCGCACACCCGCTGCGTCGCGCACATGGCCCTTGCCATGCTCGTCGGTCGAACGGCGCATGTCCTCAATCCCGGTCTCTCCGCCCGGCGTACTGCCCTTCGCGCTGGGGTCTCGCTCGATGGATGTCAGGGGATCGTCTTGGTGTGAGTTACTTTGCATATGATTTCCTATCGCTTCTGATACAGCCCGATCAACTCTCCGCTCGCCAGGATATGGCCGGAGATCGAGGCGAGCACCTGGTTCTTCGTCGCCCCCGGCTGCAATCCGACGATCTGGTCGACCGCGTAGAGCTTGAAATGGTAATGGTGCGGCTTGCCGGCGGGCGGACGCGGGCCGAAGTAGCCGAGGCTCCCCGTACCGTTCTTTCCCTGCATCGCCGATCCGAGTGCATTGAGCGTTCCCGTTTTCGGGAGCCCTGCGGGGAGCGAGTTGGTTTCGGCCCCGAGGTTGTAGAGCACCCAATGCGTAAACGTTCCCCCGAGCGAGTCGGGATCGTCCACGATCAGCACGACGCTGCGCGTCTTGGGTGGAACAGTGGTCCAGGTTAGTGGCGGCGAGACGTTCGTTCCATAGCCGGAATTCGCCAGCGCGATGGTGCCGCCGGAGGTGAAGGCGGTCGACGTGATCGTCAGCGTCATCGCCGTCTTCGGCGTCAAATCCGCCTTGACCTGCGCGTCGCCCGAGCAAGCGCATGCGCACAGAGCCATGAGCGGAAAGATCGAGAAGCGCATACCCCGTGTGACCCTGCAAATGGAGGCAGGGTTCATAACCCGTCATCCTGAGCGAAGCCGAGGGATCGCAGCGAACATCCCGCGTGTTGACGGCGCTCCTTCGACTCCGTCCCGAGGGGTCGGGGCTTCGCTTCAGGATGACAGTGCTTCGCTACTCCGGCAACGCAAGCCCCTTCGTCTCCGGCGCGAACAGCACCGCCACCAGCCCCACAACATACAAGCCGCCCGACAGCACCATCGCGGTCGCGACGCCTCCATGCGCCGCGCCGCCGAAATGCTGGATCAGCGCAGCGGCGAGAATCGGGATAGGGATCGCGAAGATGCGGCCGGTGTTGTAGGCGAGCCCCGCCCCGGTCGCGCGCATTCGGGTGGGGAACAGCTCCGGAAAGTAGAGAACGAACGACGCGCTGACCCCGATCGCGAAGAAGTTGACCATCGGCATCACCAGCACGATCTTGTCGTAGGTCGGGTTTGTGAGGCCGATCAGCAAGGCGAGGGGAGCCGCGAGGAAGAAGGCGAAGATCGTCGGCTTGCGCCCGAAGACCGTGCATAGCCACGGCACGAGAAACACCCCCGCGAGGGTGCCTAGGTGCGAGAGGAACGTGAGCCGACTGATGCGGGCGGCGATGACCTCGGGCGAGAGGCCCTGGCTGGCGGCGGTAACCAGGTTGGGTGCCCAATAGGTCGCCGTGCCGGCCCCGGCGACGCCGACCACGCCGATAATCATCGCCACTACGGCGTGCCGCCGCCACTTCGCGGCGGCGAACAGTTCGCGCACTGGCGAACGGTTCTCGGACGCCGTCTTCCTTTCCGGCTCCTTGGCCCTATACCGGATTACTAGGCAGAGCAACGCCGGCAGGATGCCCGCGATGAACATCCACTGCCATGCCTGCCCCTTCAGCAGGAACTGGATGAGCGCTGCCGCCATCGGACCAAACGCCGCCGCGCTCTGGATGAAGGATGCTGCGCCTGCACGGGCGCGATTGGGAAGCACTTCCGCGACCAGCGCGGCACCTGCCGCCCATTCGCCGCCGATGCCTAACGCGGTCAGAAACCGGGCGATTCCCACCTGCCACGGCTCATGGCACAGGGCCGTTAGGCCTGTGAAGAGGCAATAGAGCAGGATCGTGAAGAACAGGGTCCGCGTGCGTCCCCATTTATCCGCCACCACGCCGAACGCAAACCCGCCGATCGCCCAGCCCAGCAGAAAGAACGCCTGAATCCAGCCTTCGATTGTCGGGCCGTTCAGCTTGTAGGCAGGCGCGCCGATCATCGACGTCAGCATCTGCCCCTTCGTGAGGTTGAAGATTGCCGCGTCCATCACGTCGAACACCCAGCCGAGCCAGGCGATCAGCAGGATCGTCCATTGGTAGCCGGTGAGTCCGCGAAACCAGGAGCCGTGGCGCGCTTCCATATGCCGGATTCCAGCATAACGGAAAAGTCGGATGGGCATCCCTGCCCATCAACCTTGGAGTTGCCGCTCTTGTATGGTTGATGGGCAAGATGCCCATCCTACTTGTAGGTTGACGGACGGGCGCCCGTGCTACTTGTTGTTGACGCGGGCGATTGCCTCGCGAAGCTGGTCGCGATACTGCACAACTGCCTGCAGCTCGTCGTCCGAAGGACGCAGCCGCGCCCTGCCCGGAACGAACGGACCCATGAGGCCGACACAGTCCTCAGCGTCGTCCAGCCCGAGCACGTGGCCGAGCTCGTGGGCGACAACTTCGGTGATCTCGTCCTCTCGCAAAGGCCGCCTGCCGGTGTTCACCCGGACGAGCATCGTGCCCGTGATCTTGTAGCTGACCGTCGATCCCCAGCGTAGGTACCTTGTCGCCTCGATCTGCCCTTGGACGTCGCCGCCGCTGTCGATCGAATTCACGAACTTGACCGTGATCATCGGCTTCTCGCCGGGGCGGGCGAGAACGAACGGGCTGTCGGGCAGCGCGTCTTCCCAAATCCGGATTCCGCGCGCAATGCCGGTTACCTTGCCGTCGGATTTATCGGACGGATCGAGTCCGACCGTCACGCGGCTGTTGAGCAGGTAGCTCTCCAGCATCGCCAACCGCTTGCCCTTTCCCCCGTCGGTAGGCAAGTTGCGAATAACGTTCGCGGCCTCCGCAGAGATCAGGTCGCTGGCCGGCGCGAGCAGGGCAGCGCAGAGGAAGAGGGCGGTTGTTAGCGCCTTGCGGATAGGAGTGATCGGCTTCACCTCATTCGGGGTTGTGCCTGGTTTGGCACACCCTGTTGTACGCAGAAATGCCAGGACCCACAAGTATTTTCGCGAACTTGCGCCGAAACCCGCAAAGCTACCGTTTGAAGCTAATTCAACAGTTCGCGAGGGTCGGTGAACTTCCCTTTTATGGCAGTTGCAGCAGCCGTCAAAGGCGAAACCAAATGCGTGCGGCTGCCCGGTCCCTGACGGCCTTCGTAGGGCCGGTTGGAGGTCGAGGCGCTGCGCTCGGTGGGGCGGAGGATGTCGCCATTCATGCCGAGGCACATCGAGCAGCCCGCGCGGTGCCATTCGAAGCCGGCGGCCTTGAATATCTCGTCCAGCCCTTCCAACTCGGCCAGCGTCTTCACGGCTTGGCTCCCCGGTACGACCATCGCCCGCACTCCAGTGGCAACCTTCCGACCCTTAACGATACTGGCCGCCTCGCGCAGGTCTTCGATGCGCGAGTTGGTGCACGAGCCGATGAACACCGTGTCCACCTTCGTATCCGTGAGCCGCTCGCCGGGGCGCAGACCCATGTAGCTGAGGGCGCGCTCCTCGCTAGTGTCCTTGGGCTCGGGGATGGCCTGGTCGATGTCGACCGTCATAGCGGGCGTGGTGCCCCACGTGATCTGCGGCTTCAGCGAATCCACATCGAGCTTCTCGTGCCGCGCGAAGGCGTTGGTGTCGTCGGTCTTCAGCGTCGCCCAGTAGGCAGCCTGCCGGTCGAGTTCGTCGCCCTTCGGGGCGAAGGGGCGATCGCCGTCCGTGATGTACTCCAGCGTGACGCCGTCGGGCGCGATCATGCCCGCCCGCGCGCCCATCTCGATCGACATGTTGCAGATCGTCATGCGCCCGCTCATGCCGAGCCTCCGGATGGTCTCGCCGAAGTATTCGACCACGTAGCCGGTCCCGCCGCCCGCGCCGATGCGGCGGATGATGGCGAGGATGATGTCCTTGGCGCTCGTCCCCTCAGGGATCGCGCCGGTGATCTCGATGCCCAGCGTCTGCGGCTTCGAGCTCGCGCGCAGAGTCTGGGTGGCGAGCACGTGCTCCACCTCGCTGGTGCCGATGCCGAAGGCGAGCGCCCCGAAGGCACCGTGGGTGGAGGTGTGGCTGTCGCCGCACACGATCGTCAGCCCCGGCAGCGTCAGCCCAAGCTGCGGGCCGATGATATGCACAATGCCCTGCTTCTCGTGCCCATAGCCAAAGAGCGGCACGCCGAACTCCTGCGCGTTGCGGGCGAGCGCGGAAAGCTGCTTGCCGCTGAGGGTGTCGGGATCGATCGGCCGCCCGTCGGTGGGCACGTTGTGGTCGACGGTGGCAAAGGTCAGATCAGGCCGCCGCACTGGCCGGCCAAACTCCTTCAGCCCATCGAAGGCCTGCGGCGAGGTCACTTCGTGCACGAGGTGCCGGTCGATGTAAAGCAACGACCCGCCCCCCAGCAGATCGGCAACCA
Source organism: Fimbriimonadales bacterium (assembly GCA_038202925.1). Classification (GTDB taxonomy): domain Bacteria; phylum Armatimonadota; class Fimbriimonadia; order Fimbriimonadales; family Fimbriimonadaceae; genus JAEVZK01. The sequence continues at coordinate 11,705 of JBBREM010000029.1, read as the reverse complement.
CATGCGAATTCCAAACCTTGTCGAACAGGGTGGACATGACGGCTTATTCTACGCTTCGCAGCACTGCTCCGAACCATACGCGTCTTTATGCCTCCGCCCCGCCGGTCTCCGCCCGTCCGCGAACTCCACAGCCCAAGGGGTGGAGGCGATTCTCGCGACTCGTTCATCGATTCGCCTCCACCCCTTTGGCTAAGGGTGCCTTCGGGTCGCGCCGGTTGCCGGGGCGGAGGCATGAAATACAGCCTGCCGCAGAAGTTGCAACTTTGCACTAGCGAGCTCCTCGGACGCCTCGGAGAGCTATTCGGACGGCTTGGAGCGCAATTCGGAGCGCTGGCAAGCGATTCGGACGCCTCGGAGTGCGACTCGGATCGCTCGAAGAGCGTCTCGCCCCCTCCTCTTCGCCCGCAGGCCTTTTCGTTTGCTGCGGGCGCTCACACGGAACCGTCCACAGAGGCTGCTGGGTCATTTAATGTGAACTGCAGAATGCTGTGAACCGAGCGGCGCGACGCTTGTCAGGCGAGGAGCCGTGATCAGCCTCGAAAGGCGTCCGGGTAGTGGCGGAGGCCGGTGGGGTCGATGGCTATGACGTCGAAGCGAATCGGGCGGCCGAGCTGGCACGTTTGGATCAGATACTGCTCCACTGCGACGAGGAAGCGCTGGACTTTGATCTGCGAGATCGCCTCCTCCGGCGAGGACCAGCGGCCGCTGCGCTGCTTGACCTCGACGAACACCAGCGTCTCGCCCTCCATCGCGACCAGATCCAGCTCTCCGCCGCGCGCGGACCAACGGCGGGTCACGAGGGTGTAGCCCTGCGCGAGCAGATACCCGGCGGCCTGATCCTCCGCTACCGCGCCAGCTCTTCGAAGGTTAGGCATAGCTGATCGTTGATTCGGCAGGGGGCGAAGGAGCGGCGGTGGATGGCGCAGGGGCCGAACTTCTCGAGGGCGCGGAAATGCTCGGGCGTGGAGTAGCCGAAGTGCCGCTCGAAGCCGTAGCCGGGGTACTCCAGAGCGTAGCGCGTCATGATGCGGTCGCGCTCGGTCTTGGCGAGGATGGAGGCGGCGGCGATGCAGGCGATCTTCGCGTCGCCATCGATCACGGCGGTGCCGATCAGCCCGGGCGGGATGATGTGGCCGTCGACGAAGATCGCGGCCTCGCACTCAAGCTGCTCGTAGGCGCGGCGCATCGCCGCCATCGAGGCCCACAGGATGTTGATGCGGTCGATCTCGTCCACGTCGGCGATGGCGACGGCGAAGATGGCCTTGGCGCGGATGCGCTGTTCCATCTCCTCGCGCCTTTTGGCGTCGAGCTTCTTGGAATCGTCGATGCCGGCGCAGCGGAAGCCTTTAGGGAGGATGACGGCGGCGGCCACGACCGGCCCCGCCAGCGGCCCCCGCCCAGCCTCGTCCAGCCCGGCGACGTCAGGGTAATGCTTGAGTCGGCGTGTCTTGATGGGCTTCATCCGTGAGCTCTTTCAATTCCGGAGACGCGAGCGAAATGCCAAAGACACGCTCGAAGGCGGAAATTGCGAGCGGCTTGGCCTCTTCAATAGTAATCCGCCGGCCCAGCTCTTGGGAAAGAGAAGTGACGCCGTAGCCCTTTATTCCGCAAGGAATGATCGTCTCGAACGGGGCGAGATCGTTGTCGCAGTTGAGGGCGATGCCGTGCAGGGAGACCCAGCGGCTGACCTTGATCCCGATCGCCGCGACCTTCGCGCCGTTCAACCAGACGCCGGTGTGCGGGGGGAATCGCTCGCCTTCCAGGCCGAGGCTCGCGAGCAGCTCGATCATCGTCTGCTCCATCTCGCGCAGCCACTTGTGGAGGTCTTTGCCGAGCTTCGCGACGTCGAAGATCGGATAGATCACGAGTTGGCCGGGGCCGTGGAAGGTGACATCTCCGCCGCGGTCAGTCGTCACGACCTCGATGCCGCGCGCGGGGTACTCGTCGACGGGCAGGAGGAGGTTCTCCGGGTGGAAGCTCGCGCCGAGGGTGAGCACCGGGTCGTGCTCGACGAGTAGGAGGGTGTGAGGGGCACCTTGCTTGACTTCCTCGGCGACCTCGAGCTGCGCGCGGTAGGCGGCGTCGTAGGTCAGCCGCCCGAGATCGACGACGTTCAATTTTCCGCGTCGGCCCGCGCCATCAGCACACGATAGCCGTCGACCACGCGGCCCAAATCGATGAACTCCTCATCCGGCAGCCGGGTGGCGACCGCGTCGCTGACGGCGATCGAGCCAATTGGGCACTGCCCCTCGACGTGGGCGGCGATATCGATGACCTCGGTGAACTGCACCTGCCCGATATTCCCCGCCACCTCGCCGGTGTGCAGCCCGATGCGCAGGCGGAAGGGCATGGAGAGCCGATTCACGTCCTTGTTGAAGAGGAAGATGTCGGTCTGCATGGCGCGGGCGGCGCTCAGCGCCTCGGCGCTGGTGTTGAACGCGACGATCGCGCCATCGCCGCCGGTCGAGTGGATGCGGCCGCCGAATTTGTGGCTGATGGTGGCGATCCATTCCTGATATTCGCGAAACATATATTCGACGAGCAGCGGATCTGCGTCCGTTTTCATCTCCGAGCTTCGCGCCGCATCGATGACCATCACGCACACCGCGCCCGCTTCGTTGGAGAGCTTCCACTGGATGCGAACCATCTCGCCGAGCAGCGTCGCCTGATCGTTGCGCTGCAGATTGCGCTCCTTGAGGGCGCGATTCTGCACCATGCCGGCGAGATACCCCGCGCATGAGACGGCGACCATGAAGGCGATGTCGAACCCTTGCCCAAGCAGGACTTGCGGATTGAGCACGCTCATCCATTCGGGAGCTGCGGAGGGGAGGAACCAGGCGACGAGGAAACGCGCGAGCAGGCCGCCGCCCGAGATGCACAACGCGCCGAACGCCGCCCGCCATGCGCTGCGCGAGAGATACCCCTGGAAGATGTGGAACAGGAAGCCAACGAAGGCGAGCAGCATGATCCCGAAGAGCCAAAGATTGAGTTCACGGGGGCCGGTCACCGGGTCTAACCCGCTGGCGGCGGTGCCGAATACCGACAGCGTCGACAAGACGAACCCGATGGCCGCGTTGGCAAGAAACTGGTGCTTTCGATAAAACGTGATCACCGGCAGTGACAAAAACGCCGGGCCCGACTGGCCGGTTCTCGGGTAGGCGGTGCTCTGCAGCCGCGTCTGGAGCTCGAAATAGCGCTCGAGCAAGTCCTGCCGGCTCATGCGCTCCTCGTCCTTCTCCTGCCTGCGAATGCGCACCCACGCGCCGAACAGCGCGGAAAGCGAGCCGAACCCCGCGTACAGCAGGCCGAGAAAGAACATGCCCATGCTCGCGAAGAGCACGCCCGCAATCGGCCCGGCGCTTGCCACGCCCTGAGGGCTCATGATCACGGTAACCCCGATCAGCGCCGACAATGACAGCCAAAGGAATGCGCCGCCGTACGCCGCATACCGGGCGCGACGATGGCGGAAGTAGACCGCCATGTGCAGGCCGAGGGTGCCCACGATCGACACCGCCATGATGATCAGCGCGACCACCATGTTCTCCGACATCGATGCCGAGGTCTTGCTGCCGACGTTCAGGTTCGCCGAGCCGTGAGTCTTGAAGATCGTTGGCGTGAACCCGACGACCGCATACATCGCGAGGAACGTCACCATCACGAAGATCATCGGCCGGTTCGTTACGGCTCGCGCCAGGTTGGCGACCGCTTCGCTGATGGAGGCGGTCCGACTCCGGCGTGGGGCTGAGGCGGGCTCCGGCCGACGCGTGGCGCGGACGTTTTCCAGCACCTGCTGGACGAATGGCTCGTCGAGCCCGAACATCGCGCCAAGCTCGCGCGCCGACTCGCGCGCCGCCTCGGGGTGGGATCGCAGATGCGCAAGGAGCGCGTTCGCCGCCGACAGGGCGACGTCAGAATTCAGTTCGGCTTGCATCCGCTCCTCGTCGTCCCCTATGTTACTGGAGCAGCGCGGCCGTGTGTTCCTCTAGGAAAACGAAAAGGAGACGGGGCTCGTGGCGTGTGTCGACTGCCCCCGAGCAAGCGAACACACTTGAGATGTTAACGACGTAATACGACGGTCAACGGGACACCGTCCTGGATGTCACACGAAATTGAGCCTAAGCTCACATTTCCCTTCTTGAATGAAATTCCATAACGGCCCACTTGCTCTGCCGAATGCGCGTTTGCTTTTGTCATGTACACGAACTGGTCAATCTCAGCGTCTGTGGGGACGCCAAGACCTCTAGCCAAACGAATAAGATATGTCTTCGCCTCAGATTTAGATCGGAACATCGATTTCCCAGTCGAAGCTATTGGCATATCCGGTTGGCCAAATTAACTCTGGTCCGATTGGCGGCGGCGCGTTCGGATACTGGCCCGACCGGTGGCCATCGTTTGAGTCAGACCAAATGGCCTGCCGGGTGCCGTGCGAGTGAACGTATAAGACGTTACAGAACTGAGTATCCGGGAGCAGGTCAGCCGCTGTCCAGGCTAAGCTTGTCTTCGGGCTGCCATAAACGCGACCGTAGTTCATGCCCAGGAGCGTCGGATACACAACAAGCGGCACGGATGCGAGGTTGTCGTAGGATTCCTGGGTATCCCAAGCGGCGGGATCTGCCTCGGCGTTCCAAACCAGCGGGTCGACGTCCATGTCGTACCTGCCATAAATGGTCGCGCGGTTCTTGACGACGATACTCGCAGAAGCAGTTTCGGATGTTCCGTCCGTGTACGTGACGTAAAATTCTCGGTCACATTGGTTCCATCTGGGAAGTGCGAACTGTCGAACATCGCCACGATCGCCTTTGGGACGCTCAAGATCAACGGCCTCGGGCCGGTTTTGTTGGCGGGTGATCACAAATCGCCTGAGCCGCCACCCTGAAAGACTGCGACTTGGGTTTCTGGTACGCCTCCGCCCTGCAGAGTGAGCGACATAGAGGCGGTGCTCTTATACATTTTGTTCGTGTAGCCAATTGCGCGGGCGTTCGTTCCCGAGAAATACAGGGGCTGCTCTACTGAAGCCGACGGATCCGCGAGCGCCGCCCCAATATTCACGACGACGGCGGCCACAAGTAGCACACCCAGCCTTATCGATCCAACGCACATAAGAAGTATATACATCATCCTTGTAACAGATCTGACGACGGGTCTCGCGCCACCAACCGCGTACAATAGAAGCGGAGTTGGCCGGGTGGCGGCTCCCCGACTTGTCGGGGAGAGGAAAGTCCGGACTTCACAGAGCAGAACGCCCGATAAGTCTCCTCGGAGGCAAGTCGGGGCGGAGCGATCCGACGGAAAGTGCCACAGAAACAAACCGCCCTTCGGGCGGGGGTATTGGGTGTTGGGTGCTGGGGTATTGGGTATTGGGGTGTTGGGTATTGGGTATCGAGGATGAAATTCTGCATACTCCATTCTCCATACTTCCATACCAATACCCAATACCCAATACCCTCCCCGGGGGTAAGGGTGAAATCGTGAGGTAAGAGCTCACGCCGTTGCGCTGTAAGGCGCGCGGGGGCAAACCCCGTTCGAAGCAAGGCCAAATAGGGAGGGGATGACGCTGCTCGCCGACTCTCCGGGTTGGCCGCGTAGATAAATCGCCACACAAATACAGAATCCGGCTTACAGGCCAGCTCCACTGTATTCACCTCGGCTAGGCGGCAATCTGAAGGTGATGCAGCGCGCCCTCGTGCTTTGGATCGAGCGTAAGCGCCTGCTCGTAGCTCGTCTTCGCGGCATCTGCGATTCCAAGCTTCTCAAACGAATTGCCGAGCGCGAACCACACCTTCGCGTCCCGTGGATCGTGTTTCAGGCCCGTCTTATACATGTGTGCCGCATCGGCGTACTGTGTCGACTTGTAAAGTAGATCGCCCGCGCTGAAATAGCCGAATGCGCAGCCCGGATCGGACTCGATCGCGCTCGTGTACTTCGCCAGCGCCCCTTCGAAATCACCGGCCATCTCAAGCGCCCGGCCCCAATTCACGAGCACGTCGGCAGAAGGGTCGGCGATGGCGGAGAAAGCAGCGTAGGCCTCGATGATGCTCGGAAAATGCCCCCACAGGTCGCACGCCTGCACCCAGCCTAAACACGCCTCTTGATCTCCGGGCGATACCCCGAGTGCCTGCTTATAAAAATCCGCCGCCTGCTTGGGCAGGCCCAGCGTGATGCAGGTCCGTCCCGCGCCTTTTAGCGACCCGAACCGAACTTCCGGCTGCTCCTTGGCAGCGAGAAACGCTTCCAATGCCTCGGCGGGCATTCCCGCCTCTTCCAGCGTCGTGGCTTTCGACAAAAGGGCGACAGGATGCGGAGTGCGCGCGAAGTCGGCAAGCGCATCGTCGAACCGGCCGAGCGAAGCGAGAATCTGGCCACGTAAGATCCAGCGCTTGGAATCGAAAATGCTGCGGTCGCCGGTCGTGCTCGCCGACCAGTCGGCCGCGCAGCATCGGTTGGCCGCCGGCAGGGCCTTCACGAGATTGCGCAGACGAAATAGAATGCTTGCCCGCTCGAATTCGATGAAGAGCCCGCCGTAGCCTAACAGCTCAGCTTCGTTGCACGCCTTGAGGGCGTCGACGTCTCGGTGCTGCATGGCAAGCGCGATGGCAAGAATTTGGTAGTTGAGCGCGCCGTAATCGGCTCCGTAGGGCATGTGCTTGCAGCTCATGCGCGACGCGTGCTCGGCTTCGGACCAGCTCTCTGCCGCCAAATAGGCGTTGGAGAGGTTGAACCAGCTAACCGCATCGGTTGGCCGTTCGCGAACCGCTTCCTCGAGCCTGGGATCGAGCATCGCTTAAGCAGCCTTGTCGATGTCGAGAACCTTGGCAAGATGGCGGCGAGCGCCGGCGATGCTGAACATCTCGTCCCGGAGAAGGCGCTTGATCGTGAAGACGGTCTGGATATCCTGCGGCCGGTATCGCCGCTGCCCACCTTCGGTGCGCTCAGGATTGAGGAACATGTCGAATTCACGCTCCCAATAGCGGAGAGTATGGACTTCCACGCCGGTAATGCTCGCCGCCACGCTGATGCTTACGGCTTGCTCGGCTTTATTCCGCTTTTCGGAGGACATTCTCGCGCTCTGCTCCTTAGGTTCGGATGCGCCATGGGCGCTTCCATAAGAGTTGTCGGCGCGTTGCCGGTAGTTTTGCAGGGTTGAATCGCGAATCGAGGGGGATTCGGGGCGAAATCAGGCGGTTCTGCGAACGGTAACCTATAGTCATGTCAGACCTCGCGTACGTGAAGCTGAGCGACCAGGAGATCGAGAGCCGGCTCAAGGGTGCCGATGGCTGGGTGATTCAGGGCGGGAAGCTGGCCAAGACCTACTCATTCAAGACTTACAAGGACGGTGTTGTCTTTGGCTCGGCGGTTGGATATGTGGCCGATAAGCTGAACCACCATCCCGACCTCACGATCAGCTACGGCAAGGTCTCCGTGGCGGTCAATACGCACGACGTCGGCGGCATCTCGCCCTACGACTTCGAACTGGCCAAACGCATCGACGCTTTGTGAGCGCTGCGCTAGAGCCGGCAGTCCCGGCTACGTCATAATCATCGTTCGTGAGCAAGCTTGATAAGCCGACGCCGAAGAAATCGCGCACGTGGATCCTCGTCCTCGCGCTCATCGTGGCCATCTATGCTTTCTGGATTCTTCCCGCACAGCTTGGCCCGCGCAACGTAAGGGTCGACTACCAGACCGCCCAACCTAAATGAAAGTCGCCCTCCTCGGATATGCCCAAAGCGGGCGAAGCACCCTCTACCGCGCCGCCGCCCTGGGCTTGGCGAAAGGCGATGTCACCGCCGTGCCGGTGCCGGATGACCGATTCGATTTTATCGTCAACCAGGTCAAGCCCAAGAAGCAGACGCCAGCGACGGTGATCTTTCAGGACGACCTGGAGCCGCTTGCGGCGCAGGGCCGGGCGCTCTCGGTGCGGCTGATCGACTCGGCTAAGAAGGCTGATCTTCTGCTCGCCGTCGTGCGCGGCTTCGAGAGCCCTACGGTGATGCACCATCACGAGATCATCGATCCCCTGCGAGACGCCGAGGCGATCGACACAGAACTGGTCATCGCCGACTTGGGCATTATCGAAAACCGGCTGGAGCGGCTGCTGAAGTCGCCGACCGTGAAGACGTCGGGTTCGCCCGACTACATGGACAAGCAGGCCTTGGAGCGGTTCAAGGCCGAGCTTGAAAACGGCACGCCGATACGCGGTCTTACGCTCACCGAGGATGAGGAAGGGACTGTGCGCAGCTACCAATTCTTAAGCGCCAAGCCGGTTGTCGTGGTGGCCAACGTGGGAGAGGCTGACGCCGCCATCCCGCCCGAGAAGCTCGCGTCGAAGCTCGCCAAGTGGACCGCCGAAGGCACCCCCGCGTTCGCAATCAGCGCGACGATCGAGGAAGAGATCGCCCAGCTCGACCCCGCCGACCAGCCCGAATTCCTCGCCTCGATGGGCCTTACGGAGCCAGCGAGCGCGAAGGTCATCCGTGCCGTCTACGATGCGATGGGCCTGATCACTTTCTTCACCGCCGGCGAGAACGAAACCCGAGCCTGGCCTTTGCGGCGTGGTTCGAGCGCGCTGAAGGCGGCGGGCACGATCCACAACGACATCGCGAAGGGCTTTATCCGCGCGGAAGTGGTGAGTTACGAGGATTACAAAACTGCCGGCTCGCTTGACGCGGCGTATTCCGCCGGGAAGATGAGCCTGCAGGGCAAGGAGCACGTCATCCAGGACGGCGATCTGCTCCACATCCGCAACAAGAGTTAGCTTTACTCTAGGTACGTGCCGTTGACGCTCAATCCGAACTTGTAGCCGATCACTTCGGCTGCTTTACGGCACATCACCATGCGGCTGAGGAAGATTTCGAAGTACTCCATCACCGTCGCCTGCTTGGTGTCGATCTCTAGCGTCAGCTCAATGGTCTGCTTCTCGTTATCCATCTCGACGCGGCTGCGTTGGACGGCGTAATTCACCCGGTCGTGGATGTCGAAGCTCTCGATAATCGGATTCTGCACACGGCTGAAGTGCACGTCGCTCTTGTCCGCGATGATCAGCGCGGCGGACATGTTGGAGATCGGTATGCCGACCAGTTCTTCGTGATTACCGATCGAGCCTAAGATCGGCGCAATCTCGTCCGCGTCCATTCCCATCTCATTCAGGATCGAGTAGGCGATATTCGCGCCGGAGATCGGGTGGTCGATGCGGTTGATGACGTTGCCGATGTCGTGAAGATAAGCGGCGATCTGCCCCAACTCGTTCTCTCGCGGCGGCACGCCGAGGTTCTCGAGAATGTATCGTGTAATGCTGGAGACGACGCCGACATGCCGGTGGCCGTGCTCGGTATAGCCCATCGCCTTCATCACCTCGTTCGCGCCTTCGATCAGCTTTCGAACCTTGGCGTCGTTGCGGATGTCTTTTAGGCCGATTGGCTTGGGGCCGGAGAGGGCGAGGGGTTCCATTAAGTCTCTGTTTGACTGTCGCTACTTGTCATCAAGAAGCGTCAGCTTCACTAATAGTGTCCCATCCGTGCGCTGTTCCTGCTGGACAATCCCGAGCCCCTGGGAAAACCAGGTGATCAGCTCGATCTGGCGCGTGGCGGTTTTCAGCGTCACGACGGAGCGCGTGCAGTGGATCTTCTTGCCTCCAAAGCCTAGGTCGTCATCAGGGGTTTGGCTTTGGGTAGCGCTCGCGACGGAGCCGCGATCAGCGAAGACCACCCTTCCCTTCCAGGGCCTCTCGTGCGTCTCATCGGCTTTGTACAGCAGCGGCAGCGGAGGGACGAATTGCGTGTTGATCAGCTTCTCGGCAACGAGTGCATCGCCCACCCATGCGAGCCGCGAGACGCCCAGACTGCCCACAAGCTCGTACCCCTTTGTGTTGGCCACGCTCAGTTCGCGAGTCACCTTGATCGGCTCGACATAGGTCTCAAATCCGGCTTTGACGACGTAGGTCTGAGCCTTCCCCAACTCCATCGGCATGAGGTCCGATCCACCCCCACCCCGGCACCCAGCCGCGCCCAGCGCGAGGGCGCTGGCGAGCGAGCAAACAATTCGGGCGGTATTCACGAACATTCTGTAGACGGTCTGGGATTGTGGATTGGGGGTTATGGATTGGCGATTGTGGAGGCGAGGAAGAGCCGATAAGCCTTCGCTAGTATCTGATGCTGAATCGATCCGGCAGATCGTCTACCATTCCAAGACGAATTTTTCACATCCCCAATCCCCGATCCACAATCCACAATCCCTACACTTTGACTAGCTTGGCAAACTTCTGCGCCAGCTTCTTCACTCCGATCACGCCTGGGAAGGCGACGGTGATCTCCGCATCGTCCCGTACCGGATTGCACGAGACGACGACTCCGATGCCGAACTTGGCATGCTGCACCCGGTCGCCGATCGAGAACGGCGGCACCCAATCGGGCTTCTTGAGCCCGGCCGAGCCCACGACCGACTGGCGCGCCTCGGTCACCGCGTAGCTGCCAGTGCGCTGCTGCTCGACCTGGCGAATCGGTTGAGCGAAGCGCGAGTAGTTGATCGTATCGAGCAGGTTCGGCGGAATGTCTTCCAGGAAGCGCGAGGGGCGGTTGAAGCTGGGCTGGCCATAAAGCGAGCGCCGGTGCGCGTGGCATAGGTGAAGCTCCTCGCGTGCGCGGGTCATGCCGACGTAGCAAAGCCGCCGCTCTTCTTCCAGCTCGGTGTCGTTGTTCAGGGAGCGGGAGTGGGGAAAAACGCCCTCCTCCATGCCGACGAGGAAGACGACCGGGAACTCCAGGCCCTTGGCCGAGTGCAGCGTCATGAGCGTAACGGCTTCTCCGCCTTCCGCCAAGTTGTCGACGTCGGCAACCAGCGACACGCTTTCGAGAAAGCCGCTAAGCGAAGGCTCCTCGGCCGTCGCATCGTACTCAGCGGTCACGTTGAGCAGCTCCTGCAGATTCTCCAACCGGCTCAGCGCCTCCTCGGAGTTCTCCGCCTTTAGCATGTCGACATAGCCGGAGGTGCCTAGGAGCGAGCGAAGGATCGGCGATACCGCCGCCTCTGGCCCTGAATCGGGTGATGGAGGTGACTGGGGTGATGGAGATGATGCGATCTCCTGCTCGCCACCCTCACCTCCATCAAGCAACGCCGCAAGCCGCTTCGGAGCCAGCTCCATAAAACCGCCCAGCCCAGCCAGCTCACGTCCTTCTTCGATCGCCGCGACAAACGAGCGAAGGCCGTTCGCCGTCTTCTTCTGCACCGAGCCGAGCACCTCCTCGTCCTTCAGCGCATTCCACAGGTTCAGCGATCGATCTGCAGCCCACTTCTCTATGGCCCCCATCGCGGTGCTGCCCACGCCCCGCGTCGGCACGTTGACGATGCGGCGGACCGAGGCATCGTCCCTGGGATTCAAGGTGAGCCGCAAGTAGGACAGCACGTCCTTGACCTCCTTGCGCTCGTAGAACCGCTGGCCGCCGATCAGCACGTGCGGGATGCGCATCGTGAGGAAGGCTTCTTCCATCACGCGGCTCTGCGCGTTCGTGCGGTACAGAATGGCAAACGCTCCGTAGTTCCGCCTGCCAGTTCGGACCTCTTTCAGGATCGCGTCCGCGACGAGCATCCCTTCGTCCTGCTCGGTTCCCGCCTGGGTCACGGTAATCAGCGCTCCGTCGAGGTTTTCCGTCCAAAGCACCTTGTTCGCCCGGCCACGGTTCTTCTTGATGACCTCATTTGCCGCCGCGAGTATG
>JBBREM010000028.1:0-27091 GCA_038202925.1 Fimbriimonadales bacterium | reverse complement strand
TGCCTCGACGGTCTAAATTGCGGCCTATCTTTCCGCCGACCTTATCCTGGTCCTCGCCGACTCTGTGGCCCCCGCGGTTTGCCTTCCCCCCCCCGCCGGCGCGGCCGCCGAGGTCGAGCTCGGTGATCTTCGCTCCCGCTGGGAACTGGGGATCGAGCAGTTGCGGGTCGATGTTGCCGCCAAACTGCAGACTCATACTCATCGCCCGCTTCCAGTCGCCGCTCACGAGCTTCTCAGCCTCGATGTGCGTGGGCAGGTCGGTATCGGCGTCGACGGTGAGGTGAACGCGGTCTTCGCCGGGCTTGACCATCGTGATCTCGTATTCGCTGCGCCCGTAGCGCTGCAGGATCGGGCCGACGGAGATGTTCTCCTTGCCGTACTGCTTCGCGTAGTCCTCCATCATCTTCTTGAGGTCCATCTCGGCGAGGCCCTGCTTGAGGCCCTTGTCGATCTCTCCGGCGATCATCTTCGCATCGATGAAGCCGCCGAGTTTCATGATGACGAGCTCGTTCTTCTCGGGGTTGTAGAACTTCATGTTCGTCCCGTCGATCTGCATCACCATCTTGTCGTCGGTGCGCAGGCCGAACCTGCCATCCTGGAAGGCGATAGTGACGCGCCCGCTCTTCGCCGCATCGAAACTGTCGATAGTGAAGGAGAAGGAGCGCGCGTCGCGGGTGGCCTGGACGACCTTGGCGAAGGTCTTGGCGGAAGCCGGCTGGGGCATCATCGAGATACCGACGACGGCGATCGCGGCGACGGCGACTCCGGCCATCGCGAGCCGGGCCGGCCAGGGCGAGTGCCGGCGCACAGTTGCCGTCGTGGCCATCATTCGCAGCTTGGATTTCAGCTCGATTGGCGTTTCCTCGCTGAGATGCGCCATTGCCTGTTTGATCTCGTTATCCTCGTGATTCATTTCGTTGCTCCTGTTGAGATGAAGGCTGGGCCCATCGCGTCGCGCAGCGTGCCTCGGGCTCGCTGCAACAGACTGTTGGTGGCGGGAAGCGATTTACGCATCACCCGCGACACCTCTTTGGTGCTCAATCCATTCACGTATTTGAGAACCAATGCCTCGGCATGGGCGGGGGGCAGGGACCTCACGGCGGCGCGGACTTCGGCCTGAATCTCGGTGGACTGACCAGCCGGATGCGCATCGTCCAGAGGGTGCTCGGCCCGGCGGTATCGCAACCGCAGAGCGCCGGCCACTTTGCGCCTTGCGATGCAAAGGAGCCAGAGTCGCTGATCGCCCGCCCGGGCGACTCGTTCAAAGTTGCCCACGGCGGCGGCGAAGACCTCCATCACGATATCCTCGGCGTCTTCGCGCCGGGATATCTGGGAGGAGACGAACTTCCACACGACGTCGCTGAAGAGCTCGACGAGCTGTTGCGGGGTTGCCGCGCGCTCGACGTACTCTTCGACCACATTGAGCCTGGGCTCCCTCGTCTCGGGTTCGGTCCCCGTTGCCACTTCTACACTAATTCCCAACCGCGCCTCCCAATCGTAGCGTTGATTCGGTGTATCAGTCGCTGCAGCGGGCCGAAATCTATCGCGTGGTCTCTAAAAGTGAGCTGGCGAACCGAAAGGATCTACCTGCAGGCGCCTCCCGCGAACAAGCAAGCAGCTTCAGTGTCAGATCCTTTCACTCGCGCTCGTTCCTCACGCAGTTCCAGGATGACCAACCGTCCCTTGTCATCCTGGAAGTGAGCCTACGAACAGAAAGGATCTACCGGTAATTGCCCCTTACCAACTAGCGAAAGGCCCCCAGTTTCAGATCCTTTCACTCGCGCTCGTGCATCGCGCGGTTCCAGGATGACAAGCCGTCCCTTGTCATCCTGGAAGTTAGCCTGCGAACTGAAAGGACCTACCTGTAGGAGCGCGGCAACCTACGAAGCGAGCGTTCCCAGTATCAGATCCTTCCTCGCGCTCGTGCCTCGCGCAGTTCCAGGATGACAACAACGCGCGGTTTTCTAAACCCTCCGGGATCAGCGTGCGGCGGCTGCTTTGCTTCGGGCTCGAGTCGCCGCCGGCTTGCTTCGTGCGCTGCCACGGCCCTCGGCTGTCTTGCGCTTCGCCGTTTGCGAAATCACGGTCTTGCACGCCTGTTGGTTGATTCCGCCTTCGGCAAGCATATTGAGCTTTTCGTCGGCCATCTCTTCCTCACGCAGGGTTTCCTGGAGAAGCTGAGCGCACTTCGGTTGGCTGATCAACTCGGCCCAGGCGCGGGCGGTTCCGTAGTTGGCCATCTCGTAGTGCTCCACCTTCTGGGCGGCGGCGATCAGGACGGCGTCCTTCAGAGGGCTCGGCTTGCCTTCTTTGATGTGCTCGTCGGCTTCCTCGACGAGGCCCTTCATCGCGGGGCACACCTTGCCGGTCGGCTTGAAGCCGCACGTCTCGGCGACCTGCTCCAGGCGTCGCGCATGCTCTTCGGTCTGAGCGAGATGCTCGGTAAAGCCAGCTTTTAGCTGCTCACTCTGAGCCGCTTTCGCCATCTTGGGCAGGGCCTTGATGAGCTGCTTTTCGGCGTTGTACATGTCTTTGATCAGGTCTTCGAATGCGTCCTTGAAATTGTCCATCTATTCGCTCTCCTTCGTTCAGTTCCGGCGCGCCAGAGGCGTAGCCTCCTTCTTGTGACGCAAAAGGGAGAGCCGCGTTCCCGGATTTCGTGGTCTCTTTAGTCAGAGTCGTAACTGACCCACCGAGGGGCGATCCAGAACTGCGCGGCGGTCACGAGGAGGACCAAGAGAAAGACGGTCCAGGCGATCGCGCTCGCGTAGCCGAGGCGAAACTGGCCATAGCCGACGTCGAAGAGCCGATACGAAGGGGTGAGGAGGGCGTCGGCGGGGCCAATCGGTCCCTCGTTGCCTTTGAGCACGTACACGCGGTCGAACTCCTGCAAGGCTCCGATGAATCCGACCACGGACGCGAAGAAAATCATCGGTGTCAGCCTGGGAATGGTGATGCGGCGGAACTGCTGCCAAGCGCTTGCGCCGTCGGTCGCGGCCTGCTCGTAAAGCTGTCGCGGGATGCCTTTCAGACCAGCGAGCCAGAACAGAATCCCGCCGCCCGCGCTCCACATTCCGATGATGATCAGCGTGTGCTTCGCCCACGATTCACTCGCCATCCAACCGGGTGGGGGCGCGCCGATCCATTTGGTGAGGGTTTCGCTCCAGAGTCCATTGAGGAGGCCGAGGCTCGGATCAGGCATGAGTATCCAACCCCACAGCATTGCGCTTGCAAGCGCGGAGACAACTGCGGGCATGAAGAAGGCGGTGCGATAGAAGCGCAGCCCCTTCACCGGCAGGTTGAGGAGCATCGCGATCGAAATGCTGGTGGCGATGGCGAGGGGGACGCCGAATCCCGCTACATAAGCGGTGTTGAAGAACGCCTTGTACATTATCGGCCCATCGGCACCTACCATTTCCCGGTAATTCGCCAGGCCCGTCCATCGGGGCTGATCGAGAACCGAATAGGCGGTAAAGCTCCAGTAGAGCGACACGAGCATCGGCCCGAGCGTTAGCGCGAGAAAACCGATAATCCACGGGGTTAGGAAGGCAAAGGCCCAGCGGGATTCGGCGTGGGACAAGGGGTTCAGCTTCTGCTTTCTGGCGAGAAACACGACGGCGATTATCGCTGCCATCGCAACGAGAATTGGACTGGCATCGGCTAGCGGAAGACGGTTGATTTGCTTTCGCTCGTCGAGGCGGTGCTGCACCACCGCGTCGGCCCGCGCGAGCGCCTCATGCGGCGAGAGCTTGCCGTACAGCGCGGCATCCATGGCCCGTGCATGCTCATCCCAGAGCAGCTTCCCCACCGGCGAGATCGGCCGGGTGCGCGCAGTGGCCAGCAGCTCACGATGGATGTGAAGGGCTTCGGCATATCTCGCGTTCTGGGGCTGGAACTCGGAGAAAATGCCCTCCGTCGCTTGACGGTTCGCCCACATCTTGGGGATGAACTGCCGCCCCAACGACCATTCAAACCGGGCTTGCGCGCGAGCCTCGATCAGCTTGCCCTGCGCGCTCGATATGAACTTGATGTATTCCCACGCGTCGTGCAAGTTGCGCGCGCCGGTTGGAATCGCCAGCGCGTGCCCGCCTGACCAGGTGGTGGGAGCCTGGCCAGCCTCGGGCATGGGCGGTGGTGCGACGGCGAAATCCAAATCGGGGGCGAAGCGCGATATTTCGTTCAGCCGCCAATCGCCGTCGATCATCATGGCGAGCTTGCCGCGCAAGAAGGGATTGTCTTGCGAGCCGGCGAACCCGCTCTCGAAGCCCCGCGCCTTTTCGTAGCCGCCCACAATCTCGTAGCCGCGCAGCATGAAGCCCAGGGCCCTTTCATTGGCTGGGGTAGCGAGGGTGGCGCGCTCCCCATCAGGCGTGGTAAAGGCTCCGCTGGCCTGGACGGCGTAGAGGTACAGCCACACATTGCCGAAGTTCGGCATGAAGCCGGCTATCCTTAGATTGCCTCTTGCGTCCATTTGGGTGAGCACCCGGCTGTAGGCCAGAAGCTCATCCCATGTCTTTGGTGCGCGGTCTGGATCGAGCCCGGCGGCTCTCAGTTCAATACCGCGCTCCCGGAACAAGGCGCGGTTCCAGTAGAGCGCCCGGTCGTCGGCTTCCTGGGGGATCGCGTAGGTCTTGCCTTGGTAAGCGGATTCATTCCATGCGGCGGGATAGTAGTCGGCTTTGTTGGGGCTGTCAGAGTCACGAGCCAAGAGATCGTCGAGTGGCCTGAACGCACCCCGCGAAGCCCATTCTGCAATGGTGAATCGGTCTTGCAGGACGACGTCAGGCGGGACTCCGCCGACAATGGCGGCGAGCAGCTTTTGATCGAGGCCGAGGCTGAGAACCTTAAGCGTGACGTTCGGATTACGCCGCTCGAACTCGCGGTTCATCGCCTCCTGTCCCTTTGCGTTCGGCCCGGCGGCTTGGCCCCAGATGAGCAGCTCGCGAAGCTGGCTCTGGGACGGTGTCGCCATTGCAAAGAGGGCAATGGTGACAGCGCTTTTCAACGCTGAGGCGCAGAGACGCAGAGTGCCTTGATGGTTCCTCCGCGTCTCCGTGCCTCTGCGTTGAAAAACCATCTACTCCTGATCCATCAGGAAAGTCAGCGGCTCCTCGACGTCGTCTTCCGGCGAGGGAGTCCAGCCTGGCGGGGTAATCGCGCCGTAGATCGCGTGCGGATGCCGGCCGCGATAGGCCCAGCCTTGCTCGCCGTAGGTCCAGTGCCAATACTCGCTCGGATAGTTGGTCATCCCTCCGGTTGCCAGCGCCTCGGCAAGAATATCGCGGTGCCGACGCGCCTCGTCGGACAGACCCTTTGCCGCTAAGAGAAAGCAGCGATGGTCGGTGAGGCGAAACGGCGATGTGTGGTCGAGCACGACGCCGTCGGAGCCCGCCAGCATTAGATCGACGGCGCCTCCCGTAGTGTGGGGAGGCGGGACGCGGAGATCCATCGGCGCCGTGAACTGGTTGGTCAGGCGGACGAGGCTTCGCGGGCTACGGTCGGGATACCGCTTTTGGAACCGGGCATAGATCGCCGCATACATGCGTCGCTGGATGTGCGGGGGACGCCAGCCCTCCACGATAGCGAGCTTGTATCCCTTCGGCAGGGCCCGAGCCGCGCGCCCGAGGAAATCGCAAACCGAAACTCGCGCCAGCGTCTCCCGTCGATAATTGAAGCGCGGCCTGTCGAGAATCAGCTCCGGATTGGCCTGCATGAAATCGACCAGCGGCTCGCCGCACTCCACGATATTTACATAGCGAAGCTGGCTGACCGGCTCTTCGATCGAGCGCTTCTTCTCGCTAGGCATTGCCTATTGTGAGTCCCTTCGGTACGGCCCATCGATCGAGAAGCTCAAAAAGACCTTGGACGAGAAGCGCGAGGATCGCGGCGGGGATCGCGCCTTGCAGGATCGTGGGTGTATCAACGAGGCTGATGCCGCTGATGATCAATTCGCCTAACCCTCCGGCTCCGATCAAAGCCGCCAAAGTAGCCGTTCCGACGTTGATGACGGCGGCGGTCTTGATGCCGGCGAGGATGGTGCGCGAGGCCATCGGCATGTACACCTTTCGAAGCCTCGCCGCGGGTTCGAGACCCAGCGCCTCCGCGGACTCACGGATGGGGGTCGGCACACTCTGCAGTCCCGTCGCGGTATTGCGAATGATCGGCAGGAGGCTGTAGAGGAACAGCGCGAGAATGGCGGTGTTCACCGATATCCCCATCAGCGGGACCAGAAAGGCTAGCAGGGCCAGCGAGGGAATCGTTTGGATGACTCCCGCGATCCCCAGAATGACCGCGCCGCCGACGCCAGGCCTGGCCGCCAGAATGCCGAGCGGAATTCCCACCACGATCGCGATCAGCAGCGAGACAATCACGAGGAAGAGGTGCTGGCCGCTTAGGCGCAGTATCTTGGAAGCCACCGTCTCGGATTCGAGAAGCTTGCCCTTGTCGGCGGCAGCCGGCTCGGGATGCTCGATGAAGAACTTGTTGGCGGCGGCCGTGTAGTCCTTCGCCCTTTCCGCGTCCGCATTGAGCCCAGTCATGGTCTTCTCGTCGATCCGACCCTCCAGCTTGCGAATGGCCTCAAGCGCCTTGGCGGGAGCGTCGAGCTGGTAGACGAACACAGCCTTGTAGGCGGGAAAGAACTCCTTGTCATCCTTAAGAACCCGCAGGTTGAAAGTGGCGATCTGCGCGTCGGTCGAGTAGCAGTCGGTGACGTCGATGTCCCCTCTGGCCACCGACTGATAGACGAGGCCGTGATCGATTGCGCGGGTATCGGCGAAGCGAAGGCCGTACTTCTCTCGCATCGGCTCCCAGCCGTCTTTGCGCCCGAGGAACTCCGGGTCGGGCCCGGCGTTTAAGTCGGGGTGCTTGGCAAGGTCGGACATGGTCTCGATGCCGAGGGCAGCCGCCTTCTTGTCGCTCATCACGAGCGCGTAGGTGTTGTTGAACCCGAGTGGGTCGCTCACACCGATGCCCAGCTTCGCGCACTCCCGCCGAAGATCGGCCATGGTGGCTTTGCCCTGAAGCTTGAGAATCTCGGTCGAGAGGGTCCCGGTGTATTCGGGATACATCGTGATGTCGCCGTGGCGCAGGGCTTCCCACACGATGCCGGTGGCGCCGATTCCCTGTTTGTGTTCGACCTTGAGGCCGGTGTCGGCGATCACCTTCCTCGCCATCTCGCCGAGCACGTAGGATTCGGTGAACTTCTTCGAGCCGACGGTGACGGTTTGGGCGGATGCGCAGGTCACGAACGCCAAGGCCAGTAGCATGGCCTCCAACTTGTACTTGTCATCCCGAGCGAAGCCGAGGGATCGAGCAATTACAAAGCTTGTTATCCGCCCGGCGTCGGAGCCACCACTATACGCCTGCAACATTTCGATCCCTCGGCTTCGCTCGGGATGACCATTGTTCGCTCGGTGACGGAATGTTCGCCTCAGCCAACCGGTCAACGGTCCCGCGTGCATCATATCGCCACCAGACTCCTTTGCGCGTTGAGGAAATGGGTGACGAATGGGTCGGCGGGCTTGGTTTGGAAGTCGGCGAGCTTGCCCTTCTGCACCACCTCGCCGGCGCGGAGGAGCACGATGGTGTCCGCTAGGAAGGCGGCCTCCGCCATGTCGTGAGTGACGAGCACGACGGTTTTCTCTAGGCGCTGAAAGATGTCCTTCAGTTCAGTTTGAAGCTCATTGCGCACCATAGGGTCGAGGGCGCCGAGGGGCTCGTCGAGGAGGAGGATGGGCGGGTCGAGCGCGAGAGCGCGCATTAAGCTGACTCGCTGTCGCTGCCCCCCGCTCAGTTCGCCCGGGTATCTCGTGAGCATTTCCTCAGGAAACTGCGTCAGCTTGGCAAGCTCGTTGGCCCGGCGGACACAATCCTTGACCTCCTCGCCGATGTGGCGCATCATCAGCCACACGTTTTGTTCGGCGGTGAGGTGGGGGAAGAGGCCGCCTTCCTGGATCACGTAGCCCATACCGCGCCGGCGCTTGATCAGGTTTTCCGGCGTGAGTTTATGGCCGTCGATGTACACCTCGCCTTCAGTGGGCTCGATAAGGCCGGCGATCAGCCTCAGGATCGTCGACTTGCCGCAGCCGCTCGGGCCGATCAGCGCGGTGGTGCGCGAGTCGTCGAAGCGCAGGTTCGTAGGCGCGAGCGCCTGATGCTCGCCGTACAATTTGCTCGCGTTGCGCAGTTCGATCATGGTTCGAATTGATGTAGCCGCCGGTCTTTAGCCGACGTGAAGTTGCAACCCCCGCCCTTCGGGCTACTTGGCAAGCCTTAAGCCCAGGAAGCCCTGCCTGTAGTTCGGGACGTACCAGTTGCGGAAAGAGGACCTCAGAATGCGGCTCGAAGTGGCCCACGAGCCGCCGCGGCAGACCTTATGCAGCCCCTTCATGTGGTCCTTCGAGTAGCCGTCGTAGGGGAATGCCTCGAAGCCTGGATAAGGAAGGAAGGCCGACGAAGTCCATTCCCAGACGTTGCCCGCCATGTCGTAGAGGCCGAATGCGTTGGGTTCGTGGGAGGCAACGGGCTCGGGCGCCCAATTCGTCATGCCAAAGCATCCTTGCCCCATGCCCTGGCGGGCACACTCCCATTCCTCTTCCGTCGGCAGCCTCGCGCCTGCCCAACGAGCGAAGGCGTCGGCCTCGTACCAACTGATGCAACTCACCGGCTCGTCTGGTTGGATCGACCGCAAGCCGCGCGGCCCCTGATAAACGTAGCCGCCGTCCGCCTCCATCCAATACTCGGGCATGCTGGCCTCCTCTCCGGTTCGCCAATCCCATCCTTCGGAGGTCCAATGCTCCGGGCGGCGATAGCCGCCATCGACCATGAAGCCAAGCCATTCGGCAGCGGTTACCGGACAACAGGCAAGCTCAAACGACGCCATGGCCACTTCGTGAGCCCTCTTCTCGTTGTCGTAGCCGTGAAGGTCGTCGCTGCCCATGATGAAGGAACTGTGGGGGATGGCGAGGTATTGGGTGTTGGGTATTGCGGACTGAGGGGGGAGGGGTTGTACGTGGTCTGTCTGCCCGCCACCCGCTACCCGACACCCCTCCTTCACAATCAGCTGCATCAGTTCGCAAATCGTTTCCTGGTGCTGGCACTCGTGCTGGAGGGCGAATTCCCAGGCGTAGCCGTCCTCGAGAAAACGGTCAGTTGAGGACAAGTCGGAGCGGTCGAGCAAGTCGAAAACAACCGATCTGACGCGAGTCAAATACTCGATAATCTCCTCCCGCGAGGGCAGATTAACCCGGTTGTCCTTGGGGTTCTCGGGCAGGTCGCCGAAGAGGAACGTGTAATGCTCGTCGATGCAGGGAAGCTTGAGCGCCTCGCAGACGATCCAGAATTCCTCCGTCCTCCCAATGTGGCCGAAGTGCCAGCCGATCGGCGAATAGAACGAATGGACGCGCTTCTTAAGGAAGTCCTCCGGCACTTGCGAGAGCAGCCAAAGTGTTTGCTCGCGCGCCGCCGTCATCGCGAGCTTGATCTGCTCTTTGCGCTGCGTGGAAGTCGCCGCTGGGCTCGCCATCTTCCGAGTCTAGCCTGCGGGCTCGAGCAGATTCAGCGTAAACCAGCCCTTGGTGTCTTCCCAGCAGCGCTGGATGCGAAGGCCGCCGGCTTCGGCGAGCGCGCCGAAAGCTTCCGGGCTGTACTTGTGGCTGTTCTCGGTGTGAATCGATTCGCCCCGTTCGAAGTGAAAGGAGCGGCCCAGGGCTTCGATCGAAACATCCTGCTCGACAAGGCTGGTGAGGTGCATCTCGATCCGGGAGTCCTGCTCATTCCAGATCGCCTCGTGTCGAAATGAGGCGAGATCGAAGTGGCCGCAGAGCTGGCGGTTGATGCGGGCGAGGAGATTCTTGTTAAATGCGGCGGTCACGTTCTCCGCGTCATTGTAGGCCAGTTCGACGATCTCCGGGTGCTTCTTGAGGTCGACGCCGACGAGGAGTCGATCCTGGTATCGCATCACCTTGCGAAGCGCGATCAGAAACTCGATGGCTTCCTCACGATCGAAGTTGCCGATCGTGCTGCCGAGGAATAGGAACAGGCGCGAGCCGGAATGCTTTGGGAGCGCCTGCAGCGCATCGAAATAATCCCCTGCGAGGGCGGTGAGGTCGAGGCCCGGCAGATCGTCGACCAGTTCGAAGGCGGAAGTCCGCAGGAAGTCGGCGGATATATCGATGGGAACGTAATCAAGATGTCGATGCCCCTTCAGGGCTGCTTTCAGAAGCAGCCGCGTCTTCTCGGAGTTGCCGCTGCCAAACTCGACGATCTGCAAGTTCTGCCCGGCTTCCTCGACAATCTCCGAGGCGTGGCGACGGAGAATGTCCGTCTCGCCGCGCGTTAGGTAATACTCAGGCAGCCTGGTGATGCGCTCGAAGAGTTGCGAACCGGCGGTGTCGTAAAAGAAGCGGCTAGGGAGCGACTTATGGGTCTTAGAGAGCCCTGCCAGCACGGCGCTCGCGAGCGTTTCTTTATCCCGCGTTGGCGGGACCTCGATGAAACTCAAGGCGGTCACCATGGCTGCGTTCGATCTCCCCTGCCCCGCCGCGCGTTGCGGCGAGCGCAAATCTCTTGATTTATTGGGAGGACGGGAGCGACGGCTTTTCTGAACCATATATCTATTCAACGAATTGGGATGCGAGTTCACTCCATTGGTCCCTGGGACCCGCTCACTTGTTCCGAGCGCGTATAACAAAGACACCGAATGCGACAGCGATATGTCCCCACCAATCCCGAGCATGACCGGCTTGTAAAGCTCACCTGGTCGTCGGTGAATCGCCTGCTGATGCTGGCTGCGCCCTACAAGGCGCAGCTTGCAGTCGGCACCGCGCTGATGCTGACGTCTTCTTTTGCGAACCTAAGCCTCCCCCTGGTTATGCGGCTCGCGGTGGACACGGTGAGCAAGACCGGATCGCTGCCGCAGCTCAACCGTTACGGCCTAATCATTGTGGCGATCATGATGTTTTCCGCACTGCTGGGCTTCATGCAATACGTGCTGATCTCAGTAACGGGAAACCGCATCGTGCGCGAACTGCGCGAATCGCTCTTTAGCCACCTCGAACGGCTACCGGTCGCCTATTTCGATAGGACCCGATCGGGCGATCTCACCTCGCATCTCAGCAACGACGTGGGGATGGTGCAGCAGACGGTTACGAGCGACATCGCGAGCATCCTGCCCAACGCTGTCACACTGCTCGGCGGGATCGTGGTTGCGTTCGTGATCGATTGGGAACTATGCCTGATCTCGGTGGGGATGCTGCTGCTCGTCATGTCGTTTTTCGTGATCTTCGGCCGCCGGCTGCGCAAGCTGACCCGGGCATCGCTGGACGCCTTGAGCGATGCAATGGGCGCTATGACCGAGGTGCTTGGCAACATCCGGCTCGTGAAAGCCTTCGCTAGAGAAGATCACGAAGATCGCCGGGCGCACGAGAAGTTGGGCAAGGTCTTCGATTTCAGCGTGAAGACGAGCTATGCGGAGTCCGCGATGATGACCGTCGCGTCGATGGGGTTCTTCCTGCTGATGATCGGGGTGATCTGGTACGGGGCGGTGAACATCCTTCAGCACAAGCAGACCTTCGGTTCGCTGTTCGCATTTTTCGCCGCGATCATGATCATCGCAGGGCCGATGGGCTCGTTGGCGCAGCTCTATACGCGGCTGCAGCGGGCGGTCGGGGCGGCGGATCGACTGTTTGCGATCTTGGATGAGGCACCGGAAGAGCCAGACTCGCCGATCGCGGTTGGCTTTCCCGCGCTGCACGACGTGCGATTTGAGAAAGTGGAGTTCTCCTATGTGCCCGAGTCACCCGTCTTGACGGGGCTCTCACTGTCGCTGCCCGCCGCATCCGTAACCGCCGTCGTGGGCCAGAGCGGAAGCGGCAAGACGACGCTCGCATCGCTGTTGTACCGGTTCTATGAGCCGCAGGGCGGCGAGATTTTGATCGGCGGGACTCCGGTGCGGACCATCCGCCGGAGCGAACTGCGCGAGAGCGTCGGCCTGGTGCCGCAGGACACCATCCTCTTCAACGGGACGGTGCGCGAGAACATCCGCTACGGCAAGCTGGATGCCAGCGACCAAGAAGTTGAAGTGGCGGCGAAGGCGGCGAACGTGGAAGAGTTCGTCGCCGCGATGCCGGATGGCTACGAAACCATGATCGGCGAGCGGGGGATCACTCTTTCCGGGGGGCAGCGCCAACGCGTGGCGATCGCCCGCGTGCTTCTCAAAGACCCCCGTATCCTCGTGCTCGACGAGGCGACCTCTGCGCTCGACGCGCGTTCGGAATCACTGGTTCGGGAGGCGCTGGAGCGAGCGATGGAGGGCCGGACGACCATGATCATCGCCCACCGGCTGACCACAATCCAGCACGCAGATCAGATCGCGGTGATGGACGACGGGCGCATCGTGGAATTGGGAACCCACGTCGAGCTGCTGGCTCGGGGCGGGCGATATGCGGAGCTGCAAAACATTGTTCTGACGCAGTCCTGAGCGAGACCCCAGCCCCGGCTGTCATCCCGAGCGAAGCCGTGGGATCTGACACTGAAGACGCCTGTTCATGAGCAGGCGGCGACTACAGGCAGATTCCTCGACTCGCCCTCTGGGTTGAGATCTCCCTCGGAATGACAGACTTTTCATCCCGAGCGAAGTCGAGGGATCTGACACTGGAGACGACTGCCCGTAAGGGCGGCGACCACAGGCAGGTCCTTTCAGTTCGGCGGCCTCACTTCCAGGATGACTCAGTAGCTTTTGAACCATGGGGGACACAACGAGCACAAGGGAACACAACGGATCTGCCCCGCCCACGCGGGCTCCTGTCATCTTGGAAGTGAGCTTGCGAACTGAAAGGTTCTGCTTGTAGTTGACACCTGTTCGCGACCAAGCGACACCAGGGTCAGATCCGTTTGCTCGCGCTCGTTCCCTCGCGCAACTCCAGATTACGACGTACCGTCGTTCGGCATCACCTTCGCCGTATTGCCGTAGAATCAGCCGATGGTGACCGTGAACTGGATCGGCGATATGGCCTTCGACGTGGACCCTCCGACGGGCAACAGGTTCGTGCTGGATTCTCACCCGGAATTCGGGGGCACGAATAAGGGGCCGACGCCGGTCGAGGCGTTCCTCGGGGCGCTCGCCGCGTGCAGCGCGATCGACGTGCTGGCGATCCTTGAGAAGAAGCAGCAGAAGGTCACGGGCTACCGAATCGAGGTGGATGGCGAACGGCCCTCGCAGGGTTCCTACCCGCGAGGCTTCACGTCGCTGATTGTGCGCCACATTGTCACCGGTGTTGGGCTCGACCCACACGCGGTCGAGCGGGCGGTGGAGCTAAGCGACCAGAAGTATTGCACCGTGATCACGACGCTGCGCAACGCGCCCTCGGTGAGTTCCGAATGGCGCATTGACGAGCCAGTGGCTTAGCGCAGGAGTTTGAAACCGAAGATGCCGCCTCGCAGAATCTGTTGGATATAGAACAGCGAGCTAATCGAGTTCGCCAGTTCGTTCAGGTTTGGCGTGTTCGTCTGCGGCACGAAGATGGTGTCGCCGCGAGCGAGCTCAATATTCTGCGATACGTCGCCGTTGACAAAGCGCACGAAGTCCGCCTGGATCATCAGATAGTCACCGGGTGAGCCTGGCTTCGGCCGAAGGATGCGAATCTTGCTCATGCGCGCCCGGTTCGGAATCTCGCCGCCCGCTTGAGAAATCGCATCCGCGAGCGTCATGGGTTCCCGATACAGATAATTTCCAGGTCGCTGCACATAACCCAGGATGCTGACCTTATTCTGCGCATCCTCGGGCACGGTCAAGATGTCGCCATCGTGAATCTCATAGTTCTGGGACATGTCGCCATACCGGGTGATGGCAAAGAGATCGACCGGGATGACTTCCTGCGTGTCGGCGCGTTTGAGGATGGCCCGCCGAGGATTTGCTCGGTTCGGATCGACATCGCCAGCCTGACTGAGGAGGGTGAGGAGTGTGTCGCCGGGGCGCAGATCGAACTGGCCCGGCTTGAGAACCGCTCCAGAGACGGAGGCGCGGATCGGACGGATTCGCGCGAAAGTCACCGAAACCTTGGGATCGCGAAGATGCAGAACTTTGCGATACTCCGCGGTTAGCTCCGCTTCGAGCTCGGACGTCGTCTTGCCTTCGGCGCGGATCACGCCCACGAACGGCGCGCTGATATTGCCGTCCCGCGTGACCGGGACTTCTACGCTTTGAAACTGCTGGTCCCCGTAGATCTGGATGCGCAGGATGTCGTCCTGCTGAATCCGGTAAGTAGACATGTCGCGCGACTGACCCCAGGCGGCGACGATGGTCAACAAGAACAGCAAAATTGTGGGGACAAGACCCTTCATGTGCGATTAAGTTCCTTCCGGGGAGGCTTTGGCGGCGGCGTGATTGTACCACCGCGTTTGAGTATTCATACTAGCGACGTCGACCCTCAATAACAAGTGTTATTTCGCCCTTTCTTGGCATAACTTTTTCCACAGGGATGTCTGGGAGTCGGCCCCGGTAAACCTGCTCGTGCATCTTGGTCATCTCGCGACAGATCGCGTAACGTCTCCCGGGCAGCGCCTCGGCTGCCACCTTTAACAACGCCTCGATCCGGAAAGGTGACTCGAAAAGCACCAGCGTTAGGGGCGATTCGGCAAAAGGGGCAAGTTCTCCGCGCATCGCGCCCGCCTTCTTGCCCAGAAAGCCAAGGAAGCAAAAGCGCTGGGCGAAGAAGCCGCTCAACATGAGCGCGGTAGTCACCGCGCTCGGTCCGGGCACGGCCTCGATGGATACCCCCAGATAGTGGCAGAGATCGCAGAGGATCGCTCCTGGGTCGCTGATGACCGGCGAGCCGCCGTCCGTCAACAGCGCCGCCGTGAAGCCCGCCGCGATCTCGTCCGCGTAGCGCTGGGTTTGGCCCTCGCCGGTGTGATCGTTCAACACGCGCATCGGCTTCTTGATGCCGAGGTGCGGCTGGAGCTTGCCGCTGATGCGGGTGTCCTCCACGATCCAATGATCGCACGCCCCGAGCGCTTCGATGGCTCGGGGCGAGAGATCGGAGAGATTGCCGATCGGCGTTGCCACCAGGACAAGCCGGCCGGCCATTACTTCTTACCGGCTGGCTTCTTTGCTTCTGGCTTCGGCGCAGGCTTCTTCGGCGCGGGAGCCTTAGGCGTGTTCTCTAGCTCGAGCTTCTTCTGCTCGGCCGCGCGCTCCGCGTCGAGGGCCTGCTGAGCTTTGTAATCCTTCGTCCATTGGGCGAACAGATCGTCGATTTGCTTCACCTCTTCGAGCTTCAACAGACCGAGGTGGGTCATCTTCAGCTTGTCGCCTTGGATGCTGCTCCATGCGCCTTGTCCCTGGGAGTCGGTGTGGACCGAATTCGTTTGGGCGGCATCGATCAGAGCCGGGCCCGCCTGCGGGTCCTTCGCTTCGAGCAGGGCATCGACCAGCTCGATTTTCGTGCGGACATCCGGCATATGGGTGGCATAGGCGGTCAGGACCTCGATGCGCTTAGGCTGCAGCGTCTTCTTGGCGTCGGCGCTAGCCGATGCCCACGCCGCGTCCATCGCCGCTTTGGCGACCGAGATCGCCACGTCCGCTCCCACTGGGTCGCTCTGAGCGCTCAGCGCGCGATCGACCAGAGCGAGCATCTGCTTATCCTTGTCGGGCGCAGTATTGGCCGAGTCTTGCAACCTCGCCAGATCGTGCAGGACGTGGTAGCCGTCGCTTTCCCACTTCACGTTCTCCGGCGTATCCAGCTTCTTGATATCTTCCCCGACCTGCTTCTGGGCTTCCTGCCGGGCGTAATCGTTACGGAGGCGGGCCTTATCCTGCTCAAAAGTCTTGGGGACGGTGGACGTCTTTTTGATCAGCTTATAGATCACGGTGCCAGCGGTGGTTTCGGCCACCCCACTGACCTCGCCGGGCTTGAGGCTTTCCAACAGTTTTAACTGAGGGTCGAGTGCAATCGAGGCGCCGGCTACATCCGTCGTCACGTCGGCCAACTTCTTGCCTGGCGGAGGAGGCTCGTTGGAATACTTCTGCATCGCCTGCTCGAAGGCGAGGCCGGACTTGATCTCCTTCAGCACCTTCTCGGCTTTCGCCGGCGCGCCTTCTGCGGCGGAGGCGCTGTTGATCGTGATGCGCTTGACGGTATACGTGTCGTACGTCTTCTTGAGCTGGTCGTCGGTCGGCTGGAATTTGGCCTTGTACCGCTCGATGAGCATCGGAAGGACAACTGATGCCTCAACTTCTTCCTTCCCGGTGCCTGATAGTCGCTTGTCGAGCTCGGTCGTGATGTCCTTAATCTGATCAGAGAAATTTCGCTTGGATGCATCTTTGAAGGCAGTTTCAAATTCAAGCTGCGAGGCGCCTGGCTTCAGCTTGCCCTGCTGCATGAGCGTGTCGTGGTAGGACTGCGTCGCCGCCTGCACAATCTGCTTCTTGACCGAATCGTCGCTCAGGTCGATGCCCTGCGCCTGCGCCAATTTGAGCGCGAGACCCTCGTTGATGAAGCGTTCGAGCGCCTGGGTTTTGCTGCCGAATCGCATCTGAGGCGTGTCGAACAGCTGCCGCGCCATGTCCATGTTGCCCTTGAACTGCTCGGCAATACTGGCCATCTGCTGCTGAATCTGCTGCTCGGCCACGTTATCGATCGAAAGCGACGACACTTTCAGGGGACCGGCGGTCACGACGGTACGGCCCTGTCGGTCCTCTGCGTTATTCGTATTCGCGCCACCGCAGCTTTTCGGTCCGTAGCCCAACATGGCAATGACGGAAATGCCGAGAATCGATGAGACTACGATGTTGCAGCCTTTATTTTGGAAAATTTTGTTGATCTGGGCGATGGACAAAGCGAACTCACCTGCCGTGCTTGAACGCGCCATAGAGTATGGCACGCAGCTTCACACGCCAGAGAAAGTCTCTTGAAATGTAGACAAAGAGCGCGTATAATGCGTCTACGCTTTTACAAAGGGAGCGGCGGGAGCGAAAATGGCCAAAGGTCTGACCAAAAGGCAGGAGATGATCCTGCAATTCATTTTAGATTATGTGCGAGAAGAAGGCTATCCACCTTCGATCCGGGAGATCGGAAAGAAGTTTGAGATTGGCTCGCTGCGCGGGGTGACCGTTCATCTTGACGCGCTCGAGCGCAAGAGCTACATTTCGCGCTCGAACACGCCCCGCTCCATCAAGGTCGTTCACCCCGCCTATCAAAACCAATCGAAGGCGATCATGCTGCCGCTGCTTGGCTCGATCGCCGCCGGCCCACCCATGCAAGCCCAGGAGCATGTCGAGGATCTCATTCCTGTCCCCGCCGACATGGTCCGCAACATCCAGCACGCCTTCCTGCTCCGGGTCAAGGGTGACTCGATGAGCGGCGAGGGCATCATGCCGCGCGATCTCGTCGTCGTGAAGCCCCAGCAGACCGCCAATCACGGCGATCTCGTCGCGGTGCTGCTTGGCGACGAGGCGACGGTCAAGCGCATTAGCTTTGAGAAGGCGGGCGTCCGCCTGCTACCGAGCAACCCCGCCTATGCGCCGATCGAGGTTCAGCAAGAGGATGCGACGGTCATTGGGAAGATCGTGGGATTAATCCGCGATTACGAGGGCATGGCGTTCTAGCTTCGGGCTAGGAGTTCGGGGTAGCCGCCGGTCTTTAGCCGGCGAGAATTGGAGATGCGCCCCGACTCGTCGGGCGGCTACAGCTCGAAGGTCGAGATGCGCCGGCTAAAGACCGGCGGCTACAGCCCTTCGGCTTGATTCGTCAAATTGGCTTGCGCACCCAGGTGGTGCCTTCGGGCGTATCGCGCAGTTCGATTCCCTCGGCGTCGAGATCCTTCCTGATCTCGTCGGCGCGGACGAAATTTTTCTCGTTCTTCGCCTCCGCCCGCTCGGCGATTAGGGCATCGAGGCGGGCTTCGTCGACGGCGAGCGGCTCAGGGGCGCAATCAGTGGGCCCTCCATAGCCGTTGTCGTGCCGCACGATCCCAAGCAGCGCGTTGATGCGCGTCAGAAACTCGGCACCGCTCTCGGCGGAGGCCCGCGTCATTCCGTCTCCCTCGCGCAAGATCAGCCTCGCGCCCTCCAGCGATTTCGCCAAAGCCACCGCCGAATTCAGATCGTTGCACATCGCGTCCAGCGCCTCTCCGTACAGGTCGCCGAGCTCGGTTCCGAGCTCGTCGACCCCCTCGCGGGCCGCCTCAAGCGCGACGCCTATCGCGGCTTCCGCGTCATGGAAGCGCTGCACGTTGCGCGAGGCATCCACGATGCTCTGATCGGTGAAGTTCAGCGGCTTGCCGTAAATGCCCGAGATGAGGGCATAACGGATCGCGAGCGGGTCCACCCCTTGCTCATACAGGTCTCGCGGGCGGTAGAAGTTGCCAAACCGCTTTGACATCTTTTCCGAGTTCACCTGCAGGAACCGAGTGTGGACCCAATGGTTCGAAAGCGGCTTGCCGGTCAGGCTCTCGCTCTGGGCGATCTCGCACTCGTGGTGCGGAAAGATGTTGTCCTCGCCGCCGCTGTGGAGATCGACGGTATCGCCCAGATACCGCCGGGCCATAACCGAGCACTCGATATGCCAGCCCGGAAAACCCCAGCTAAACGGCGAATACCACTGCATCAGGTGCTTGTCGTCTTTCTTCCAAATCGCAAAGTCGGCCTGGTCGCGCTTGTTGTCATCGACCACCACGTCGTCGCGGGCGGCGTCGCGCAGCTTGTCGCGGGTATTGCCACTGAGCTTGCCGTAATCGGGAAAGCTGGCGACGCTGAAGTAGACACCGGTCGGGGTTTCGTAGGCATTGCCTTTGGCGATCAAATCTTCGGCGGCGAGAATCTGCTCGCGCACATGCTGCGTCGCCTTGGGCCGGATGTCCGGCTCCGTAAGGTTTAGCCGCTGCCAGTCCTCTTTGTAAGCCTCCGTGTAGTATTCGGACAGCTCCCAGATATTGTGAAAACCCTCGCCTTCTTTGCTGCGCAGGGCGCGCTCCATCTTGTCCTCGCCTTGCGAGTCGGCGATATCGTCGTCGGTCAGGTGGCCGACGTCAGTGATGTTCGTCACCCAGGTCACACGCCAGCCGATCGCCCTCGCGGTGCGAACGATCAGATCGCCAGTAAGGAAGCTGCGGAAGTTGCCGACGTGCGCGTAGGAATAAACGGTGGGTCCGCACGAGTAAAACCGAAGGTGCCCCGGCTCGATGGGTTGCAGTTCTTTGACCTTGCGGGTCATCGTATCGTACAGGCGGAACGACTTTGGCATCGGGAGGTGTTGATGTTACCGCCGCTCGACGCTCTTTCTCGGAGCCCGGAAACGACTTATGAATCTACGAAATCTGCTGATTGGAGTTTGCCTGGGGGCCACCGCTCTGGTTTCGGCCGCGGGATTGCCATGGGCCAAAGACTATAGCGCCGCTCTGAGCCAGGCTAAGAAAGCCAAGAAGATCGTGATGATCGATTTCACCGCCGTCTGGTGCGCGAACTGCCACAAGCTGGACCGAACGACCTATTCGGACGCGCAGGTCGGCATTTTTCTCGCCAAGACGGTGCCCGTGAAGGTGGACACTGACATGCAAAAGGCGATCGCCAAAAAATACGGCGTTTCTGCCCTACCCGTCATCCTGTTTACCGATGCTTCGGGAAAGGAGATCGGCCGCATCACCGGCTACCTCGACGCAAAGCAGTTCATCGCCAAGGCCACTCCAATCGTCAATAAGAAGAACAAATGAATACGCTAACCAAATTTGGACTTGCCGGAGCAATGCTCGCTTCGGCTTCTTTCGCCTCCGCCACTGGCATCCCGTGGCAGACGGATTTAGGCAAAGCGCAGAAGCTGGCGAAGCGGCTGCATAAACCGATCTTCGTCGATTTTTATGCCGATTGGTGAGGCAGTTGCATGCAGCTTGAGAAGCAGACTTATCCCGATAAATCTGTCATCAAGACTCTGGGGCAGTTCGTTCCAGTCAAGATCAATATTGACAAATTGCCGAAGGTGGCGCAGATGTACGCCGTCTCATCCATACCAGCGCTGATGTTCATGGAAGCGAATGGCAAGCCGTGGACGGGATTCCTCGGGTTCTTGCCGCCCCGTGAGTTCAACCTCATGGTTAAAGATGCGTTCAGCAAACGTAAGAACAAAAAATGATCAAATCGAGAGTTATCGCCGTTGTCGCCGCATGTTGTGGCGCGGCCCTGGCCGCCGCCCAAGGGACGATCCAGTGGGTGCCGAGCTACTCGGCAGCGCTCGATCAGGCCAAGAATGGCCACAAGCTCTTGATGATCAGCTTCTATACAACCTGGGATGAATTCTCCACCCCGTTTGACCGCCTTACCCTCCGAAACAGCGAGGTGGTCAAGCTAGCGCGGAACTTTGCCGCGGTCCGGCTCGACGTTGACAAGGATGGGGCTGATCAGGCGAAGCGATTTAACATCACGAACTACCCGACGGTGCTGTTCCTCGACTCAAACGAGAAGGTCGCGGGGATTATCGACGGCGTCGAGTCACCCGACGAGTTTGTAAAGCACTCGAAAGTCTTTATGCAGGATGTTGCCGACTGGACGAAGTTCAGCGCCCGGGCCAAGCAGGATCCGAAAGACGTCGAGGCCGTGGCGTCCTTGGGCAAGATTTACGCGGACCGCTACCAGATCGATCAGGCGCTCGCCTCGCTGAAGCAGGCGGAAAGGCTCGATAAGGCGAATAGCTCCGACAAGATCACCGACCTATACAACGCGATCGGCGACCACTACCAAAACGCCAGCCAGGTTGAGAAGGCGATCAAATACTTTCAGAGAGCCGCGGACACCAGCCAGGTAACGGATAAAAAAGCCTACGCGCTGCTGAGCATCGCCACGGTCTATGTAACCATCCCCGATCCCCCCCGGCCCGAAGATGCCGTGGCTCCGCTTGAGGCAACCCTTAAACTTCCGGGATTGAAGCTTGAGGATAGGCAACTCGCGGAACGCATGTTAAAGATGATCAAGGGCGGCGGGCAGTAAGAGCCCCTCGCTCGGCGGAGATGCAAGTAAAGTAGGCGCATGACGGTCAAGCTGATGCTGACCTGCCTATGCGACGCCTTTTATGGCGAAGTCGGCATCACTACGGTGCGCGTGCTTGAGCACGCGGGTTGCACCGTCGTCTTTCCCAAACAGCAGACCTGTTGCGGCCAGCCGCCGTTCAATTCGGGCGACTGGCCAGCGGCTCGGGTTATTGCCCGGCACTGCCAAGAATCCCTCGGGCTCCATGAGGACAATCCGGTCGTCACGCCATCCAGTTCGTGCGCGGCGATGATCCGCGAGGGCTATCCGCAGCTGTTCGGAACCGATGACGCGCCGCTGGTTTGGGAGCTTGCCGAGTTCCTCGTCCATGAGCTCAAGATCACTTCCTGGCCGCGCGAGTCCTCGGATGCGGTGCCGATCAAGCTCGTCTACCACCGCGCCTGCCACGGGCGCGCCCTGCACCTTAAGGATGAACAGGAGATGCTGCTGCGCTCGATTCCCGGCGTCGAGCTTGAGTCCATCGCCCAGCCGGAACAATGCTGCGGCTTTGGCGGTGCGTTCTCGATCACGCACCCAACCGTCAGCTCAGGCATCGGCTTGGAGAAGCTACGCAACGCGGCGGATTCTGGCGCGGAGGTGCTCGTCAGCGGCGACATGGGCTGCCTGATGCACCTGAACGGGCTCATCGGTAAGCAAGGCATTCCGCTGCGCACCATGCACTTCGCAGAAGTCCTCGCAGCGGCGATACCTTCGGGTGTCCCAGCGTGAAGACGCCTCCCGTCGAGGCATTCGCGCGCCAAATGGCGAAGGCGACAACCGACAGCGTCCGAAGCGCTTCGGCGCTTAAGACGACGGCGCGCCTTGACGCGCTCGATCATGCGTTCCCCGACCCCGAAGCCGCCCGTCAACGCGCGGCGGAGATCAAGGCTTACGTCCTCGACAACCTGAAGCCCCGGCTGCTGCAGCTCGAAGAACGGTGCAAGGCGAATGGCATTCAGGTTCATTGGGCGAACGACGCGGAATCGGCCCGCGAGCAGATCCTAGAGATCTGCCGGCAGAAGGCTCCCGATGGCGGGCTGATCGTCAAGGCGAAGTCGATGGCGACCGAGGAGATCCACCTCAACGCCTATCTCGAAGAACACGGCTTCCAGCCGGTGGAAACCGATCTGGGCGAGTACGTCGTGCAGCTCGACCACGACATTCCGAGCCACATCGTCACCCCAATCATCCACAAGAGCCGCCGGCAGGTCGCCGAGGCGTTCGACAAGGAAGGATTAGGCACATACAGCGAGGTGCCGGAGGAACTGGCGATGCAGGCCAGACAGCGCTTGCGGACCTACTTCCAGCAAGCCAAAATTGGGATCAGCGGGGTGAACTTCGCCGTCGCCGAGACCGGCCGGCTCGTGCTGATCGAGAACGAAGGCAATAACCGGCTCTCGACGACGGCGCCCGAGGTGCATATCGCGGTGATGGGGCTCGAGAAAATCCTTCCTCGCGAAGCCGATCTACCCCTCTTCCTACAACTCCTTGGATGCTCGGCCACCGGGCAGCAGCTCACGAGTTATGTCCACCTCATCAGCGGCCCCAGAAAGGCGGAAGAAGACGGACCCAAAGAGGTTCACCTGATCCTCCTCGATAACGGCCGGACTCGGGTGCTGAATGGGCCCTATCGAGACATTTTGCGCTGCATTCGCTGTGGCGCATGCCTGAACGTGTGCCCGGTCTATCGGCAAGCAAGCGGCCACGCTTACCATCACGTCTACAGCGGTCCGCTTGGCGCAGTACTCGCGCCCGCCCTCGAGGGGGTGGAAAAGATGGGCTGGCTGGCAAAGGCGTCGTCGTTGTGCGGTGCTTGCGAGGAAGTATGTCCGGTCAAGATTCCCATTCCCCGCATGCTGCTCGACCTCCGCAACGAAGCGAATGAAAAGGGGATCGAAGAGCAGCCCGCCCCGTGGAACCTTTATGCGGCCGGGGCGCAACGGCCGTGGCTTTGGCGCCTCGGGCTCAAGCTCCTGCCCTTGGCGGAACAGCTGCCCTCCCCGCCGAAGAGGGCTTGGGAAGAATCGAGAACGCTCCCGCAGCGAGAGGGACGGAGCTTCAGGAGTTGGTGGCGTGGCCGATCGTGACCTGATCCTCGCCTCCTTGCCGGATGGCTCCGGCGGCAGGTTAGCCGAGCCATACCTGCGAACGATTGGGATCGGCGAGTTGTGGACGGTGTTCGAAGAGCGTCTGACCGCTCTCGGGGGCAAGCTCATTCCGCGCGATGCGTTGCCGCTCATGCTGACCTACCAAAGCTACTGGGCGGATGGAGATTCCGAGCGGTTTGTGCCGCGCTCCGCGACCCGCGCTGAAAGCGTGTGGGACGCCGAAGTGGGTATCTGCCTCGCCGATTTGGCCATAGCCGAGACCGGCACTTTGGTGGTCGCGGCGAAGGAGTCTAGATATCGCCTCACTAGCCTCGCTCCGCCCGTCAACGTCATTCTCGTCAGAGAGCGAGATATCGTCGCGAGCGTGGAAGAAGCGTTTGCGAAGCTGCCTGCGGAGACCACGGTCTTGATCACCGGCACCAGCCGCACCG
Organism: Fimbriimonadales bacterium; assembly: GCA_038202925.1. Classification (GTDB taxonomy): domain Bacteria; phylum Armatimonadota; class Fimbriimonadia; order Fimbriimonadales; family Fimbriimonadaceae; genus JAEVZK01. The sequence continues at coordinate 3,536 of JBBREM010000028.1, read as the reverse complement.
CCGACATCGAGGGCGTCATGGTGCGGGGCGTGCATGGTCCGGGTGAGCTATACGTCATGATCGTGTGATTCATGGCCGTACTCGATGCCGACGCTCGCTGTTCCCGACCCTTAGATTTTGCTATGCATGCTGCAACATTGCATGCATGCGGCCCATGCATCTTGACATCGCTGGGCCGAGGCGTTAAAGTGACGGTGCACACGGAGTGTTACAAACATGAATAACAGGGCATTAGGATTTATCGCCGCAGGCGCCGCTCTGGGTCTTGGCACCATGGCCATGGCTCAAAGCGGGGGGTCACCGTTCACAGTTCGCGCGGGCGTTGTTTGGCCGACCAACAGCACGATCAAGGACGCCGTCAGCAAGACAGGCTTGATGATCAACGCGAGCTACGATCTTCCGCGATTTGGCGGAATGACGACGGGCACGCCGTCCGTCGACGTGGACTACACCACCGTTACCGGTAATGGGTTTCACTTCACGAGTTGGGGCGTTCTCCTAGCTGCGCGATTTAGCATGATGAAGTCGGAAACGATGGGCACCACCTCATTTGCGCCTTATATTGGATTCGGCGTGGGCTATTACCACCACGACATCGGCGGCGGCGGCGGCACCACGACAAAGAAGGACCTCGTTGGTGGAAAGATCATGCTCGGCGCGAACTTTAGCCAGCGATTTAGCCTCGAAGCTTTCTACCGCATCAGTGGTAGCGTGCAGGGCCTGAGCACCGACGTGTTCGGCATCTTGGCCGGCGTTCGATTCTAAGTTAATTCACGCGATTCGCAAGAAGCCTGCGCAGGGATGCGCAGGCTTCTTGCTTTGTAAACCCGTTACAATGGGGAACTTTGCGCCATACCGTCGCCGTGCTCGCCTCTCACTTGGGTCATCTCGACCCCACCATCCGCGGCCTTGAGCTGAATGGCGCCAACCTCGTCATCGCTCAAGAGCTTGCCAACTTCATTGGCTGCGAAGACATCGATGTCGAGATGTACTTCCCTCCGGGCGTGATGGCCGATCAGAAGACACTGACCAAGGCGGCCCAAGAATTTGTCCCGCTCAAGCGCCGAGGCCAAGGCGCTTTGACGATTTACCCAGCACACGCGATTCCCGAGGTCTGGGCGGATGGGAAGCCGAGGATATTTTGGTGCACCGATCCCGAGTGGCTGCCCAGCAACCGCTATCTTCGCGACCGCTACGCTCAGGGGCCGATGCCTCTGTTTAGCGACAGCCATGCGGGCGGGGCGATGAGCATCCAGCTCGGTCTGGCCCGGTATGCGGGATGCGAGCCGGTGCTGTATGACGTCATCCAGGCGCCGAGCACGACCCACGCCGAGATGTTCCGTCGGTCATTCGAATATCTCGCCGGCCGTTCGCCGTGCCGCATCGTCGTCGGAGGGCATGGGATTGATCCCGAGGAGTTCGTGCCCCTCACCAAAGAAGAGCAAAGGTTCTCCAGGCGGCTTATGGGTCTTCCAGAAGATGCCCGAATCGCCCTGTTCATGGGACGGCTCAGCTACCATGCCAAAGCCGACTTGCTGCCCCTTATCGATGCGTTCGCGATGATCGCCGAACCGGGCGATATTCTGGTCATCGCGGGGGTCGAAAACGTCGCCGGCTACGGGCAGATGCTTCAAGACTACGCCGCGTCGCTCGGCATTGCGGAGCAAGTCAGAATCCAGGGCCAGGTCGATCTCGCAATGAGGCCGATCTACTACGGCGCCGCCGACTTCTTTGTGTTCCCCGGCGATACGGTTCAGGAGGCCCTCGGGCAGACGATCCTCGAAGCCTTCGCCTGCGGCTTGCCGTGCGTCACGTCGGATTGGGACGGATTCCGAGACCTCGTACGCGATGGCGAGACTGGTTACCGGGTGCCCGCGCATATCTTTCCAGCGTGGCAGCGAACTTCCGATCTCAGCCCCGCCGTGTCGTACATCGACAGCCACATGCTGATTGCCCAAACAGTGTGGATCGATCCGAAGGCATTGGCGGAGAAGATGGCTGTGCTCCTCCACAATCCCGAGCATTGCGAAGAACTTGGGCGGAAGGCTAGGGAGTTCGTCGCCCAAAGCTACACCTGGGAATGCGCGCTTAAGATGAACCTGAAGGTTTGGGATGAGTGCATCGAAGAGGCTTGCCGCGAGGCTCCGCAGGCGCGGGAAGATCGACGCTCCAAGGCAGAAACCTTGGGGCAACCGGTGCCGTTCATGCATGTGCTCAGCCACTACGGCACGTCTGTTCTCGACCCCGAGGAGACGATGGTGAGCATCACCGCCCTTGGGGAGCGCGTGCTCAACCGAAGCGCCACGCTGAAATTCTACGACGACCTGCTGCCGCTCTTGCGGCCCGAGCTGCTCGACGCGATTTTGGCGGCGTCGAACCCGGAAGGAACTTTGCTCTCCGTGGTTGTCGCTCAGGCGGCGCGGGCGATGCCCGTTACCGTCGATGAAATAACATTCCACGCGGCACTGCTGGCAAAACGAGGGGCTTTGTACGTAAAGACCTTGACATAGACCTGCAAAACGGCTAAAGTGTCTTCTAGCTCGGAGGGATGATGAGTAATAAACGAATTACCGCGGTGGCATTTGCCGCACCATTTGCATTGGGAGTGGGAACGACCGCGATGGCGCAGTTCACACCGGTGACGCTGCAGTTAGGGGTTGGTTATAACACGAACGGCGACGTGCGCCGCTTCATCAATAACAACAACCTCGGCGTAGGCCTGCTGTTTGGGCTTCCGCTCATCAACAACATCCCGGGCGGCCATCCGTTCGTCGGCGTCAACTTTACGACGACGAACGGCCGCGGCGGCCACCTGAATACGTGGGGGTTAGAGGGCGGAATCGCATTCGACTTAGGCCAGCCCGGCACGAGCCCAGGCGGCATCAAGCCCTACGCGGGCTTTGCGCTCGGCGTTTACCACCATGATGTTAAAGTTACAACTGGCGGCGGAAGCGGAGGCGGAGGCGGCGGCGGTCTGGTGGCTAACCCAGCTGGCCGGGGACTATCCCAATCATCCGCAACGAGCTCGAGCGCAAGCGAAACTCGCTTCGGCGGCAAGCTGTTTATTGGCGCTTGGCTTACACAAAAGGTCTCTCTCGAGGCGAGCTACCGGTTTTCGGGCAACGTACGCGGAACCTCGACTGACGTCGTCGGTCTGATGCTCGGCGTTAGGTTCTAAGGCAGATCAGATTCCGAGCCACAGCCGTCGCCGTTATCGGCGACGGCTGTTTTTGCGTGTGGGCCACATCACCGGGCATCCGGCTCGGCAGGCTTGACGCCATTGCCACGCGAGCGAGGAAAAATACACAGAGCAGGCGCTTCAGCTTCATCGAGGTCTAAGCTACGATACGCTGAGATGCCCAGCCTGGCAAACCAGACTGGGCATCTATCGAAAACTCAGCAAGAAGCGGCTACTGTCCGCCTCCCGGCTTGCCTCCAGTGGTGCCACCCGGTCCGCGACCGCCGGGACCTCCTGGTCCGCCCGGGCCGCCTGGGCGGGGATGATCCTTGCGCCATTTGGCCAGAATCGCCTTTTG
>JBBREM010000027.1:0-27496 GCA_038202925.1 Fimbriimonadales bacterium | reverse complement strand
CAAATCGAGGAGCTGACGGAGGAGGGAGTTTTGAACAGCGAGGTGCTCGTCGCGGGCCATGACCGGCCCGAGTATCAGCGGGCGGCGGTCGTCCCGCTGCGATGGGGCGCGCCGCGAATTCTGGTGCTCGACAGGGGGCTGTTCAAGGTTCTTGGGGAGGATCTGAAGGACGAGGCCTTTCGCGCCGCGCGCTTGTGGCGATATCAGTTCGATCCTCAGACGGATCTCGTTGTTTCGGCTTTCCGGCCCGACAGCGACTTCGTGGGCGTCAACAATCAGGTGCGCGACAGACTCGTCGGTTGCCTTGCTCGCCGCCTCGACTTCGTGCACATGAGCGAAGGCGGAAACATGGAGCAGATCGCTCGGCTCGCCTTGCGAGCCGGTCGCCCCGTCCGCGTCTCCGACCGTCTCGTGAACTATCGCAAGCTGGTCGAGGCGGGCGCCGCGATTCTGCCTGTGTAGACTCCTACCGCGGCGTCAGCGAGAATCCGGCGATCTTGCCGTTCTTGTTCGTCACGACGATCATGTTGAGGTCTTGACCGCCGATCGTCGCTCGATAGGCTCGCGCCCGCGTCCCGTCGCGAGCCGTGTCGGACATGAGGACGAACCTCTCGATCGAGCCCATTTCGCCCAGGAACTGTTTGACCGTAACAGCCAGATTAGGAAAAAGCTTCTTGCGCATCTCATCCGTGAATCCATCTTCCTTCACGGTTCCATTCGCGAATGCGGCGAGGAGGGCTTTGTGCGCGGCGGTGATCCGGGGGTCCTTGTCCTCGATGCCCTTCGCTTCAGCTTTCAGCGTTGGATCGACAAGCGCGGCGAGGCCGTGCGCGACCGGCGTTGCGATGCCGGGGTCGGCGTTGCAGAGGACGATTATCGAAACCTGTTTTGAAGGCACGCGCAGGATGTCGGAATTGAAGCCGGGAATGTCGCCGCCATGCTCGACTATGGGCGTGTCGCCCAACTTGCCGAGAAACCAGCCAAATCCGTAGTCGTAGGTGCCGCCGCCGTTCAGCTTGACGGGTGTCCACGACTCTTTCAACAGGCTCTGCCTGACCGGAGCGTCGCGATACAGCGCGGCGTCCCATTTCGCCAAATCGAGCACGGTGCTGACGATGGCACCGGCCGCTCCCGGCCATCCGTAGTCGATGTATTGGGCATTGCGCGGGCTCTTGCCAGGGTCGTAGCCTCTCGCTCGGTTCTTGATCACGGCCCCCCAATCGTTGAACTGCGTGCTTGACATGCCGAGGGGCTTCAATATGCGCTTCTGCAATTCGTCGCGATACTTATTGCCGGTCACCTTCTCGATCAGCATCCCAAGCAGAAAATAACCCGAGTTGTTGTAGTGCCACTTCTCGCCCGGCGCGAAGTCTGGTTTTTCATTTTGAATGTAGGCGAGGAAGCCACTGCCGACGGGTTCGCGCATCTTCGAGCCGAAGGTTGGGATGTCGGTGTAGCTTCTGATTCCGGACGTGTGGTTTAGGAGCTGCCGAACGGTAACAGCCTTCCATGCTTCGGGCAGGTCAGTCAGATAGGTTCTTGCCGGCTCATCGATTTTGACCTTGCCCTCGTCGACAAGCTGCATGACGATGGCGGCGGTGAACTGCTTCGTCATGGAGCCGATTTGGTAGACGGTTTCCGGCTTTGCCGGCACGTCGTTCTCGATGTCGGACAGGCCGTACCCCTTGGCGTAGATCACCTTCCCTTCCCGAACGATCGCAATCGACACTCCCGGGACACCTCGCTTCTGCATCAGGCTGGTCACGAAGGCGTCGATCGCCTTCTTGTCCTGAGCCCCGGCGAGGTTGGCCGCGAAGGCGAGTACGAAGAGTAGAGCAGCTTTCACGCTCAGAGTATGCATCCCGCCGAACCGGCGCTCGGGACTTCGGGTAGTCGCTCGTTCAGCAAATCAGGATTACGGCAATCTATAATCGAGACGGCTGGAGTGGTGTCCGAGTGGTCTAAGGAGCGGGCCTGGAAAGCTCGTACTCGTGAAAGCGGGTCGTGGGTTCGAATCCCACCCACTCCGCCATCCCTTTGAAACTTGGATCGGAATGACAGGTCAATGTTATTCCGAGCGAAGGCTCGACCCGGAGGGCGAGTCGAGGAATCTGCCGGTGAATCCGCAATGCGCCGGAGATACGCTAAAGGGTGGCGAGGTCACATCTCCCTGCGGTATTCCAGCGCGGAAAGCAGCGTGGCTGAATCGGCGTAATCGAGCTCGCCGCCCACCGGCATGCCGTGAGCGAGGCGGGTTACCTTGACCCCGATCGGCTTGAGCAGCTTCGCGAGGTAAAGCGCTGTCGCGTCCCCCTCGATGGTCGGATTGGTCGCGAGGATGACCTCTTCCACGTCGCTCAGCCGCCCGAGCAGCTCCTTCACGCGCAGGTGCTCGGGGCCGACGCCGTCCATGGGTGACAGGAGGCCGTGCAGCACGTGATACCGGCCGCGATATTCATTCACCCGCTCGACGGCGGCGATGTCCCTTGGCTCTGCGACCACGCAGATGATCGACACATCGCGACGAGTGTCGGAGCAGATTTCGCACAGCTCCCGCTCGCTCACGTTCTGGCAGGAAACGCAAAACCGCAGCTTGGTCTTGGCGTTCCGAATCGAATCGGCGAGGCGGGATGCTTCGGCGTCAGAGACGCGCAGCAAGTGATAGGCGAGGCGCTGGGCTGATTTTGGCCCGACCCCAGGCAGGCGCTCAAGCTCCGCGATCAGTTCCGCCAAGGGGCGGGCGAATAGCATTTAGATCGGCAAGTTCAGGCCGGAGCCCTTGGTAATCTCGTCCACTTTGCGCTGTCTCAGCTCGGTGGCTTGGTTGAATCCGTCGCGGATCGCGCTGACAATCAGGTCTTCCAGCATTTCCACATCCTCGGGATCGACGATGCTCTTGTCAAGCGAAAGCTTCAGCAAATCGCCGGTGCCGGAGATGATGGCCTTGACGGGGCCTTTGTCAATCATGATGCGGTCGGCGGCGAGCTCCTGCTCCAGCGTCTGGGCGCGGGCCATTGCCTCCTGAGCTTTGGCGACCATGCCGCCGAAGCCTTGTCCACCGAATCCCTTGGGAAGTTTCATGATTTAATGGCCTTCTATTTCGACTTAAACTTTTCCGTGGCGGCCTTGTAGAGCGAGTCGCCTTCGAGCGCCAATTCTACCGCCTCGGTGCCCTCGCGGTTGGCCTTCGCCCCGTTCTTGTTCACCGCGTATTCTACGGACCAGTCGGCACCGAACTCGGCGCGAACCTGCTCTTGCACGGCCATGCCCTTCTTGATACCATCGGTGACCCAGTCGTGATCGAGCTGCCGCTCGAACTCGATCCGCAGCACACCATCGACTGCGTTGCTTACGCGCGTGCCCGTTAGCTTCATGCCCATGGTGCGCGATATCGTCGTTAGCTGCGCGACGACGCGATGCCATTTGGCATCGTCGTCATCGGGCGCAGCCTCGACCGCAGCAGGAGTTTCAATCACCGCGGGAGGTGGGACTGGTTTATGTTCGGGTGTCGGTGCTTGAGCCGGTGCGGGCTTGGGCGCGGCGGTTTGAACGACTGCCTTGGCCCGCTCGATCTGCGGCTGTTTTGAGGTCGCGATGCGGATCAGCTCGGCCTCTAGCCACACGCGAGGCAGCGTCACGTCTCGGATGCCCTTGTGCGCCTGAGCAATGGCACCCCGCAGCCAGAGTAAATCCTCGCGCCCGACGTGGGATGCGGTCTCATGGAGCGTTGCCTCGCGCGTCGCGTCGGTCGAAGCACCAACATCCACCGTGTAGGCCGCCCTGGTGAGATCGGATAGCCGGTACATCATCGACTCAAGGGCGGCGCGCGGGTCCCGGCCCCGTCGCCCGATTTCCGCCAGCGTGTCGACGATTTCGACCACGTTGGCCTGTCGCATGGCGATCAGGAGCTGGTCGACCGTCTCTTCCGAGACGAGGCCGAGCTGATCGTAGACATGCTGGAGCGTGATCTTGCCTTCGCTGGTAAGGAGAGCCTGTTCGAGAAGCGTCAGCGCGTCACGGTACCCGCCGTCAGCCATGCGAGCGATAGCCGTGAGCGCCGCCGGCTCGGCCTCAGCCCCCTCCGCCGTGATCACGTAGAGTAGCCGCTCGACGAGGTTTTGCATCGACGCCCGGTGAAACTCGTATTTCTGGCACCGCGAGCGGATGGTTGGGGGCACCTTGTTGTACTCGGTCGTCGCCAGGATGAAGACTACGTGCGGCGGCGGCTCCTCAACGGTTTTCAGCAGCGCGTCGAAGGCCTTGGACGAAAGGTCGTGAACCTCGTCGATGATGAAGATCTTGTACCTGCAGAAGTTAGGCGTGTATTGTGCCGCGTCGACGATGGTGTCGCGCACATTCTCAACGCCTGATTCCGAGGCGGCGTCGATCTCATAGACGTCCACGCAATTGCCGGCGGTGATCGAGATGCACTGTTCGCATTCGTTGCAGGGCTCAGGCGTTGGGCCCTTCTCGCAGTTGAGGCACTTGGCGAGTAAGCGCGCGGAGGAGGTCTTGCCTGTTCCGCGCGGCCCGGTGAACAGGTAAGAGTGCGCCACCTTGCCGGTTGCCACCGCGTTCTGCAAGGTCCGCACGACATGATCCTGCCCGATTAGATCGGAGAAGGTCTGGCTGCGGTATTTGCGATAGAGGGAGAGGTAGGACAATTTGGATTTTGGATTTTGGATTTTGAGGGTAGTGGGAGTGAATTCCAAAAGTCGGCAAACTACGACACGCTTTACGATTAACGATGAGTGACTGCGAGTGCAATCGAAAATCGGCAATCCAAAATCGAAAATCGCAAGAAGCGCCGGGAATGGTGCGTCGCACAGAGAACCGATTTACCGTTGCTGCCTTCCGGCCCTGGCGGGGTTCACCGACCTGCTGCCGCGCAGTTCCCGGCGGAGTGAAGCTTACACTCCGCCGGGGTCGGCAGGGGACGCTTTCCGGTTTATTGTCCTCGAAGGGCCGGAATCTCGATGATGTCTGGATGATTGGCGTCGCCGCCAGTCATCTCGACGTAATTCGCAGTCTTGACGACGGGAACTTTGTCGACCCATTCGCCGCGTTTCTTGATCATGTCGCGGGTCATGTTCAAGGTTGTGTAGACGCATCGCACGCCCTGGCGCTCGGCTAAATCGCTCCGCAGGAAGTGCTTATCCGTGAACCCTTCACCGTTCCAACTGAACTTGTCCTGGATATGCGCCGGTGCGCTTCTTGGCGAGTAGTAGAACTCGATGATGTAGTTCTTGCCTTTGAAGGGATACATCGTCGGATCCTTGCTCATGTCGATCTTCTTGTTAAATCGCTGGTTCCGAACGAAGAGTTGATCCTGCAGGTAGGTCAAATCGTGGCCGGTTGGATCGAGCTGGACGCCCTTCCACGAATCCCAGATCACACCGCCAGGGATCGTGTATGGAAAGTCGGCGTCCCTCAAGATGACCCGGATGCGGGTACCGAGCGGCAGAACGTTCCAAGTTCCCTCGATGCGCAAAATGTTGGCTTCGACGACCGTCACCTTCGCGCTGAACCCGACATCGAAGGGCGGCTTCGTGTCGTAAGGGTATTTGTCGTAGATCCCGAGCTTCTTGGCCTGATAGCCGCGCTGCACCATGCGGACGAGCAGGTTGTCCATGTTGTTTTGGATAACGTCCACATTCGTGCGGGTGTTGTAGGACTGATCTTTCTTCAGGCGATCGAGCGCTTCGTGATAGAGCGTGTAATACTCGTTGGCCATCCCGTCGATGTCGCCGTTTCGCTCTAGCGACTTCGCGAGCATGTTCTTACGAGCTGGCGGCATATCGGGCTTGCTCACGGCCTTTGTGAACCATGAGACGGCCTTTGGATAGAGATCGTCTACCTTGTGGTACCAAATCCATCCCGTCTCGAAAAACAGCTCGTAGGTGTCCTTGTTCTGCGCGGCGCCTTCTTCGCCAAGGGCGATCGCCGACGGAAGGTAGCGCCTGTCAGAGCGCTGCTCCTCGTCGGTGAAGTTGTAGCCGATGTGCCACATGCCCGTCGCGTAGACATCGACCTGATTGGGGTCGAGAATCGTGACCAGCCGGATGAGCGGCAGCACGGCGTCGTAATTGCCGGTGTCGAAAAAGGAATCGGCGCGCACCCAGAGGATGCCCGCGACCATCTCCCGGAAGCCGCTAAGGGCGACGAGGAACTGTTCAGGCGACAGCCCTCCGGCGGCGGTTTCCAGGTCCTTGGGCGCGTAGGTCTTCTTCCACTTCGGCCAGAGCGACGTGTTGAGCGCGCCCTGTCCGATGAGCAGAACGGCGATGGCCCCAAGCAAAACGTTTCGACCTTTTCCCATGGGTTAAACCTCGCGCCGGTCGAAAATCAAGATGCCGCCAACCAGAAGGATCCCGATGTAGATCGTCCCGTAGAGCGCCGCCTGGATGTAGTAGCCACTCTCCGAGCCAATCTGAGCATTCGGATTGATGATTGTGTTCTGGGTGTTGAACATGGCGAAGTTCGGCAGGATCACATTAATAAACTGAGCCGCTTTCTTGACCACCATCGAGGTGCCGCCACTCTCTTCAAGCGTTTTGAAGAACGGCGAGAACAGCGACCCCAAGAGGTACATGCCGCCCGTGAGAAAGAAGTTCACGAGTGGTGAGACAAACGTTGAGAAGAAGATCGCGATGGCCGCCAGAAGGCTCATTTGCACGAAATACAGCGCAGGTTGCTTGGCAATATCCATCGCCTCGGCGCTGTTCTGGTGCATGTAAAGAAACACCGCTAGCAGCACCGCCGTCATCAGCAGCATCATCAGGCCGAGCGCGAGCACCGCTCCCAGGTACTTCCCGATGAGGAACTGCCAGCGTTGGACGGGTTTGGAGAGGATCGTGTATATGGTTCGCCGCTCGATCTCGTTCGGGATCATGTACACCGTCAAGACGATCGCAATGACCGCGCTCGTGAGCTGAATGATGCCCAGCATCATCGACTTCAAAACGGTTAGCTCGGACCGGGCAGAAAGGATGCCCAGCCCCGGCGCGATGATCATGAAGAGCAGCCCTATAAGCAGGATGACCAGCAGCACTCGCCGACGCACCGCCTCGCCTACTGTGATTGACGCAATTGAGATGATGGATCTCACTTGGAGTCCTCCTCAGAAACTGTGATCTTCTTCTTCCCGCCGGGCTTCGGCGTACCAGCTGTCTTCACGTCGCCGTTCGACTTCTGCGTAAACGGCTTCACGCCGACCGCCTCGACGAAGAGATCTTCCAGCCGCCGCTTGCGAGGCACGATGCTGATGATTCGCGCTTTTTGAGAACGAACCGAATCGATGATGCCGTTCGGATCGGCGTCCTCCGGCATATCGAGGAGGAAGCCATCCGGCACGGTTCGCACCTTTGCGTCCGTGATCTTCAAGTCGTCCAGGAACTTCTCGCTTACCCCGTTGACGATGATTTCGATGCGGCCGCCCTTGAGCAGGTCGGTCAATTTGCCCTGCCGTTCGATCACGCCCTTGTTGATAATCGCGACGCGATTGCAGATCAGCTCCACTTCGCTGAGCTCGTGGCTAGAGATGAAGACCGTGCGGCCCTCGTCGCGAAAACTGAGGATGAGGTCGCGAATCTCGCGGTGGGCGATCGGGTCGAGGCCCGCGGTGGGCTCATCCAGGAACAGCAGCTTGGGATCGTTCAACAGGCTCTGCGCCAGGCCGATTCGCTGCTGCATTCCCTTTGAATATTGGGAAATCGTTTTGGTGACGTCTCGATGCAGGTTCACCTTCTCCAGCAGCATCTCGAATTTCGCGCGGTCATTGATGCCGAAGAGGGAGCCATAGAACTTCAGCAGTTCCATGCCGGTCATGTGCTCGTAGTAGTAGGGCCGCTCCGGCAGGTAGCTGATGACCTTATGGACATCCATGTCGCCAATCTCGCGGCCGAGCACGTAGCCTTCGCCCGAGGTCGGATAAATGATGCCGAGCAGCATCTTGATCGTCGTGGTTTTTCCCGCGCCGTTCGGCCCGAGAAATCCAAAAATCTCGCCCTCTTCCACGGTGAGATCGAGATGATCGACGACGTTGATGCGCCCGAGACTTCGTGATTTATAGCTTTTGGTGAGCTGTTTGGTTTCAATGGCGGCAGCCAATATGAGTGCTCCTAAGGCAATGAAATGAAGTGCCTGTGCGGCGGAAATTATACCTACCGGGGAGATAACGCCCCGGAGGAACCGTTTGAGCCCGAATCTCGCAAAAAAGCGATGCTCCGTCCGTCTTGCCCTGTTCTTGCGTCAACAACCGCAACAAGGCTTATCGCAGTTGTTGCGCAGATCGGGCGATACTGGCTTAACGACTCGGGAGTCCGACGCGCTCGTTAACGCCTATTTAGGTTGAAGCGCAAGGCCCTGAGGAAGCCTTGTGGGAACGTGCTTTGCTCTCCTTTCGGCGTTCCCACATTTTTTGTCTGTCACGTCGAGTCCCGCAGAATTCCGTGATTTCATCGCTTGTGGAAGCTCTGGCGTAGTAACAGGCGGATAATGTCATCTATCGAGGCCAGATCGGCCGTTTTTCCCATGGCGACCATAGCCCGCCCCGAACTGCTTTGCGACACGTTCCTGGATCTCGCCTACGGCGAGGGCGATCGCAACGTGCTCGACCTCTACCTGCCCGCTCAGCAGGGCGCGCCCCTACTTCTTTTCGTGCACGCCGGCGCTTGGATTAAGGGTGACAAAGCCGAGTACGCGGAGCTTGGCCGATTTTACGCGTCGCAGGGGATCGCGACGGCGGTCATCAATTACCGGCGCTCCTTGAACGGGGCCAATCGCCATCCCGGGCACGTGGAAGACCTTGTCACTGCGTTAGCTTGGCTCCAGCAGCAACGCTCCCGCTTTGGGTTCGGCGCCGAGGTCTACGTCTCAGGCCACTCTGCCGGCGCCCATATGGCCGGGGTGCTTACCACCTCGTCAGATTTCGGAAAGGTGGTTCTCGCCGGCTGCATCGGCCTCGAAGGCATTTACGATATTCCGCGGCTGCATCAAGTCTTCCCGACTTACAAAGATTGGTTTCTAACCCACGCCTTCGGAGACGAAGCACTCTGGCCAGCCGCATCGCCCCAGTTCCAGGCGGTGATAAACCCGATGCGCTGGCTCGTTATCCATTCGCTTCAAGAAGAACTGGTAGACCTCCAGCAATCCACAGACTGGGTACGCAAGTTGACGCAAGAGCAGGTGCCGGCCGAGCTTGTGGCCTCTGATTTCGGCTCGCACTATGACGTCGTGCGAGCCGCCGCGAAGCCGTCGGCCGTTTCGGAAGCGATCATCACCTTCATCATAGGCAGCTAACGGTGATCCCTTTGCAGCTTAAGTCAAAGTCGCGCATCCCCGTGGTCCTTCAGGCCCCGGGGCGCTTTCGATCCCGCTGCTCGTGTCCACCGCGTGTTGGCGCAGGATCCAGAGGGCCTCCCACACGTATTTCGGGAGTCAGTCCGCCGCGAGCGCAAATTTTTGAGCGGGGAAGTAAGCGACGACCTGCCGAAAGCTCGCAATCCGGTCTCGTACCGGCTCCCGCCGAAAGCAGTGGGCGAATCTCCACCGAGTACGAATCGCACATGTGAGGGAACACGTTTTCCTCGCTGGCGCTCCAAATAACCATGGGACCAGCACGGTCGCCGTTAGTGTTCGGAGTCTCCCTGTTAGGAGTCGTTCTCTCGACCTGTGCTCCATGCCAGTCCGTGCGTGTTCCCGCCGGGGGCGGAGGCATGCCGATGTACTTTTCCGGCAGCAACTGTCGCGCTTCGGGCGAGGTCTTATGGCCGACCTCTCCTGCCCACCGGTGTCGCGAATGGAGCTTCGGATCAACAGCGAACTTGTAGCCCTGTACGTGCCGGGTAACTCGGGGGACCTCATCGATCCCAATCCACACAGTCTCGCCGTGGCGTTCGACAGCACGCACTTTGGAGACAGGGCGACGGTTACGGTTCAGTTCGACGCCTGGATCCAGGGGCAGCATCTCAGTGGGTCTGGTTCTTCGGTCAACTGGAACAGGGCCACAGCCTGGGGCCGCAATGATTTCGAGCAAGGCCGGGAGCGAAGGCCAAAAGTGCGTCCCAACAGTTGTCGCAGCTGCGACCGCCGCCAACCATTCGATTTACAGCACTTTCGTGGGGCCGGCCTGGAACAGCCTCCTGCTCCTTCATTGGACGGATCAGCCGACCGTTTTTTATGTACACACTCACGGCAGCTACGAGGTAAGTCCTGCACCTCCGGCCACTGTGTCCCTCGCCTATTGTCTTCTTCAACGCCGACCAGGACGATGAGGAACTACCCGCACCGTTGAGGACGCAAAACGTCGTATACCCGGCGGATGTCTATGACGTCCGGAGCCGTGCTGTCGCTTGGGACTTGATCAATGCCGGGGCGTCCCAGTACCCTCTCTACAATAGCGGAACGCCCCCCGTTTGGCTCGCATTCGTCGACGGTTGCTATACGGGCGCGGGCAACGAGTTTGCGGATGCGTTCCTCCTGCCGTACTGGACGGCGTACAACACCCGCCAGTGCAATGATCAGGCTGAACTCGGCTGGAGCATAGCAAAGACCAGCGACCAGACGAAGGCATGTGCCGAGGCCTTTTGGTTCGACATGCGGGATGGCTGGGATGCGGATTCCGCCCGTCGGCATATTTATGCTGCCTATAACGGCGACAACAAGCCTCCGGATTACATGTTTGGGGCGACTGGAACATGCGGTTCCATGGCGTGTACACGGATGCGTCCGGTCAACAGTTGGCTTGGTACGTGGAGCTTTGAGGAGGAAGAAATGTCAGATCGAAAAGGGATTCTTGTTGTAGGGGCGCTCCTTTGCTTTGTTTTCATTGCGGCTTTGGGCCAACTGAGGCAGTCGAACTTGCACCGCCTCAACGCATCGCAAGCTGTCGTACGTGCGGGAGTTTTGGCCGCAAATTATCTTGGTATTAATTTCAGACAGAACGATGCCCGGGCGACGATTTGGAAGCTGCCTGGCAGACACGACAATTGGAACGTAGTCAACGGCGATTTGCAGGAAATCCGCGTTGATGCGCTTGACGGAAGCCTTCGAGGCTACACGAACAACGCACGTCGACAAGACCAATTCAAGGGCCGAGGACGCACAGGGAGGTCGATCTTCCTCACCGAGGCCCGGGCCCGCGAGCACTTGACCCGGCTGGCCCTTCAGTTAGGCGTTCCCAAAGGCGCAACGATATCCCTGTTTAAGTGGGTACGCGATGGAGGGGTAAGAGACGCTAATAGTGCGGGCTACATCGGAGCGTTCTTTTCCGTAAACGGAAAACGCGTGGCTCTAGTTAATGTCGACCCGCAAGATGGGGCACTCGTGATCTTCAGCCGTGAGGATTAATTACACGGGGGACTTATCGAAGGTGAATCTTAAGGTTAAGTGCGTTTCGGTTCTCATACTTGTATTCGCCATTTGTAGCGGCCAGCGAATTCCAGGACAGGGGATCCGTCAAACTCTGCCGAGGATTGATAAAGAGCATGCAAAGCTGCAAGCGCACGACCTGGCGCAACGATATCTTGGGATCAATCTCGATCCCGCACGGGCGCGAACCATGTTCATGCGGGTTCCAGGCAAGCACGGGGAGTGGACGGTGGTGAGCCCTGACAACCAGTGGATTCGCGTAGACGCCGAAAATGGCGCGTCCGCGGCTATATGAACAATTCTCGACGGCAAGACCAGTTCAAGGGCCGGGGTCGGACCCGGCGTGCCGCCTTTGGAAATCAGTTGGAAGCGAGAGAGCACCTTGTACGATTAGCTCACCAGTTGGGAGTACCGCCCCAAGCGACGATCACGAGATTCGATTGGGTCCCCGACGGAGCAGTGCGGGACGCTAATTCGGCGGGGTTCTTGGGCGCGACCTTTTCGTTAAAGGGCAGGCGCATTGCCATCGTCAACTGTGATCCGCAAGACGGGGTACTCGTGATGTTCAGTCGCGAGGATTAGGGTTCACCGGGGGGGATCTGCAGACCGAACCAAACCCCCCTTCATCAGCATTTGCACACTTTTCGCCCAACCTCCACGCCCTTCGGTGATAGGCTGAACGCATGCGCCGCTTTGCACCGCTGCTCGTTCTTCTCGCCGCCCTAGCACAGGCTCAGACTCGGCTAACCGACGTCGTGTACGGCCACAAGATGGGAGTGGCGCTCACGATGGATGTGTTCACGCCGGCCCGTCCCAATGGGATCGGTGTTATCTGGCTGATCAGCGGAGGCTGGGTATCGAATCACGACAACCTTAATCCTGCATTGGCCAAGGCATTTAACGATCGCGGCATGACGGTCTTTGAGGTGGTGCATGGCAGCCAACCCAAGTTTCAGATGCCCGAAATCCTGAGCGACGTGAACCGCGCCGTGCGGTTTATTCGGACGAACGCGCGTAAGTTCGGGGTCGATCCGATGCGGCTCGGGATCAGCGGCTGGAGCGCTGGAGGGCACTTGTCGCTCATGGTCGGCGCTTATGGCGGGCCGGGGAAACCCGACGCGAAGGATCCGGTGGATCGCGCGAGCAGCGAGGTCGAGGCAGTGGCGGTGTTCTTCCCGCCGGTTGATTTCCTGAACTACGGCGCTAGTGGGATGAAGCCGATCAAGTCACCCATTTACCGCATGTTCTGGCCCGCGTTTGGCATCACCAAGGACACGTCTGACGCGGATATCGATACGATGGCGCATGACGACTCGCCGATCTACGGCGTGACCGCCAAGATGCCTCCCACGTTCGTGATGCACGGCAACAAGGACTCGCTCGTCCCGCTTCAGCAGTCGCAATTGCTGATGGCGAAGCTGGAGGAACTGCATGTGCCGCACCAGCTCGTGGTGAAGGATGGCGGCGGCCACATGTGGCAGAACATCCTCGACGACTTCCCGAAGCTAGCCGATTGGTTCGCGAAATATCTCGGCAAGAAGTGAGTTAAGCCTGACGCGCAGCCTGGATGAAATCGCGCATCATCGCGTGATCCTTGATGCCGGGTGATGATTCGATGCCGCTGCTGACGTCGACCGCGTAGGGTCGCACTTGGCGGATCGCTTCTCCCACGTTGTCCGGAGTCAATCCGCCTGCTAGAACGGCTTTGCGAGAAGGGAAGCGGCTGACGATTGCAGCGGCCAGAGCCCAGTCGGCGCGGTGGCCGGTGCCGCCCAGCGCATCGGGAGAATAGCTGTCGATCAGGATCGCCTTCGGATTTCCCTGCACCTCGTCGATCGCTTGAAACGCCGCATCGGGTGCCGTGCTGGCGGGAAACCGGAATACTCGTACATGCGGTCTTGCCGCGGCGTCCCCGGCAATGCATTGCACAAGGCCAAAGTCAAGGTCGACCGGACTCGCGTTGTACTCGCCGTAGACGGCGACCGTGGTTCCGTAGGGCCCAACTAGGGCGGGAATATTCAGGGCTTCGAGGTGATCGAGTGCGAAGCGCGGACTGGAGGGCTCGAAGATCACGCCGAACGCGTCCGCGCCTAATTCAAGTGCTTTTTCCGCATCCTCGAGCCGCGTCAAGCCGCAGATCTTAACGCGAGTCACCATGCCATGACCTCGCGCACCTTTGCGCCGATGTCCGGCGCGGCGCAGAAGGCGGTCCCGATCAGCACGGCTCGCGCACCCGCCGTTCGCACTCTTTCAAGGTCGTCATGGGTCTCCAGAGCGCTCTCGCTCACAACGAGCGCGTGCGGTGCCAACTCGGGGATAAGCTCTTCTGAGATGTCGAGCGAGGTGGTGAAGGTCGCTAGGTTGCGGTTGTTGACGCCGATGAAATCGGCGGCAAATGCTAATGCCGTTTCGGCCTCCGGCCGCGAATGAACCTCGACGAGGACATCCATGCCTAGCTCGATCGCCAAAGCCTGCAAATCAACGATCTGCTGCGGCTCCAAGCCCGCAACGATGAGCAGGATGCAATCGGCCCCCCACGCGCGGGCTTCGTACACCTGGTATGGGTCGTAGATGAAGTCCTTACGCAGGCAAGGCAGACCCGAGGCCGCGCGAGCCAGCGACAGATTCTCCGGCGCCCCTTTGAAAAAGTGCCTATCCGTTAGGACGCTGAGGCAGTCGGCTCCGGCGTTACGATAAATCGCCGCGATGGCGGCGGGGTCGAAGTCTTCCCGAATCAAGCCCTTCGATGGCGATGCTTTCTTGATCTCCGCGATCAGCGCAAGCGGCTTGCTGGAATTCTCGAGCGTCTGGCGGAATCCTCGGACGGGCGGTCCCACTGCGGCTAACTTCTTGATGTCCGCCAGAGGGATGGCGGCCTTGGCGGCCTCGACTTCGAGCGCTTTGCGCTCGAAGATTTCTGCCAGCTTGCTCATAGCTGGCTGGCCTCGATGAGCTCGCGCAGCTTATGCCCGGCTGCGCCCGACTCGACCGCTTCTCGGGCCAGATCGGCAGCCGCGCGGACGTTTTCAGCCTTTCCCCCCAGCCAAATCGCGGCAGCCGCGCTCGGAACGACGCATGCGCAAAGTGGGGACGAAACGTCTGAGATCGCTTCGCGAAGGATCTCGCCGTTTTCGGCGACGTCGACGCCGGAACGAAGCGCCGAATCTGGAACGGGCTGGATTCCAAAGTCGGCCGGCTCGAACCATCCCGAGCTGACTTGGCCATCCCAAAGGCGAACGTAGTCGGTCGCGGATCGCGGCGAAATTTCGTCGAGGCCATCGCGCCCGTGCACGATCAAGGCCCGCGTCGTTCCAAGCAGCCGCAGCGCCTCCGCCATCGTCTTCATGAGCTCGGGGTCGTACACGCCGATGAGCTGCCGCTTTGCGCCCGCCGGGTTCGCCAGCGGGCCAAGCTGGTTGAACACGGTGCGCGTTTCGAGCTGCTTGCGCGCCGGGCCTACGAATCGCATCGCGGGATGATGGGCCGGCGCAAAGAGAAACACGATACCAAGGGTATCGAGCAGGTGTAGGAGGCGCTCCGAATCGCCGTGCAATTCCACGCCGAGCGCCTCGAGGACATCCGCGCTGCCGCACTTCGACGTCTGCGCCCGGTTGCCATGCTTCGCCATGCGCACCCCCGCCGCGCAGGCAATGATCGCCGCTGCCGTCGAGATGTTGAAGGTCGGCGTCCCGCCGCCGGTGCCGCACGTGTCGACGAGATCGTCGTAGTCATGCGCCAGCGAGGCCGCGTGCTCGCGCATAACCGTCGCAAACGCGGCAAGCTCGACCGCCGTGCAACCCTTAATCCGAAGCGCGATCAGCAGCCCGCCGATTTGCGCATCGGTCGCGTCGCCGCTCATGAGGTAGCGCATTGCCGCCGAGGCTTCCTCGGAGGTGAGATCGCGCCGCTCAATCAGCGGTTGGAGAATGTGCCCGAAGGCCATAGAGCTAAGTGTAACGTGTCTCGCCGCGCGTAGAATGCAAGCACATGCGACGCGCGATGATTCTGGCCGTTCTTCTGGCTGCCGGCTGTTCCAACGATTCGGCCGGAGTAGGGAGCTCGCCGCCTGATATCAAGATCGAGCCGCTCAACTCGCCCGGTCAGATCACGACGCTCAGTTCGAAGCTGAAATCAAGCAAATACATCCTGCTCGACTTCTGGGCAACGTGGTGCAGCCCGTGTCGAGAAGCCATGCCCGAAATTCAGGCGCTATGGGAGAAGTACCGGGGCCAGGGATTCGAGGTGCTTTCCATCAGCAACGAGGATCGCGCCGCCGTCGAAGCCTTTCACCGAGACATGCCAACGTCATACGACATCTATCTCGATCCAGATTCAGCCGCATCCAAGACTTTTCAGGTCGAAAACCTGCCCACCTTCTTCCTGATCAAGGATGGCAAGATCGCTTGGAAGCTGGTCGGCTACGCGCCGGGCATGCTTGCCCAAGGCATCGAGCCCGAACTCAAGCCCTAGCCGCCGGCTGGTCGCGGATTCGCAATCGCCCGGGCGGTGGTTGGAGGCACGAACACATAGTTAGTAGTCGTCGCCAGCGCGGGGTTGACTTGGATCGAGAAGTCGATTAGTCGACTAGTGCTGCCGGCAGTGCGCTGATCGGCCACATAGACCTCCGTAAGCTCGTAGGGGCTCGCGGTGTCGGTGCGGGAAAAGTGGAACGCGGCGGAGCGCCTGAGGCCCGTGTCGTACGAGTAGACGATGAATTTCTCGGTATTCGACGCGGTGTACGTCCGGTTGGCTACCGGATCGATCATCGAAAGCTGGTCGGCGCCGGGGTCGGTGCTAAGCAAGGTTATGCGAGCGCCTGGAAGCCATGTGCGGTACTCCGCGCCAGTGCCAGAGAAGATTTCGCGCAGCATGCGCGTCGCCCAGGTTGTCGTGCCGCGGCTCGAGTTCGTAACGGCCTGAAGGAGGTTGCTCCGAAAGCCGGTAGGAGGAGCGGCATTGTATGTCCCGTAACGTGTGCTGTTGTAGGCGTTTTGCCTGAAGTCGAGCGCCCAGAAGGTGATTCCATCACCGCACAGCCGCGCCATTCGGGCGCTGTTCTGGTTCACCCAGACATCAATCTTGGCGAACTTGTCCAGAGCGGAGTCCCAACTCCAAAACACCGTCGTATCGAGAGAATCGTTGCGCGATCCCTGCTTATCTGAGCCTTGAAGCTGCAAAACGAGTGAGTCGGCGCTGCGCAGGGAGGCGAATGCATCCTGGATCGCTTGCTCCTTCGTCGAAATCTGGGCGCATGCCAAGGCCGCCAGGGCGGCACAACTCACGGTCAGGGCAACTTTCACACTCATTCCTACTCCTTAGACGACTCTGGCGCTTCGGAGGGTCGAACTGCGCCGAGCTACTGACGGGTTCGCGGCAGGTTATGTTCACGGACTCGGGACTTGCGGCTGCTTCTCCCAATCGAGCTTTAAGACCGCCGATCCACCTTCCTGGCAGTATTCCACCCGGATGTTGTGCGGCAGCGCGTCTAAATCGACGGGCACGTTGTCAGCCGTCGGCCCGTGCTGGTTCCACCGGTTGATGACGATTCGCCCATCAACATACACGCGGATGCCGTCGTCCGAGAGCGCACGGAAGATGTACCGACCGGGCTCAAGCTTCACTCGCGTTGTTGCCGCCAGCGCGAAGTGGTCGACCGGAACACCTTCGGACGGCGCTCTGCCGGTGTAGTCGCCTCCGAGCGAGGCAGTCTCCTCGGCTTTGATCGGAGTTCCCGCGAAGACCTGGTTCCAGCTTGTCTGATCGTCGTAGGCGATGCCTCGCCAGGAGAACCATTTCAGATTCCATAGCGAAGTGCGCACACGCCCCGTTATCTTTTGCTTGGTGCCATTGGGCGCGATCAAGGTGACCTCGACCGTCTTGTCACCCGCGTCGTCACCACTCTCTGGTTTGGCGCGAAGTCGCACGAGATGAGGGTCTTCCGGCGTCTCGCCGAATTCGACCCAGGCGGGAGCCACCACGCGCACTCCATTCTGCAGAAGGAACAGCTCGATTGTGGCGGAGTCGGCTTGGCGCTGGACCGCCATGTCGCCCCGAAAATCCTTGGGTCCGAATTCAGCCGACTGGATCCACTGAACGCCCTTCGGAAAAGTTTCTTCGGAAAGGAATTTGAAGTCCTTGGGCTTGGCGGCGACGATTTCTTCCAACCGCTTCCGCTGCGGCGTCTGCTGGATGCCGTTGATCGCAGGCCGGGCAGCCGACGCGACCTCAATTGCCTTGGTTCCACGCACCTTGTTGTTCTTGACTGAGATGTCAATCGATCCGGTTAGGTCGTAAGCGGAACCTGAATCCGAGATATCGTTGCCTACGATGTCGATCTGGCTGGAAGGGAAGGGTGCCCGCTCCGTATTGGTGATGCCCCAGAGATGGATCGCAATGCCCGGAATGCGGCTGAAAGTGTTGTCGACGATCTTCGTGCCTTTGCCCTGCTCGATCGCGATGCCGGCTACGCGGTCGTCGTGCATCACGTTCTTGAACAGAAGGGAATTGGTGGAGAAACCAAGCCAGAAGCCGTATCCGGAATAGTTCGCCTGGTTCCCGATGTACAGGTTGCCATCCGAAAAGGTGCCTTCGAACGCGTTGTTGGGCGACCACGAACCGTCGTTGTAAGCGATGACGTTCTGGTTCGAGCCTCCTTTCGGGCTGAAGGCGCCGCTCGCATCGTGCGGTCCAACATCGTTGGCGTTACTGAGGAAGAAGCCGTCGCCGCCGTGGGTCATCGAGTTGCCCACGATGTAATTCCGATTCGAATCGCGCGCGATCCCAAGTCCGGCTGCATCGGCGCCCCAGGCACCGCCGTATAGCCGATTACAGAAGTCAAGTCGATTCCAACTGATCTCGTTCTCGCTTGAGCGTCCCATGAGCACGCCGTAGCCCCCGTTGAACGAGAAATTGGAGTTGTGAATCGTGTTGCCGGCGGCGTCGATAAGCATCGCGCCGACTAAGCCCCCCGTCCCCACGCAATGTTCGATCGTGCAGCCGCTCGATTTCTCGATGCGCACGCCCGCGCCGTAGTCATTCCACGCAGCCGGATCGCGCAAGTTGAGCCAGGTGTCGATCTCCCCGCCGTCCTTCATCATGCGGATCGCGCGGCTGAAGGAAAGATCGCAATTCTCAAGCCGCACGTTTTGCGAATTGACAATCTTCACATTCCAGCGGAAGCCCTGGATGTTGGCGTTCTTAATCGTTACGTTCTTGCAGCCGTCGATCAGGAGGCCGACGCCGTTGAAATTCTCGCGGTTGTGATAGACGTCCGCCTCTGCCCGCACATGCGATCCACCGAAGTCGACGGTAATGTCATTGCCCCTAACGGTCAGACATGTGGCCGACGGTCCAGGAGGTAGGGTGAGCCGCTCATCGGCGGAGACGACGCCGGACTTGGAGATCACCATTCCTGAGAACAGCTTTAACTTGTCTTGGGCAACCGCCGAGACGGCGAGGAGCGCAAGTAGTGGGGCAAGAAACCTTGGGCCCATAGGAGGACAAGGTACCCGAGAGGCTGTTTGAACCTCCTGATCGAGACACGCCTACGGCCACCACGTAGTATTGAGGCGGAATGCTGAAAGAGGGCGACCCGTTCCCGAGCTTCTCACTGCCTGACCAGAACGGCAACACGGTCACAAACGAAGATTTGAACGGTCAGCGGTCGGTGGTCTATTTCTATCCGAAAGACGACACTCCTGGCTGCACGGTTGAGGCCTGTGAATTTCGCGATTTATCGCCAAGTTATGCGGGAGCTCGTGTGATCGGCGTCAGTCCCGATCGTCCGAAATCGCATACCAAATTCATCTCCAAGTTCAATTTGAACTTCACGTTGCTGGCGGATATCGACCACGAGCTTTCCGAAGCATGCGGCGTGTGGATCGAGAAATCGCTGTACGGCAAATCCTACATGGGCGTCGAGCGTTCAACGTTCCTGCTCGACGAGAATGGCAAGATCCTGAAAGTCTGGCGAAAGGTAACAGCGCAGGGCCATGCCCAAGAAGTGGCGAGCGCCCTCGCGTAAACTCACGATATGGCGGACAAGATCACCGCGCCGAAGTTGAAGGCGATGAAACAGCGATCCGAGAAGATCGTTTGCGTCACGGCTTATGACGCGTTCTTCGGCGGTCTCATGGACCGGGCGGGGGTCGACCTCATCCTGGTGGGCGATTCGCTCGGCAACGTGATCCTAGGCTACGAGACGACGGTGCCAGTCACGCTCGCCGACATGGTTCACCACACGCGCGCAGTTCGCCCATCGGTGTCCCGAGCGATGCTTCTGAGCGATATGCCTTTTGGCTCGTTTCAAGCCTCGGTGGCGCAGTGCGTGGATTCGGCGGTGGCCCTGATGAAGGCTGGCGCCGAAGGTGTGAAGCTCGAAGGCGAGTATTGCGACGAGATCCGCGCCCTCACTAAGGCGGGCATCCCGACGATGGGACACCTGGGCATGACCCCGCAGTCGGTGAACAAGTTTGGCGGCTTCAAAGTGCAGGGCAAAGGATCGGATGGCGCTGGGCTTATCGAGGCGGCGCACCGGCTGGAAGACGCGGGCGCCTTCGCGATCGTGCTGGAGCTGATGCCGGGCAACCTCGCCGCCGACATATCCGCAGCAGTTGAGATTCCGACCATCGGCATTGGCGCGGGCCCATGCTGCGATGGCGAGATCCAGGTGATGCACGACATCTTGGGCCTTTCGGAAGGGAAGTTCAAGCATTCTCGGCGCTTCGCCGAAGCTGGGGCCATCATGCAGAAGGCGGTCGAAGATTACGCGTCGGCGGTCCGAGCCAAGACCTTCCCGACGGAAGACAACACGTTTTGATAGTCGTTCGCACCGTTGCCGATATGCAGCAGTTGGCGGGAGGCGACCTTGGGTTTGTGCCCACGATGGGCGCCTTTCACGAGGGACACATGCAACTGATGCGCGAGGCTCGCGAGCACCATTCGGTGGCGGCCGTATCGCTGTTCGTCAATCCTCTGCAATTTGGGCCTAACGAGGATCTTGCCAACTATCCACGCGACGAGGCTCGCGATTTTCGCCTCGCCGATGAGGCCGGTATCGACATCATGTTCGCGCCTACCGTGGACGAGATTTATCCCCACGCCGGCACAACGATCAAGGTGCCCGATCTAACGACGCGCTGGGAAGCGGAAATTCGCCCCGGCCACTACGACGGAGTAGCCACGGTGGTCGCCAAGCTATTCAATATTGTGCGCCCGCGCACGGCGTATTTCGGCTGGAAAGACCTTCAGCAGTGTCTAGTGATCAAGCGGATGGTCGAAGACTTGAATATGCCGGTTATGCTTGGCTTTGTCGATACCGTACGCGAGGATGACGGCCTGGCGATGTCGAGCCGCAATGCCTATTTATCACCTGAAGAGCGATGCAAGGCGCCCCAGCTATCACGTACGATCTCGCGCGTCGCATCGGAGAAAGGCTCTGCTCAGGCGCTTGCCGAGGCCCGTAAAAGTCTCGAGGGTGACGGGTTCCTTGTCGACTACTTAGCCGCCGTCAATGCCGGCACATTGCAGCCGCTCAACCCCCAGGATCGTGAAGGCGCGATCATCGTGGCGGCGCGACTTGGCAAGACGCGGTTGATCGATAACATGCGCTTTGCGCTTGGCTAACGAACTGCTCAATGTTGTATAGTGCAGACTAGTCGGAGAGGTTAATGCAGAAGTCAGTTCAGAGTGTAAAGAATTCTCTTAAGTTTAAGGCGTCGCCGAAGCGCAACGTCTTGTCCGTTCGCGTCGGCGTGAAAAAATTCAATTTGCCAGTGGAGGCTCGAATGCTGTGCAACGGGGAGTTCTTGTTCCTTTCGTTTACCGCGAGCTCGGAGCTTTATACGGTCGACGGGAAAGAACTCAAGCCGATGAATCACGAATCGGATGCGTCTGACGCATTTCAAGCCCTGAATCCCGGAAAGCGCCGCGGTCGGCGTCGTCGCGAGCATGTGCAGATGCCGGCCGAACTGGAAGCGGCTCTCAGGGCGATACCCAGCGGCTTCAAGCTCGGATATGGCACGGACGGCAAACTGAAGCTGGTCAAGACCCGAACCCGCAGCAAGAAGTAGCGTTGTAATTCGCGGTCTGAGCGACCCACAATAGTAGGTCCGGCCGGCGTAGCTCAGGGGTAGAGCAAGTGTTTTGTAAACACTAGGTCGCGGGTTCGAATCCTGTCGCCGGCTCCACTTGTCGCGCCAACCGAACCTTTGCCTTCACATGGTTCAGCGATTCTGCCAGTCCAAATTCCCCATGCTTCGGGAATCTAGCAGGTTCCTTTGAGTCTGTGGATTCCCGCGTTTCCTGGGGTTTTCTCGGGAATTCCTGGTTGGTTTGGGGATCGGATTGGCCGCTTTTGAACCTGAAACAGTTACTTCCTCCCACCTCCTGCTTTTTCTCCTCTTCCTGGGATTCGAGTTTTGTCCGCACTGGTAAGTAGCCGGGATGGAGATTTGTCAACTGGGCATTTGGAGACTAGAGGTTTGAGAGGAGAGTGGGGTGAAACAACCTATGGTTCAGTCGGGGACAAGAATGTCCTCGCCACTGGGGCCATTCGCAGAGTGCGATGGCTCGATCCCTTGGCTTCGCTCGGGATGACAACTACGGATGCGGCTATGCGGGTGCGTACGTCATGACGATCTTCAGCCTGCCCTTCTTGTCCTCCTGAATGTCGAGCCCTTCAAGATTGAAGCAGGAGTGGTCGTCGGGCTTGTCTAGGTACGACAGTCCGGCACACGGGTAACGGAGTGAACTGCGCGCTCCGTTGAGTGTACCTGAGATCGGTGCGCCGCAGAGTCGGGCCCGGAGCACTTGCGTTCCGAGGGATGCGACCAGGAGCGTCCCGAGCGATGAATGAAATAAAAGCGGCGACCAAATTTTGCGCATTCTCGCGCAATTTTACACCCCCCCCCCCACCCATCACCCATAATCCCTATGTTACAGTAGCGGTGGAGCACGAAAATGACACTTACAAAGTTAGTTGCGTTCGCGGTGATTACAGCTTCGGCGCCTATATGCAATGCACAGTGGGCGGAGACTGTATATAGCTACAGCTCGCTCAGCGGCCAAGTATGCGACGGAAACGGAGCGATTGCCTTAGTGACGGGAGATTACGACATTCATGGCGCAGTGCAAGACTACTACGTCATTACTGGCGACTCGACTCAAGACCCTTCGTGGCGAATGTTCTTTGCGAACCTGTGCAATAACACGTGGTGGGTGACGAGAGACTGGACCGCGGTGCACATGAGCGCCGGCGATCATTTGGTCGTGAAGGAGCCTTGCGAATACCGCTGGGGCGCAAATGCATTCAGCAGAACCAATCCATCTGCAACGGCAGAGCGCTATGGCGGCACAAATTCAAGCCCTGGATACAAGGTCGCAACTGGTAATTTGTATTGCACCATCACCGCTGGGCAAGGAGGCGACGGCTAGTGTTATCTATCTTAGCGGCCGCTGTTGCCTTACAAGCAGCGGCAGCCACTTCCGCCAACCTCGTCTTGGTGACGAACGACGCAGCAATCATAAAGAACTTCCGCGCACTCCCTGCCAACTCCTGGAATATAGCCTCGTACTCGAAGCTCTTGAAACAGGACCAATTTGAGGTGGCGACGTGGAACGGATACGGCATTGTCGCGGTCGACCGGAATATCCCGTGGCTAAGCGAGTTGGAACGAGTCCGTGCTCTTACTTCGGCGGTCGCCGCGAAGATGTCTGAGGATGGTACGGTTCAGATCGGCGACCTACCTCCGGAGGCGCGTTCAGCTGCTTTGGAAATCATTGGGGAACATGTGATGATGGGGGCTCAGTACCCCGCCTTTAACGCAAACACGTTAGCGGTAGGAATCAACCCCATTGCGCGCTTGCAGTTTACGACCGGTGATGGTCGCGTGGTCAACGTTGATATTCCGACCGAGAACAAACAAACGGCAGCGATGCGCGCCTCTCTCACGAACCATCCGTTTCCGCAACCAACACCGATTACGCCTTCGGCTTTAGCTGCCGATCAATCGAAACGTGCAGAAGCGGCGAGTGTAAGGGATTCGGTGAAGTTTGTCTTCACGGGCCCGTTGCGTGCCCGAGCGCCTGATGGGATTTTCGAAGCTTCAAATCTGATGCTGAAGATGAAGAAGGAAGCGATGCAGCGCCGTGACGATGCTATCCGGCCTTTACTCGAACGGATGAAGGTGGCGGAGGCCGAGGCAGTCGCAACATCGACTTTTAGTGACCTTCCTCAAAGCGTGCGAGACACATTTGGGCAGAATCTGACCTATGACTGGCGTCCGTACGGATTCGCGAGCCAGGCCGACGCCCTCGCCGCCTTTCAGAACGCCCGATCGTACAATTTCCACGTCGAACTCGGGCTCACCTACTGCACCGATGCGGGAGACCCGACGAGAAAATTCTCCGGCGGACTAGGAATGATTAGCTTCGGCTCCTTCGGCCACTAGCTACAAGTGACGCGGCCCCTTACGCCACCGGCCTACTGTGTGCCTCGTAAAATTGACTTGGCTTCTAGACTTCGTCCCTCGGGGCGCTTCCTGCGCCCCGCTCTTGTCCGCCGCTGACCGCATCCGGACAATCGTTGTGCCTCAGGACTCGCATGGCTCCCCTCTTCCTCGACCACCCTTACAGGCCCGAGGCTTTACCGGCCATTCGCAGAGTGGCGATGGCTCGATCCCTCGGCTTCGCTCGGGATGACAACTCCTTGTTTCGGGCGGACTACGTGCAAGGAGTGGCCGGGCCACCCCTCCCCGGCCCTCCCCGTCGAGGGGAGAGAGTTGGGAGAAACTCGGCGTCCGTATGGCTTTCCCAGCAATATTGCTAGTTGACGAAATCGTCTCAAAGTCACCCGTATAGTAGACACTTGTTTACAAGTTAGGAGGGTGACAAGGCTAGTGAAGGCCGAAGATATTGCGTTTGTTGCCGATGCGCTTCTGGCTCTTTGCGAAAAGAGTCCAGTGGCGCCTTTTTATACCGAGGATGGATTTCATCAGAAGCTGAAGCTGGCTTCGCGTCGCGAGCCGCTTCATGCCAAGATTGCGACGCGAAATGGGGATGACCCCCTGGCCGATACCGAGTGCAAAGAGATTTTGGATGCCGCGCGGCTGACCGACCGGCAGGCGGCGGTGCTGTCGTGCCGGCTCGACGGATGGACGTTCGAGGAGATCGGCGGGCGGACCGGGCACACCAAGCAGGCCGCTCAAAATCTTTTTGTTCAAGCGATCAAGAAGATCGCCCATGCTTTTCACGTCTATCCTTACAGAGGACTGAGTGATACATATCGTCACGAGGTCCGGCGCGGCTGTTCTTAGCCGGGTTTGGTACAATTTAATGCTTTGGAACGGGAAGGGGAGCCCGGATCGAGCGAGGGAAAGACAAGTTCATGGTCTCATGCAGTAATTGCGCGGCTCCTAATAGCCTCGACAGCGCCTTTTGCCGTAAGTGCGGGGCGGGTGTTTCGGCTGACGACGTCAAGATCGCCCAGGAGCGGCTGGACCGCGCGGTGGCGGACGGCTTCAAGATTTTCAATGCGGGCAGGCTGGATGAGGCGACCCACATCGCTGAATCGGCGGTGCGGGACAATCCCTCCTTTATCGCGGGCTTGCAGCTCATGGCGATGTGCCACGAGCGGCGCGGCGAGATCAGCGAGGCGCTGGCTTGCCACGAGCGCATTCTCGTGCTCGATCCCGACTCGGTGATCGACCGGTTGAAGGTGAACGACCTTCGCAATTTACTGGTGACGAGCGTTTCGGCGGCGTCCGTTCCGAATCGCCGGCTGGCGATCATGGGCGCGATGGCGGCGTTTGTTTTTGTGACCTCGATCGGCGTCCTACTTGCGACGAGCGGCTCCGGCGAGCCTGCGAAGGTGGCGACGATTACCCAGCCGCAAGGCGCGATCGATTCGGCGCAGCGGTTTGATCCGTCGATCCTCAATCAAGCACCTCCAGGCGCGCAGGCTAACCCAGTCAGGCAGGCCCCGGCGGTGACGAACAACGACGCGGGAGCGGCGGCCCAGGTTCAGCAGGGCAACGATGCAGCGCAGCAGTCTCCGGCGAGAGGCATGCTGCCCAGCGCGGACAATCAGGCTCCGTTCGGCATGGGCAATATCGGCCCGCTTCGCATTAACCCCGAGATCGTTCCCAAACCTAATCCTCCGGTGGTCAAGGCCACGGTGGCCAGGTCGCCCGATCCTGATCCTGCGACGGACAACAACAGTCAGCCGCAGCCACAACGGGAAGCGCCGGGGATTATGGAGATCAAGATCCTCAGCCGCAATGGGCAGGCGACGACCGGCTCGGGCGACGCGGGCTCGGGCGCGAACGGCGTCGAGGCGCTGATGCGCACCGCGCGGCACCAGTATCAGATTGGCAACTACACCGCCGCCGCCCAGTCGTACGAGCGGGCCCTGCGAGGCGGGGCCGACGCGGCATCGGCGAATCAGCGGCTGGCGCAGTGCTACGAGAAGCTCGGCCGGAACTCCGACGGTGCCGCCGCTTACCAGCGCGCAATCGCGGCGCTCGAGAGCGAACTCAGTTCCGGGAAGGGCGATAAAGATCGGATTGCGGCGGCGCTCGATAGCTGCAAGCAGGCCGTGAAGGTTCTTGGAGGCTAAGTGAACTTGCGCCGGCTGGTCGTATGCGTCGGCGCGATGTCGCTGCTTGGGATCGCGTACGCGGTGCCTTCGGTGCTCATCGTGCGGATCAAACAGCCAGGTGTTTCACTGAAGTCAGAGGAGGCGGCGCTGTTTCCGATTGCGGACTCAGTCGCAAACGAATTTCAAAGCGCGGGCAGGCTCGCGCCGATCGTCTGGGGGCTTACCGATCCCGTCTATCGCGCCGCGGTGGAGACCCATGCGATCAATACGGGCGAGGAATTCCCGAGCCTGGAGCAAGCTCAACAGACTGCATCAAAACTGCACTGCGAATACGTCTTCGCGATCGATTTGAAGATTGGCGAGGGGGCGCTGCTCACGCAGTCTTGGCTCTACAAGGGCTCCAAGATCGTCTGGCAGGATCCGACGACCGATATTTCCCAGAACCTTGCCAATCTGAAGCTGCTGCTCAAGAAGAAGCAGATCAAGAGGGACGAATACGACCGATCGATTGCGAATCTGCAGTATCGCTCGACGGGGGTGCAGTTTGGGGAGAAGTTCGGGCCTGACGCCTCGATCAAGTCCCTGGCGCATAGCTGGGTGGAGGAGTTGAATACCTCCGCGTTGCGCCCGCTTGGGGCAGCGGTGCAACGCACGACACCGGAGATCACGCCGGGCGAGCAGCCGATCAAACCAACCCTGACCTTGCAGCAGCCGATTGTGGACGCCCGGTGGAAGACGGAGGTTGCGGATTCGGAATCGGCGGGCGATCATTCTCGCAGCATCAATCTTTTGCGCGACGCCATCGATGTTTCGCCGCTGGATGTCGAGCGGCGGGTGACGCTGGTTAAGACCCTCTTGCACGCGGGGCGGCCCGATGTGGCGGCAGCGGAGGCCCGTCGGGCGGCGGATTTGATGCCGGAGCGGATCGAGCTTCGCACGCTTGCGGCGAAGGCGTGGCTGCTGGCGGGGAATAGCGAGGAGGCGCAGGCCGATCTCAACGAAGCAGTCGCGCGGGCTCCGGAGAGCGCGGAGACCCGGCTCCTGCTGGGCGAGGCGGCGATTGCTCAAGGGGAGATCGACGTTGCGATCAAGCATCTCGACCTGTCGATCAAGGCATCGCCGACGCCCGATGCCTACTTCACACGGGGGCTGGCGCACGCTCTGCTCGGGCATGAGGCGGCGGCGGCGGCGGATATGAAGCATGCAGGCAGCGCCGATGCCAACAGCGAAGATGGGCAGACACGGTATGACACCGTGGTCTCGCTTTTCGATGATGCGCTCATCAGTATCGGCGGCGATGTCCGCACGCTCCATCAGCGGGCTCAGGTGCAGCGAACCGAAGCCGAAGTGAAGGCGCTCGCGGCGACCTATTTGGCGAAAGTGAACGGGCGCGCCAAATTTATTGCGCTCGTCGTTCCTCCCAAGCAGCACGGCCCCTCCCACGACCGGCGGGTGCTGGCATATAAATTGCTCTCTCAATGTCTCATCGACCTCGATGCCTTTATCAAAAAAGGCGACGAGGACGTGCTG
>JBBREM010000026.1:0-28237 GCA_038202925.1 Fimbriimonadales bacterium | reverse complement strand
GTCCTTGCCCGCGATGAACTGGATGTCGTCGACCAGCCACAGGCCAACGCTGCGCTGGGCGCGGCGGAACTGCTCGACCCGGTTGTTCTGCAGCGCATTGACGAATTCTTCGGCGAACTGCTGAGCGGTTATGTAGACGAGGGGGAAGTTGGGCTGTTTGGCGAGAAGTTCCCTCGCGATCGCGTGCAGCAGGTGCGTCTTGCCCAATCCGGACGATCCGTAGATGAACAGAGGATTGTATTTCATCCCCGGCTCGCTGGCGACGGCTTTGGAGCCCGCGAAGGCCAGACGGTTGCTCTGCCCGATCACAAAAGAGTCGAATGAGAATTTCTCGAAGGGACGGAACTTCGTATCGTCCTGCGGCGCGGCGACGCTCATCGATCCTGGCGCGGGAATCGCCTGGCGCTCGCGCGCTTCGATATTCAGCTCGATCGAAACCGGGTGGCCGAGCTCGTCGCCGAGAAAACTCTGGAGCGCGGCGAGGTAGCGATCGCGCACCCATTCAAAAACAAATCGGCCGGGAACGGCGACTTTGACGATATTTCCGTCAAGAGCTATGGGGCGAAGCGGTTTGAGGAAACGGTCGAACCATGCCTGGGGCACATCAGGAGAGAGTCTTTTCAGTACTTGTTGCCATGCGGTTTGTAAGCGGTAATTATCCACTGAGTCGTCGAGGGTCAACTGGTCTCTCATAGCGAATTCAAGGGGCCAACTAGGCCGGGCGGGGATGGAAGTATAACACCATCATCCGACACCTGGGGAGCAAAATGAAGGCAGAAAAATATGATAGGGAAACGAATATGGTCGATTACAGGCACTCATCTGCTGAGCCACCTCGCAAGACCTTCGATTTTCGCGATTTTCCTCGTTTTTTCAGAACATCAGATGTTGCCTGACATGTGTCTACTGTGGACGCGGCACGATGCCGGAGAGGTGTCCTTGTGAGGGTTCTTGGGGTGCTCGACGGCGGCGATTTGCCGCTCGAGCTTCTGAGCGCGTGGGCGGCTTCGGCAGAGCTAGTGATCGCCGCCGACGGCGCCGCAGACCGACTCCTCAAAAGTGGTGTGGCGCCCAATATCGTGATCGGAGATTTGGACGGATTCTCGGGCGCGCCGGGCCCATATGAAGTCGTGGCCGACCACGACGGCAACTCGACCGACTGCGACAAATTACTGCGCTGGGTCCGGCAGCAAGGCCACACCAATCTGACGTTGACGGGAGTGGAGGGCGACTTGCTCGATCACATCGTTGCGACGCTGTCGAGCTGCGTCTCGTATCGACGGAATGTGCGGCTGGCGCTGCGGCGGGGGGTCGGCTGGGTCTTCAGCGGGGCCGTGACGATGCGCTCGGCTCCGGGTGCGCGAGTTTCGCTTCTTCCCCTCTGCAGTTGCGCGGGGGTCCGCCTCTCGGGAGTGCAGTGGCCCCTCGACGGCGCGCAGCTCGACGTGGGGGGCCATGTGAGTATCTCCAACAAGGCATCGGGGGAGATGGTCAGCGCCCGAATGAACACCGGTGCGGCCTTCCTCTTCGTGGAGTACCCGCGACACGAAATGCCGTTTTGGGACTAAGCGGGTAGCGTGCAAGCGTGGGCGGGACGCGATTGGTGCATTTCTCCGCGCTCGACTACGGGGTCATCGGCCTCTTCCTAGCCGCCATCCTCGCCCTCGGCTTCTCCGCCAAGCTCCGAGAGACTTCGGTCCTGCATTTCCTTGCCGCCGGCCGGTCTTTATCGCTGCCCGCCTTCGTGGCGACGCTCGTTACGGTTTGGTATGGCGGCATCCTCGGCGTCGCCGAGTCGGTGTCTTACTTCGGGATCGGCGCGTGGCTCCTGATCGGGGTGCCGTACTACATCTTCGCGCTGATCTACGCAGGTTTCTTTGCTAAGAAGGTGCGAGGCGCGGAGGAGCTCAGCATCCCGGAGCGGATCGAGCTGCGCTGGGGCAAGTCGGCGGGTCTCGTCGCGGCTTTGCTTGTGTTTTGCCTCGCCGTCCCCGCCGCCCACGTGCTGATGCTCGGCACCATCGTTCAAAGCATCACCGGACTGAACATCGGCGTCGCCTCCGCGATCGGTGCCGCAATCGGCGTGGCGTTTCTCTACAAGGGCGGCCTGCTTGCCGATGTGCGGGTCGGGATGCTAGCCTTCGTCGCTATGTATGTCGGCTTCGCCGTCATCGACGTGTATTGCCTGACCACCCATCCGCCCGCGACGATCCTCCCGACACTGCGCGATCAGGGCCTCCTGCACTTCAGCGGCGGCAAAGGCTGGATCGTGGTCCTGACCTTCTTCATTCTCGGCGCCTGGACCCTCGTCGATCCCGGCTTCCACCAGCGCGTGGCGAGCAGCCGCTCGCCCGAGCTCGGACGGCGAGGCGTGTACATAAGCGTCGGTTTCTGGATGCTGTTTGACATCCTCAGCATCACCGCCGCGATGTATGCGGTGGCGTTGTCGAGCCCCAAGCCGGGCGACGGCAAGCTGCTGTATCCGGTGTTTGGCGATCAAATCCTCCCGCCCGGTCTCAAGGCGCTCTTCTTCTGCGGGATGATCGGGACGATTCTGTCCGCGCTCGTCGGCTATACCTTGGTGAGCGGAGCGACCATCGGACGCGAGCTGATCGGCCGCCTGAAGCCGGGACAGTCGGAAAGCGCGATAACCCTCTGGTCCCGAGCCGGCACCGCCATCGCCTGCCTTCTCGCGCTCATCCTCGCGGTGAATATCAAGAGCGTCGTCGACCTCTGGTACGCCTGGGGAGGCTGCGTCATCGGTTCGCTCCTCATCCCGGTCTGCCTCGCCTATCTGCAAAAATCGGAAATCCACAATCGACAATCGAAAATCGAAATCTCCCTCTCCATGGCCCTGGCGTTCACTCTCAGCGTCGGTTGGCTCATTTACGGGCTGCAAACGAATAACATGTTCCTCAACGTCGCTCTTATACAAAGCGAGCGAGGGTTTGAGATGAGGGCGGAGGCGGAGAGCCCGACTCCGCAGCCGGGGCGGCTGGACGTGCCAGTTGGCACAATGGCGCCGGCCTTGGTAATCTCGATGCTGGTTATCGGCGCCGGTTCGCTCGTGTCGAGGAGAAAAAATGGTTGACGACCCGATCGTAGACGAGAATGTTTCCGCCCCGGAGGCTTTAGAGCCGGATCATCCCCAAGCCGGGATCGCGGAAGAGGGCTTCTCCGCGCCCGATGGCGCAGCATGCCATCTCGCCCGCCTCGTCGTCAAGCGCAGCGGCGTGGAGACCGACGTCGAGTTCCCAATCAACCCTCCCGCGATTATCGGCCGCTTCGACCCCGGCATCGGCCCGATCGACATCGATCTCGCCTCACTGCCCGAGGGCTCGTACGTCTCTCGCAAGCACGCGAAGATTTCGTGCGATGACGGCTCGTGGAAGATCACCGATCTCGGATCGAGCAACGGCACATTCCTGCTGCGATCGGATTTCGAGAAAGTGGACGAGGCCGAGATCGAGAACGGAACCGAGATCGCCCTCGGCAACGCGCGCTTCGTTTTCTACACGGTCGCAACACCAGAGCCCCAGGGAACCCTCGCCTAGCCGCGAGGGGTACCCTCGGTAGATGCCAAACGAGCCGCTCACCTACCGCGACGCCGGCGTCAACATCGACGAGGCGCAGCGGGCGATACGGGCGGCGACGAAAGGCATCCAAATGACCCACACGCCTGGCGTGGTGGGCGGGATCGGCGGTTTTGGCGGTCTGTTCAAGGCGAGCTTCGGCGATATGGCCAACCCGGTGCTCGTCAGCAGCATCGACGGAGTCGGCACCAAGACCAAGATTGCGGCGATGGTGGGCGAGTTCACCGGGCTCGGCAAGGACATCGTCAATCACTGCGTCAACGACATCCTGTGCCAAGGCGCGCGGCCCCTGTTCTTCCTCGACTACTACGGCTGCGCCCGCCTCACCGGCCTGGTGTTTGAAGAGGTGCTGCATGGCATCTCCGAGGCGTGCCGCGACGTGGATTGCGCGCTCATCGGCGGCGAGACCGCCGAGATGCCGAACATCTACCACGACGACGAGATCGACATCGTCGGGACGATCGTCGGCGTCGTCGACCTCGACAAGAAGCTGCCGCGCGGCAAGATGGCGCCGGGCGATTCGATCATCGGGCTCGCCAGCGACGGGCTGCACTCCAACGGATTCTCATTGGCGCGAAGGGCGATCTTCGACAACGCCGGCCTCTCGGTGCGAGACACGATCCCCGGCCTGAACACGACAATCGGCGAGGAGCTGATCCGTCCCCACCGGTGCTATTTCAAGAGCGTCTATCCCCTGATCGAGGAAGTCGTGCGGATCCACGCGATCTCGCACATCACCGGAGGCGGGCTGTACGACAACCTGCCGCGAGTGATGCCGAGCGATACCAAGGCGGTGATCGAAAAGCGAAGCTGGACTCCCATGCCCATCTTCCAGCTCATCCAGAGCGCGGGGAATGTGTCGGATCAGGAGATGTACCGGACCTTCAACATGGGGATCGGCATGGTGCTGTTCGTCGACCGCTTGGCAGCCCCGGCAATCGTGCAGCGGCTCAACCAGTCCGGAGAAAGCGCGGCGATCGTCGGCGAAGTGCAGGCGGGCAGCCAAGACGTTCAGATCCTTTGAAGGCGCTTTTGATTCCATAATCAATTTATGCCGACCGTCCGCGTCGTCGTCACTCTGAAACCGTCCCTTCTCGATTCCGCCGGGCGGACGGTTGCTCAGGCACTGCAGAAGATGGGATACACCGAGGTTGAGGATGTGCGCATCGGCAAGGTGATCGAGCTGACGGTGGCGGATGAATCGAGGGTTGCCGAGATGTGCGACAAGCTCCTCGCCAATCCAGTCATCGAGGATTACGCGATCGAACAGGTGACGGTGGCGCGATGAAGGTGGCGGTGGTTCGCTATCCGGGCTCCAACTGCGACCAAGATGCCTTTCATGCGCTCACTGACGATCTCGGCGTGAAGGCCGACTACGTATGGCATGAGGGAACCTCCCTCGCCGGGTTCGACGCGGTTTTTGTTCCGGGCGGATTTTCTTACGGCGACTACCTGCGCTGCGGCGCGATGGCCGCGCGGGCGCCGATCATGGAGGAAGTGGCGCGTTTTGCAAAGGAGGGCCGTCCGGTACTCGGCGCGTGCAATGGGTTTCAGATCCTTTGCGAAGCCGGATTGCTGCCGGGGGCGCTGATGCAAAACATCGAGCAGAGGTTCATTTGCGACACTGTCGAGCTTCAGCCGGTCAACCGGCGCAGTTTCTGGACGGCGGGTGTAACCCGCAACATTCGCCTCCCGATCGCCCACGGCGAGGGACGATACGTATGCGACCCCGACACGCTCAAGCGATTGCAAGACGACGACCGCATCGCGTTTCGCTACGCCGGACACATCAACGGCTCGACCGACGACATCGCCGGCGTGCTGAATGAGCAGGGAAACGTGCTGGGGCTGATGCCTCATCCGGAACGCGCAACTCGCGCGATTTTGGGCAATACCGACGGCATTTTGGTGTTGCAGGCGCTATGCCGTGAACTTGCCGCCGTAGAAGCACGTTAGAACTGTTTCGAGAGTTATCCTCGTCCTGGCCTATGGGCTAGGATTCAAAAGCCTATAATTGTGGCAAGAACCTGTTGATATCACGATGATCCTGCGAAAACTACTCACCATCGCGATCGCCTGTGGCGTCGCCTCCTCCGCGCTTGCCAGCAAGACTGTCCTTGGCAAGCTCGGCCAGGTAACCCAAGGCTGCAAGATTTACGCCCGGCCCAGCACCGGCGCTCACGTCTACTACCGGGTTCAAGCCTACGAATATGTGGTCATTCAGCCCAAGGATCCGAACTGGATGAAGGTGCTTCTCCAGAATGGCGCCTACGGCTACGTGCCTGCCGCCTATGTCGTGAAGCTTCCTTACGAAGTGACCGCCGACCAGGCCACACGAGGCAATTTCCGAGGACCGAATATCAGTTCGCGCACCAGCGCCGGCGTCGCCAATTACGCCCTCAACTTCATCGGCACCCCCTACGTCTGGGGCGGCAACGATCCTAATCGCGGCATCGATTGCTCGGGACTCGTGCAGCAGATGTTCGGCAAGATCGGCGTTGATCTGCCGCGCACGGCGTCGGAGCAGGCGCTCGTGGGCCGTCCGGTTTCTCGCTTGGAAGATCTGCGTGCCGGCGATCGCCTTTACTTCTGGGAGAACAAGCGCGGCAAGATCGGCCACACCGGCATCTATCTTGGCAAGGGCTACTTCGTTCACAGCAGCATGACTCACCGCGGCGTCGCGACGGACTACCTCGGCTCGCCGAAGTGGCTCCGCATTCTCGTTGCCGCGCGGCGCAGCTAGGGCTTCGGCTTTGCCGAAGCGGGGACAGGAATGTCCCCGCACTTCACAATTGTCATCCCGAGCGAAGCCGAGGGATCGAGTCACCGCTTGCCCATGACCCGGCCCTATGCTGAGTTGCTGAAGGCGGCGCAGTACCAGCGATGCATCTTTCGATCCCTCGGCTGCGCTCGGGATGACGGGTACCGCGTCCGCGTGGAATGATAACAAGACGCAACCCTCCCTTATTCGTTGATTCCTAGCGCCTTCCAGCGCGTAAACTGCCTGGCATGAATGGCGCTCTGCGCGCGATGCTTGAAGGCGTGATCGACTACGCCGGCCTCTTTCCTCCCGCCAAGCTCGGGATGGCGGAGGCCGTTGACGAGTACCTCCAGACGACCCAAGCTCCTGAAAAATGGCTTGTGGACCGTTTCGCGTGCTCCGCCGGCAAACTGAGCGACCTCGCCGTCGAGCTGACTGAGCATCCTGAAGAGCCGTTCATACCGGTTTCCGTGATCGGCAGTGTCAGCCCCGACCAGAAGCACTGGAGGCCGGGAATCGAGCATGACGCCCAGGAGATGACCAAGTTTCAGCAGGCGGCGGAGAACCACGCGGAGATTCAGGCTTACGAGGTTCGCTTTCCCGATCACCAGCACATCGAGGAATGTGTGCGCGACATGCGCCAGTTCACCAACATCGACCTCTTTGCCGAGCTTCCCTGGGGGCCGGAGATGAACGAATCGCTTGCGGCGCTCGCTGAGTTGGAAGTGACCGCCGCCAAGGTGCGCACCGGCGGACTCGAGGCCAGCGCCTTTCCTTCGGCGAGCGAGCTCGCCGGATTTATCCAGCAATGCGTGCAGCTCGATCTCACGTTCAAGCTAACTGCCGGTCTGCATCACCCGTTGCCTACCCAAGATCCTGAGACCGGCGCGACGATGCACGGCTTTCTCAACGTCCTGGTCGCCAACGCGCTCGCCCTGAAAGATGACCTCAGCCGCAAGGAGGTCGAGGAGATACTGCTTGAGACCGATCCGAAGGCGCTCGCCTTCAAGCGCGACGGATTCACCTGGCACGGACGACCGATCACTCTCGAGGATGCGGAGAATTCGAGGACACTGCTCGTCTCGTTTGGATCATGTTCGGTGCGCGAGCCGCTTGAGGAGCTAGGCCGAATCGGGCTGCTGGAAAAGGTGGCGCCGTGAGCTTTGTTGTGCCGAAGCGCTCGCGGAGCTGGGTGCCCGTTCCGGAGGGGTCGCACTTCCCGATCCAAAATCTGCCGTTCGGCCTGTACCAGCATCCCGATGGCGAGGAGCGGGTGTGCGTGGCGATCGGCGAGCACGTGCTCGACCTTGTTGAGCTTGCCGAGGCCGATGTCCTTGAGGGTTTCGAGGATCACTTCATGGAGGACCTCGCCGACACGCTTAGCGTCGGCGGCCGTGACGGCTTGTCGAACATCCGCCAACAGCTCTTCGACCTACTCCGCGAAGGGAATCCGAAGCTGCGCGACGATCGGGAGCTGAGGGAGAGCGTCCTCATCCCAATGGCGCATGTCCAGATTCTGCAGCCCATTTTTCCCACTGCTTTCGTCGACTTCTATTCGGGCATCTTCCATGCGAGCAACGTCGGCAAAATGTTCCGCCCCGATCAGCCGCCGCTGCTCCCCAACTACCGCCATCTTCCGGTCGCCTACAACGGACGGGCTTCGAGCGTTGTCGTCAGCGGAGAACCGATCAGAAGGCCGAAAGGACAGCAGAAGATCGGCGACGATGTCGTTTACGGACCCACGAAGGAGCTGGACTTCGAGCTCGAAATGGGTTTCTTTCTCGGCAAGGGCAGCGAGCAGGGCACGACGGTGCCGATCGAGGACGTCGAGGAATACATGCTCGGGCTGGTGCTGGTCAACGACTGGTCGGCCCGGGACGTACAGCGCTGGGAGTATCAGCCGCTCGGGCCGTTTCTCGCGAAGAGCTTTGCCACTTCCATCTCGCCGTGGGTGGTCACGCTCGATGCCTTGGAGCCGTTCCGCATAGCAGGGCCGGCGCAAGATCCCGAGCCGCTGCCTCACCTCAAGCCCCCGCGCCCAGGCCACTTCGATATCGCGCTCGAGGTGTGGCTGAAGAGCGCGCGCATGTCGAAGCCACAGCTCATCTGCAAGTCGAACGCAAAGCACCTCTACTGGTCCTTCGCCCAGCAGCTCGCCCATCAGGCTTCGAACGGTGCCAACCTGGAGCCGAGCGACCTGTATGCATCAGGCACGATATCAGGGCCCGACGAGGGCTCATTCGGCTCCATGCTGGAGCTGGCTTGGAAGGGAACGAAGCCCCTCACCCTAGAAGAAACCGGCGAGACTCGTGCGTTTATCGAGGACGGCGACACTGTGACGATGACCGCTTACTGCGATGGCGATGGCTTCCGCATCGGATTTGGCGAAGTCACGACCACGATCTTGCCGGCCGTCTAGTCGTCCCCGCGCTTTAGAACCGACACGATGTTCGAGTAATCGTCGGTCCAGGTAGGCCGCAACGGATCGGGATCGAGGTTGCCCCACCGCGAATCGCGGGTAAGAGCGCCTAAATCGGATCTGTCCGCGTAGAGCAACGCCCAGATCGACGCCATCTTCCCCCACCGTGTGCGTTCATCATCGTTTTCGAGCACGGCCTGCATGCCGATGGCCAGGGCGGCGTTTCCGACCACCGGGGCGAGATTGAGGTAGCGATTGGAGATGTGAACCGCGATCAGCCCGCCCGGTTTGAGCTTGCTCTTGTACACCTCGAAGGCCTCCTTGGTGAGCAGATGCACGGGAATGGAATCCGAGCTAAAGGCATCGAGGACGATGATGTCGTAGCTATGATCCGCCGCCCGCGTCAGCTCCAGCCGGGCATCGCCAAGGTCGATGTTCCACGCCGCCTTGCAGTCCCGCAAGAAGGTGAAGAGCTCGGGGTTTGTTGCCACCCGGATGACACCTGGGTCGATCTCGTAATAGGTGATCCGCTGCCCTGGCTGCCCGTAGGCGGCCAACGATCCCACCCCGAGCCCCACGAGCGCCTCCGTCTGGAAGCGCGGCCCCAAGGTCGTCATCACCTGCCCAATCGGCCCGGTCTGCTCGTAATAGGAAAGCGCCTTGCCCTTGTACGGCCCGTCGAGGTTCTGCGTGCCGTGCAGCGTGTTGCCATGCATCAGGTGATGGTAGGTGCCGAGATCGCCAGCATACGATTCGACCCGGTGGATGCCGAAAAAGCTGCGATAGGCCTCGATAATATGCCCGCCGACGGCGATTTGGGAAACCGACATCGAGGTGAAGAAGGCGAGCATCGACAGCGAGTACCGCTTTGGGCGGTCGGCGGCGAGGAAGGTCAGCAGCAGCGGCACTCCCATGGCGAGGGCGGTTCGGCCCGCGCTCGGCTCCATTTTCATTTTCGCGATCAGAGCGATCGCGAACGACAGGAGCAGCACGCCGACCGGATAAAGGACATCCCACCGGTCCGCGCGAGCGGACGGTGTCAGCGACCTAGGCTTGGGGCGAAAATAGAGCGCCAGAGCGAGCACGAGGGGGTACTCGAAGAGACTCGTAAACAGCGTCGGCGCGATGATCGCATTGAATATTCCTCCCAGCACGCCGCCGAGGGAAACGTAAAAGTAGAACTCGGTAAGCCGGTCGGCGCCGGGACGGCTCTTTGCCAATTGCGTGTGGCACAGCAGCGCCACCACGAAAAAGGCCAGAAGGTGAATCGCCGAGAGGAGCACCATGAACTCGCTCGCCTCCAGCACCATGAGGAGCGCCACCGGCGTGATGACGAGGGGCAGGATGCGCCCCAAGAGCGCGCTGCTGAGTACAGGTTTCTTCGCGAAGGCGAGGATGAAGGTGAGGAGGTAGAGCGTGAGAGGAACCACCCAAATCAGGGGGACCGGCGCGATATTTGAGGTCAGGTAGGTCGTCACGCCAAGCATGAGGCTGCTCGGGCAGAAGGCGAGGGCGATCCAGAAGAGCCGCTGCTTCAGGCTGGCCGGTGTCTCAGTGCGGGCCGCGTGTTCGTCCCCTTCGGGCGGCACCACAACTGGAACCTCGTGAATCGGAGCGCTCTTTGCGCCTCGAAGCCAGACGACCAGCGCGCACGCCGCCATCAATGTCAGAAGCCCAAAGAACCCGAACGACCACAGCCGAATTTGCTCGCCCAGCCTCAGGCGCGGCTCGACCACAAGCGGATAGGCCAGAAGAGCGAGCAGGCTGCCCAAGTTGCTCGCGCTGTAGAGAAAGTAGGGGTCGGCGGCGTGCTTGTCTCCAGTGGCGGCGAACCAGCGCTGCAACAGCGGCGCGCCCGCTGACACGACCGTGAATGGGATGCCGACGGCCAAGGCGAGCACGATCAGAACTTCGAGCGCACCTCCCTGCCCCTCTTTCCAAATAAACGAGCCCGGCAGCGCGATCGGGAGTGCGATCAGCGCGAGAGCGAGCACGACGATGTGCGCGATCGCCTGGCGTCTGGGGCCAAGCCACTTCGTCGTGACATGGGCGTAGCCGTATCCGACGAGGAGCGAGCCTTGAAAGAAGAC
Organism: Fimbriimonadales bacterium; assembly: GCA_038202925.1. Lineage (GTDB taxonomy): Bacteria > Armatimonadota > Fimbriimonadia > Fimbriimonadales > Fimbriimonadaceae > JAEVZK01. Next base: position 17,374 of record JBBREM010000026.1, on the reverse strand, counting down.
CATGCTCGTATTCCAAACCCCCGGCGATCCGCCAAACCGCGGCAGGATCATCTTCGCGATCATCGGCTGAACCAAGAAAAGCAACGCCGAGCTGATGAAGATGGTGAGGGTGAAAATCAGGCGCACGGCTACTTCGTGGGAAGGAAATCAAGCTCGACGGTACCTTGGGGTTGGTCGATTGTAGCGTGCATTCGCATATCACCTTGGAGCGAAAGGGCGGGCCATGCGGCACGGCGGTCGATACTGATGTTGCTTCCAATCAGCTTGTATTTGGCTTGACTGTCTCGGCCGAAAGCGGTGAGGGTGGCGGTTCCGTTATTGAAGAACAGCTTCACCTCGGCAAAGCGGGGCAATGCTTGCTGCCACTCGCGATTATTGATGGCTCCCGCTGGAAGGATGCTCACGCGGATGGATGCGGGGTCGACGCGCCAAGCGCCAGCGAGCTTATCGGTCGTGCCACCGCATCCGGCGCACACCATCAGCCCCCCCGCCAGAACCCACCGCATGTTCCATTCTGGCGCAGGCGAAGCCAAATCTGTAGCTGTCATCCCGAGCGAAGCCGAGGGATCGAGATAGCGGCTGCCTTGTAGTTCTTCCGCAGCTCGATTCCTTTGCTTCGCTCGAGATAACAATTTCACCTCCGGCACCAATTGTCCTGTATGTGCTTCTATAGACCTAATGGTCGTCGGACTAGGAATCGACTTGGTCGAAATCAGCCGGATCGAAGAGGCGATGCAGAATCCTCGCTTCATTCTGCGCGTGCTAACCGGTGCCGAACGCGCAATGTGCCGCACTCCGGCCTGCGTCGCCGGGCGCTGGGCGGCGAAAGAAGCGATTGCGAAGGCGTTCGGGCTTCCCCTCGCCTGGCAGGAGGTCGAAATCCTCCCAAGCCCCACCGGAGCGCCGCAGGTCATCATGCATGGCCACCAATTCGATCCCGGGCGGCTAAGAATCCATGTAAGCATTACGCACGAGCGCAACCACGCCGCAGCGGTGGCCGTGCTCGAGCGCATCGTTCGTCAGTCGCCCGCATAATTGGAGGGTCGTGCTCCGTCACGACCGGTTCCGATAGAGCGGAATCCTTCAGTGGAAATTGCAAGGTAGGCGCGAAGCGCCTGTAGTCGCCCCGCCTTGGGCGCGCTGCCCTGTAGATCCAGAAGCCGGCTAAAGACTGGCGACTACAGCAACACGTCGCGCCTGCTAAAGGCCGGCGGCTACAGCCCTTCGGCTCGCCTCCGTCCGAACGGATGGTAGCCTGAACCCAGGAATGGCCAAGTACGTCGCCAGCGTGGGCATGGAGGTCCACGCCGAGCTGAGCACCCGATCGAAGATGTTCTGCCGTTGCGCGGTGGGCTTCGGCGGTCAGCCGAATACCCGCACCTGTCCGATTTGTCTAGGCCTCCCGGGCACGCTGCCGGTGCCGAACAAGGCGGCTATCGACATGGTGGTTCGTACGGCTCTGGCGATGAACTGCCAGATCGACCTCAACTGCAAATTCGAGCGGAAGAACTACTTCTATCCCGACCTTCCCAAGGGCTACCAGATCAGCCAGTACACGCATCCGCTCGGCCACAGCGGGTTTCTTGAAATCCCCTCGCCAAACGGGACGAAGCGAATTCGCATCCGGCGGGTCCACCTCGAGGAGGATACGGGCAAGCTGATGCATCTGCCGAGCGGCGGTTCCGGCGTGGATTACAACCGGGCGGGCGTTCCCCTGATGGAAATCGTCACCGATTTCCCTCCGGACATCACGAACCCGGATGCGGCGAAGGAGTATCTCGTCCAGCTTCGCCAAATTCTCATGTACCTCGGAGTGTGCGATGGAAAGATGGAGGAGGGTTCGCTGCGAGCCGAGCCGAACATCTCGGTGCGCATCGAGGGTGCCGAGGCGTATGGCACCAAGACCGAGCTCAAGAACCTCGGATCGTTCACGAGCGTTCAGCTTGGAGTCGACTTTGAAGTGGCGCGCCAGAGCAAGGTGCTCGATGAGGGCGGCGTAATCACTCAGGAGACGCGCGGCTGGAACGAGAAGAAGGCGGAAAGCTTCCTGATGCGGCGCAAGGAGACGGAGAACGACTACCGCTATTTCCCCGATCCCGATCTCGCTCCGCTGGCGCTTGACCAGGCGTACGTCGAGAAGATGCGGGCGACCATCCCCGAACTTCCGCTTGCGAAGCGCACCCGGTACGAGAATGACCTTGGCATCAACGCCCAACATGCAGAAATCCTTACCGCTGATCAGGCGTGGGCAGCCTACTTTGAAGAAGCGGTGAACCTGGGAGGCGACCCTCAGGCGGTTTGCAACTGGATGATCTCCGACTTCGCAATGCGCTTGAACGATCAAGGCATCGCCCCCGCCGACAGTAACGTGCCGCCGGCTCATCTCGTCCAACTCACCAAGCTGATTTCGGAGGGCACGATTTCCGGCAAGATGGCGAAGGAGATATTCGCCGAGATGTATGCGGAGGGGACGCCACCCGGCGACATCGTAGCCGCGCAGGGCGCAACTCAGATCAGCGATCGAGACTCGTTGGTCTCAGTGGTGCGGTCGACATTGGCGGACAATGGAGACGCTGTAGCGAAATATAGAGCCGGACAGACGAACGTGAAGGGGTTCTTGGTCGGTCAAGTAATGAAAGCGACGAATGGGCGGGCAAACCCCGCGCTGGCACAACAGATCGTCCAAGAGGAATTGGAAAAATGAAACGGATATGGATCGTGGCAGGCGTGCTGGCAACACTTGGAACGACGACGAGCTTCGCGAATGACCCGAAGCGCATCGATGCGATCTGGAAGGCGATGAAGTCTCGGATCGTCCAGCAAAACGACGTCTGGTACAACCTCGGCGACTACCCCCGGGTGATCCAGCTACTGCGGATGCACTACTCGTTGGATCAAACCGATTACGACATCGCGACCAACCTGGGCTACATGCTCGAGAGCACGGAGCAAAACGATCTAGCGCTGGCGGTGTACATCCAGTTGCGCAATTCCGCGTCCCCTGATCCCGACAAGGTTTGGCCGGAAGCAAACTTCTATTATCAGAAAAAGGCATTCGCCAAAATTCCCCCGCTGCTCGAGCCGACCCTCAAGCAGAACCCTCATTCGAACAGCTACCGGACATTGGCCCATGCCTACGAGAAGATGAACATGCTCATCGACTGCAAGCGCGTTTGGGAATCGCTGATCGCCAAACACCCCGAGGACGGCCAGGCGAAGAACAACTTAAACCGCGTCTCTAAGAAGCTGAAAGAGGGTTTTTCGCAAAAAACCTAACACTTTTTCCTAGAGTTTTCGCAAGACCCGCCGATAACAGCAATGGCGGTACCACCCCGGCATTAAAACCAGGTTGGAAACCAAACCGCCGAACAAAAGGGTAAGCGGATGGAACGCATCAAACCGACTGATTTGGAAAACGCCGAGCTCAAGCGAGCTGTACGCGGCTACGACATCGTGGAGACCCACAAGCTGCTCCAAAAAGCGGCCCAGGAAATCGCCACACTCAACTACGAGAATCGACAGCTCAAGGCTGAGAACGACAAGCTCAACCCCCTGCAGGAGCAAGCGAGCACGTTGTCTGACGTGATCGTGATGGCTCAGAAGTCAGCGGAAGAGAAGCTTGGCAAAGCTCAGCGCGAGTGCGACAAGATGATTGCCGCCGCTCGACGAGAGGCCGATCACATCATCGCCGAGACGCACACGCAGTGTGAGGATATCGAGAAGCAGCACCAGTCTCGCCTGAACGACATGAAGTGGGCTATCGAGCGCACCGCCGTCGAGAAGGAGAAGATCGTTGCGACCTACAAGGGATTCCTTGAGGATCAGCTTCAGTCGATCGACAACACAGCTCGAAAGTATGTGACGCTCGCGGTGGTCGAGAGCACCTATCTCAACTCTGAGATGGAATGCGGCGACGACACCGAAGTCAGCTACACCGACGAGTTCGACTCCACGACCAGCTACGACACGGCGGTTGAGGCCTGAGCGAACAGGCGATTCTGAAACTGCGGGCTACGCCGCGCAGCAGTAGGAATCGCCTGGTAGTAGCGGAAGACGGCACGGTGAAGGTTTGGATCACCGCTTCCCCGACAGACGGCCAGGCCAATCTGGCCGTCTGTAACCTACTCGCCAAAAAGCTCGGCCTGCCAAGAAGCGCAGTGTCGATCGATCGAGGCCACGCCTCGAGAGATAAACAGGTAATCGCTCAGGGCCTCTCGCAAGACGAGGCCCTTCTTCATTTGCGGACCTGATGAATCGCACTTCGCCGACATGTAGTAACGTCCAAAGAACTACATGGCTGACGCGAACCAGACTCAGATGCTCGATCCGAATCGCACCCAACTGGGCGCGCCACCGTCCTCGGATCCGAATCGGACCATGATGGGCACGGCGCCGACGCTGAATGCGACGATCACGGTCAAGCCCGTTCAGTGCCCGGTGTGCAAATCCTTCAACCCGGCGGGGATGATGTTTTGCGTCGACTGCGGCCTCATCTTCGATCGTGCGCTGGAAGGCGATGCGTTTGGCGCTCCGGCCGTGCAGCTTCCAATGTTGGTGGAGCAGAGCGGCCGCGAGCACCCCATCCGGCCCGGCGTCAACGGCGTGGGACGCGAGGGCGACATCATGCTGGTGGATGGCAAGATCAGCCGCTGCCACGCGCAGATATCCAGCGACGACGGCGTTCTCTCGATCGAGGACCTCGGTTCGACCAACGGCACGAAGGTCAACGGCGAGAAGGTCGAGCCCGGCCAGAAGGTGGCGCTTGCCGGCGGAGACACCATTTCCTTCGGGGGCATCGAGCTGAAGCTCTCACTGCCGGGTGCCGCCGGCGCCAATTCCACTCAAGTGTTCTCGTCGAACAAGACTGCCGCCATCGCGACACCGCCGAAGCTGGAGGTCGCGCCCGCCAAGCTGGTCGGCGAAGGCCAGGAGTTCCCCCTTAAGAAGGGTCCGAACACCTTTGGCCGCAAGGCCGATAACGACGTCCAGATCGCTGATCCTTACGTAAGCGGGCGGCACGGCCTGATCGAGGTGGCAGAGGACGGTCTGTTTGTCACCGATACCGGCAGCACGAACGGTACGATGCTCAACGACGCGAAGCTCTCGCCCAACATGCGCACGGCCATCAGCGGCGACGATGTGATTCGCCTGGGGAGCATGGAGTTTCGGATCGTTTTGAACTCAACCGCCACTATTTAGCGAAGCTCGTATCGACCTTTTCCAAGTTAGAATTGAGATGCAAAACAGAAAGAGTGCGGCTAATGCGGCTGCCACAACGAGCCAGTTCCTTTGGCCAAGATGCTTTTGAAGGTCCGCGTTGAACATCGGATGGGGGACAAGTCTCCCATCAACCACAAGGTAGACAATGTTCCTATCCGAGTCCATGACCGTTGCCTTTTCGGTCCACTTCATACTGAAATCTCCGGCATGCGGCTGCGTAGGAGCGATCTTTGATACGACGTGGAGTGTCGAGTAGGCGGGCTCGGAGCCGATCTGGATTTCCTGACGCCACCGACTCGGAATAGCGAATCCTTCCAACAGCACTATCTCATCGATTTTCGTTTCTGATCTTATTTGCCCATTGACGATTTCTGACCTGGTGACGAGATAGCCTTTCTGCGTAGCAATGTCTAGTTCTGCGGTGCTCCCCGATTCGCCTTTCATGTGCAAATGAGCTATCTGGCCCCAAGCTGCGTCATCGGATGTTGAGACACGCTCTTCAACGATATAGGAGAATACGTCGGAAAGTGGTGTGCCCGGGAACGGATCATAGCCTGAAGTTATTGGATTGGGAAATGTGCCATGCGGCTTGCCAAAATGCCCCGCCGAGTTTCCGGTCTTCCCGGTGATCGCTTTGTTGACGCCAGTCTCCTGAAGCGAATCAACAGCTCCATCGAAGGTCTCGGTAGCGGTCCGTATGTCACTGGGGCTGTGCGGGGCCGCAAACTGCCATTTGACGCGGTATTTCTGCCCCTGAGAAAGTATGTCATAGGCGAACCGGCAGCTTCTGGTTCCCCAAGAACCATTGCATGGGCTTAGCGCTTCTGGGGTTCCTGCTCCAGCCATGAGGCAGAAGTTCGACACGTGGGCCGTGAAAGCCGGCGCGCCTGACATGTTCTGCCTCTGCTTCTCAAGGACTTGTCTGACACTAAGCGTCTGCGCATGAGCAATACTGTACGCGCAGGCCAAGAGGCCCGCGCACAGTGACGATACAGCTACGCGCTGCATGCGTCCGTCCAAGTTTCCGTCCAGCGAACCAGTGTTCCAGAACAGCTACCGAAGCTCGAGTACCATTTGTCTTCGCGGCACTTGCCGCCGAACGAGGTGCATGAAGACCCCCCACCGGGGCCTGGCGTAATAGAGTGACATTTGGGGTGCGGCCACCCCCATTCCGATGGTATGAATTTCTTTAGTCCCAGATACGTCACCACGGCCCATTGTGGGGGGCAGACGTAATTTCATTGTAGCTACGAAAAATTGTCATCAATACCACAATTAGCGTACGGAGCCCGTGACGGCCCGCCCAAATCTTCGCATGTGTTGCAGCTATAGGACAGATTTGCAGTTTTCCTTCAGACGATTTGTCGGCGAGAAGGGTCTAATTGGAGAGGTCCTACTCCCAAGTTCGACCAAAGGGATGGACGCAGGTTTCCAAAATGGACGAAATCACCGCCGAATACTCGACCGACCAAATCGCGCCATCCGCCGAGCTGCGTTTTCGGCCCGCCGTCACCGTCGCCTGCAAGACCGACCTCGGCCGGGTGCGGGAGAACAATGAGGACAAGTTCGAGTATTACGTCCCCGAGGACGACCAGACGCTCGCCACCCGCGGGCAGATATTCCTGGTGTGCGATGGCATGGGCGGGCACGCCGCCGGGCAGATCGCGAGCGAGCTGACGACGAAGACCTTCATCGACGTCTATCTGCACCATCCCGCCGCCGACGCCAGTTCCGCGATGGCTGCCGCCGTCACCGCCGCAAACCGCTTCGTCTCCGACGTTGGCCGCGCCATCCCGAGCCGCAAGGACATGGGCACCACGCTTAGCGCCCTGATCCTGCTGCAAGACCATGCTTACACCGTCCAGGTGGGCGACTCAAGGATTTATCGCCTCAGGCAGGGCGAATTGATGATGATGACCCACGACCACACCTGGGTCGAAGAGCAGGTGCGTAGCGGCGTGATGACCTACGCCGAGGCGGAGAGCCACCCGTACAAGCACGTACTCACCCGTGCGATCGGCACGCCCACCGATGTGCAGCCCGACATCGAGGCGCACGACCTGAAGCCGGGCGATCTCTACCTGCTTTGCTCCGACGGGTTGATCAACCACGTTGAAGATGCTCGCCTCGCAGAACTGATGGCCCAAGGCGCGCCAAGCGAGATCGCGTGGAAGCTCGTCGGCGAGGCGCTCGGCGGCGGAGGCAGCGACAACTGCACCGTAATGCTGGTGCGAGTGGATGAAGTCGCCGCTCTCTGATCACTGATAGATCGACTTGTTGCAGGAAAACATCGGCCGCTTAAGATTTCCGAACGCCATCCTCTTCACATGCCCGTCGTCCCAAATTGTGCTCGTGCCGCCTCGGTGGAGCAGGTTGAAATGGTCCACGAGCGGATTGCCAAAATCATCAAGCTTCGGCGGGGAATTCATCCAGTCGTACTTCTGCAGGAAGTTGCAGAGCGGCACGCTCGCCAAGTGCTCCCAGGCGATGATCGTGTTTGACGTTTCCTCTACCGCTGAGTCGTTCGTTGGCGTGAAGGTGAGGATCGGGTCGCCGGTGTTGTGCACACTTGCAGGGCCGTACTCCTGCGCCTGAGCCTGGGGATGGGTTGTGTAGAAGTCGCTCGGATACTCGCTATACCAACCGTTGAAGGTAATCGCCATCTGGTATTCGCTGGGCATGCTGGGGCAACGCTTGATCGCATCGCTTTTCAGATATGGATCGATCAAACCAGGCCGTACAGGGTTCTTCGCCGGCTTGAAGACAAGGCCGTAAATGCCGCCCGCTTCAGGGGCATTGTTGTTGTCGTAGCCGATCCAAGTGGTCTGGGGCGCGAAGCCAGGCATATCCTCATGGCGGAGCACCGGAAAGTAGTTGTCGTCGTTATCGCCCAGATAGAGCTTCGTCGCCATGCCGATCTGCCGCATGTTGCTAAGGCAGACCGCCTGCTTGGCCGAGGCCTTCGCCTGAGCGAAGACAGGGAAAAGAATTGCCGCCAGTATCGCGATGATCGAAATCACCACGAGCAGCTCGATTAACGTAAATGCGCGTCTCACCAATCGCTCCCAGCCAGCAAACCAATCACACCGTACTTCAAGTTTGGCGTTGGTGCAATAGGAATGACGGAAATGGCCCCAATACAAGTTTGAGGCCAGGTCCGCGCAAGCTTAAAATCGTTAACCGATTAAGCGTCGCCAGGAGAGGCGGTCGTAGCCGCCGGTGGTCGGGAAGTAAGGCGGAGGATTGTCAGCCATCCGCGCGTCGTAGTTGTAATTCTTCGCGTAGCCGGTGTTAAGGAAACCACCGGATCCCAACGTGCCGACGGGTCCGCGCTGCTGCTGAATAATGCCGCCGACGACCTTCAGTTTGCCGGTCGGCTGCTTCGTGTTGTAGTCCTCGACCGAGAAGCTGCCGGTTACATTCGCGCCACCGGCCATCACCACGGCGTCGATCTCCAGATTGTTGGGAGCGCCAGTCTGAACTTTGACGTCACCGCTCACCAACCCAAGTGTGCCGGGCAGAAGATTAGCTGGTGCATCCGGGTCCTTGGTCGCATCGTAGGCGGTTTTGTACTTAACGTTGTCGGAGATGGTGATATCTTGCGCGGCATCCGTCGCGATCGTAAAGGTGGAGCGATTGGTAATCACGCCATTGGAGACCCTGTTGTCAGCGATCGTCCCGTTGAGATTGCTGATCGTCCCAGTGCTGTACACCATTCCGTTTCCGATCCCAGTCGTGTAAGTCGTTGCGCCGGCTCCTATTTGCTTTCCGATACGATTATTGGGGACGTCAATGGTAAGAGTGGTCGTCGTCGCTCCTTGAACGACTTTGAACTGCTGGTTGCCCTGAGCGTCGACAAGCAACTGCATGGTCGAGTTGCCCCGGATGTAGATACCACCGCCCGCCGGCACGTACACGCCAGTTGACGCAGGATAGGAACCGTTCGGTCCCCAAGCCGCAACCTTCTGCTGGTCGGTCGACGACGGCATCGGGATTTCGCTTACCCCGAGCTCGTAGCCACGGCTACCTGCACGGAAAACCTGCGAAAACTGAGACTCTGTCGTCGGGTCTGCAGGCGCGAAGTTAATGTCCGTCGAAACCGAAGTTACCAGGCCTTCAAAGATGGGAGCCGCGCTGCCGCCCCAGTTGATCTGAAAATCGCTGCCGTTCCGGTTATTGCTATGCGCCGGACCCTTGATTCGGTCACCCGAATAGAACCAAATGCGTCCCCCCGTGATCGACGACGTTTCCTGATCGGTGAAGTAAGCGTACTTGCCGAACGACGACTGGTGGACGTACAGTTCCACCTTCTCAAATTGGTCGCTGTAGGTTCCCGTGGCGACGATCTTGTACTTCTTGAGCACCGCGCCGGAATTGGCAGGGTCAGGGGTAACGAGGACGGAGTACGTGCCGCCGTCCATCGATTGCGCACCGCCGAGTGGATCAAATGCAGAGGTATTGGACGGAGGAGAAGATTGATTCTTGATCCAGCGTAATGCTCGATCAATCCCGGATTCGGCGAGGTTGAATGAAAGCACGTCCCGCTGCACGCGCCGCGAGATCATTAGGCCGGAGAGGGTCTGCGAAAGCACCGCCGCCCCCATGACCATGATGAAGGTCATGCAGACGAGGGTGGTGACCAGAACCGCGCCGTGGCGCTTGCCGCGGGGCGGGCCTGAATTCAAAGCCGGTTTGTCGTGCTTGGCGAAAGCCTTCATCTTAATAGTTCCTCAAGAAGATCGCTCGGTGAATCATCTGGCAGCGCCTCGTCGTTGAAGTTGTGGTGGCCTGCGTCTCCAGGGTCACGTCCACACTGCTGGGGCTGATGCTGGTGAAGTCGAGATTGGTGACTCTCTTGCAGATCGCGCGCAAGGTGCCGCTGGCGGGAGCGCGGATCAAGCAAGTGCCGCTGCTATTGGCGGTTCCATTTGCATTCCCGCGATAGAAGTCGACCGTATTGACGGTGTCCAAGACATTTCGGTTATAAGTGCCGCCGGCTATAAGTTCCGGGTAGAAAACCGTGATCGACGTGGGGCTGTTGATCTGAACTTGCTTCGCTTCCTGAAGGTTGCGGCTCATGATGCCCAGCGCCGTGCTGGCGCTTTGATCGGCATCGATCTGGTTCGTCGTGCTGATAAAGCTCTTGATGTTGCCAAAGATGAGGCTTGTCGTACCGAGCGCGATAATCGCAAACAGGCCGACGCTGGCCAGCGTCTCCGTCAATGTAAATCCGCGTTTCTTCATCGAGTTCTTAGCCTTTGGCGATCAGCGCCATCGCGGTAATCGTTCCGTTCCCCTGCTTGTTTGCGCTGCCGGACCAGGTGAGTGTCACGGTCACCTTCTTTATCTCGGTGTTGTAGTCGGCGACATCTATTGTTGCGGTCGGAGTTACATAGATGGCGGAAAGGTTGTCAACCGTCTTGAAATTGAAGGGCGCCGCGTTCGGCGATGCGTCTACAATGCCGGCATTGCTCAGTTCCTTATAGGTCAGCCGCCCCCACCCGACGCCGCGCATTTGGTCGATCTTATGCTGGACGAGGCTCGAAGCCTGGTTGCTGTTGCCCACCATCTTGCCGGTCTTGAACGCCATCGGCAGCAAGGAACAGTAAATCGCCGCTGAAAGGGCGACGATGAAGATGCCGACGATCGCCTCGGTAAAGGTGAATCCGGCTGTCTTGCGGCGACGTGTTGCAGACATACACGTCTTGTGTTCCATCTGGCAAGATCGGTCCTTAGGTAGATTTGCGGGTTTGGAGGAAGCCCGGTAGATCTCGATGGCTACGCGACCTGTAGCCGCCAGTCTTCAGCCGGAGCTTGAGTCCGACATCCCCCAAAACGCCAGGGAGTGGGCCGGCCGGGATTCGAACCCGGGACCAATGGCTTAAAAGGCCACTGCTCTACCGCTGAGCTACCAGCCCCCGTGGATCGTGGAGTTTACCGCTGGGGGCTACTTGTCGCGCTTCACGTACGCGTAGGCGTTGTGGTCGTGAATCGATTCGTGGTTCTCGACTTCGATCTCATAGCTCGCGATCCGATCTTCCTGGTCGAAGGCCATCGAGACCTCCCTTACCATGTCTTCCACAAATCGTGGATTGTCAAAAGCCTGCTCGGTCACGAACTTCTCGTCGGGGCGTTTGAGCACGGGATACAGAGGCGCGGAGCCGCAGGCCTCGATAAGGTCGATCAGGCATTCGAGCCATAGCACGCCTTGGCCCTTCGGCCGCACCGCCACCTTCACATAGCCCCGCTGGTTATGGGCTCCATACGCGGATATCTCCTTCGAGCAGGGGCAAAGGGTGGTCACCGGCACTGTGATGCCAATAACAAAGTCTTCGGATGCGCCACCGGTCGCGGAGAAGCTGCATTCGAAGCCCATCATGCCAACCTTGCCGGTCACCGGCGCCGCCTTCTCGCGGAAGTAGGTGAAGCTGACATTGAGGTGGCTCGTCTCCGCCTTCAGTCGCTCGCGCAGCCGAGTGAGGATGACGGGAATGGTGTCGGGGCTGATATCGTGATTGTGCTCCCCTAGGATCTCAAGGAACCGGCTCATGTGGGTTCCCTTAAAGTGCTGGGGAAGGTCGACGGTAAGGGTGAAGATGCCGGTCGTCTGCTGACTGCCACCGTCGCGCTCGCGCAGCGTGATAGGGTATTTCACTTGCCGCACGCCGACACGGTCGATCGGAATCTTCCGTTCGTCGCGTGAGTTTTGGATGTCCCCGAGCGTGGCGGGCGCGGGCGCGTCTTTTCCCTTGTCGAACATCTGTTTCCTTCTACGCTGAGATCGCGCGGTGCTCTCTGCTACGAGAAGTGGCCAATACCGCTGAATGCGGCCTCAAGCAGTTCCACGGTATGCAGAACTTTCACCTTACCGCCATGCTCCATCGCCGCCTGGGCGATCCAGGCGTGGCAGCCGGGGTTGCCCATGACCGCCACCTGGGCACCCGTTGCCTCGATGTTGCTCCACTTGCGTTCCAGCAGCTGCCGGGCCATCTTGGGCTGGGTTAGATTGTAAATTCCGGCGCTGCCGCAGCACATGTCGGCCTCGTTTAGCTCGATCAGCCGCAAACCGCGGACCGCCGCCAAGAGCTGGCGGGGCTGGCTTGTGATGCGCTGCCCATTCGCGAGGTGGCACGCGTCGTGGTACGTCGCCGTGAGATTGAGCGCGGGGGCTGTGGCAAGCTGCTCCGTCAAGCCGTTCGAAAGCAGGAATTCGGTGGCGTCGAAGACGCGATGGGCGAACTGTTCACCCCCCTCCCCTTCCGGCCCCGTGCCTCGGCGCGCAAGGGGAGGGGAACCGAGCAGCTCGTCATACTCCTTCATCGTGCTGCCACAGCCGGCGGAATCGAGGATGATCGGCAGATCGCCGGGAAACTGCCTGACCAGCTTGGCCGCGCGAGAACGCGCTTCGTCCATATAGCCCGCGTGCAAATGCAGCGAGCCGCAGCACCCCTGAGGAACATCCTTAACCCGGTAGCCCACCCGGCGCAACAGGCGTCGCGTGGCCTGGTGGACGCGCGGAAACAGCATCCGCATGACGCAGCCCTCCAACAAATAGACTTCGCCTTTGACGGCTGGGAGGAGCCGCTCATCCTGGGGAGGCAGTTGGGCAAGGGCCTGGGGCTCGGGCTTGTTCGCTTCCGCCTTCTCGTGGCTGAGCAGCCACGAGAGCGTTCCCGGCAGTTTGCCGCCACGGGTGAGGTGGCCGGCCTTGAGCTGCAGCCGCATGAGGACCGGAGAAGTCAGGCCCCTCAACAGCGCCTTCTTCGTATGATGGGTCTTGCGCTGTTCCAGGCGGTCGCGGGCGATCTCGAAGATCGCGCCGTATTCCACCCCGCTCGGGCAAGCCGTCTCGCACGCGCGGCAGCCGAGGCAGCGATTGACGTGCGCCCGCGCATCTTCCCAGTCGATCGTGCCCTCCTCCGCGCTGCGGATGAGATAAATGCGGCCACGCGGCGACTCGGTCTCCTCGCCGGTGAGCACGAACGTTGGGCACGCCTCGAGGCAGAAGCCGCAACGGATGCAGTGCGCGGTCAGATCGGTAAGCGGCTTCATCGAATTTGGAATTTGGAATTTGGAATTTGGAATTTAGGCTGGAAGCCTGCAGACAATTTCACGACTGGACGCCAGTTTGAGCATCCGGGTCAAGTGTTGCAGCCATCATGGTGCTAGCGCCAGTCTAAGTCCAAATTCGAAACTCCAAATTCCAAATTCAGAAGGTTCCCATCTCCCCCGGGTTAAGTTTATCGCTGGGATCGAAGATCTGCTTCGCGCGCTTCATGAGTTTCGCCTGGGTTTCATCTTCGAGACGTAGATTGCCCTCGCCAGAGCCGCAAGCCATTACCCAGTCGCCCGCATAGCGCTTCGCCGGTACAGCGCCGAAGCGCCAAACCGTTGAGCTTGCCATGTCGTCAAACCCCGCGTTTCCATCGAGATCGCAGGCGCGCGCGAAGTCGGTGCGCAGCGTACGCTGTACGTAGAGCTGCTCGGGTGGATCGGGCGGTACCCCGCGATGCCGCAGCGTGGGCTGAGGCAGCGAACGCAGGGGGAAGGTGCGCAGGATGACCTCAGTGATCACCGCCTGCGTCCCCCGCGCGCCGACCAGCAATCGGTGGACATCGTAGCCGGCCACGTTCTTCACCGCGTGGCTGCCGGACTTGGCCGCGGTGCCGTCGGCAAGCACGACGCTCACGCCAAGCACCCAGTCGCGCCACGAGCCGCATTGGGCCTCCAAAACATGGGGCAGGTTCATGCTCAGGGAGCCGCCCACGGTTCCGAGCGATTGCCGCAGTTCGGGAATGCGTCGCAGCGGCAGGCACTGGCCCTCCTTGGCGAGCACGTCTTGGAGCTGCTCGATCCGCGTTCCAGCCTGAACGCTGACCACCTGGTCCTTCGGGCTGAAGTCGATGACGCCCTCGAGCTTCCAGAGACTCATGCGAGTCGCCTCTCCGGCGGCGGGCAGGCGCCAGCTTGCCTTCGACCCGCTTCCTTCAATGCGGAGTTTGGATTCCGCGCGGAGGATGCCCTGCAACTCTCCCACGGAAGCAGGCTCAAGCACTACTTCTTCAACTTCGTTCATAACAGGCGCTCCGCGCCAGGCGAAAGCGCGGATAAATCCGCGCACTCCAAAGGGTTCACCACGCCACCCCGCGCCAGCGGCCCTTGTGCTCCACGCACGACTTCTGATTCGGGAGCACCTTGCACGGATTGCAGAGCACGCCATCATTGAACACGCGTTTCGCCATCGCCTGCAGGCCCAGATCGTCCGGCGTGTACATGAGCTTGAGCAGATCTGATTTCTCCACCCCGATTCCGTGTTCGCCGGTCACCGACCCGCCCAGTTCCACACAGCGCCGGATGATTTCCTCCCCCGCCTCGACCACCGCCTCGACCTGCTTGGGGTCGCGGTCGTCGAAGTAAAAGCAGGGGTGCAGATTGCCGTCGCCGGCGTGGAAGATGTTCGCGACCCCGACATTGTGCTTGGCCGCGACCGCGTAGACGAAGTCAAGCATTTCCGGCAGCTTCGAGCGCGGGATCACCCCATCGTGCGTGACGATTGACGGCGCGATGCGCCCCATTGCGCCAATCCCCTTCTTCCGCACCATCCACATGCGCTGCCGCTCAACCTCGTCCTTGGCGATGCGTGTCTCCAGCGGATTGAAGCGAGCCGCCACGTCGCGCACTGCCAGCATTTCCGTCTCCACTTGCTCTTGCGACGTGGCGGAGTCGCACTCCACCAGCAGCATCGCCGCCGTCCCCTCGGGATATTCAAACGCGAAGGCCAGCTTGAGCGCGTGCAGGATGCCGGAGTCCATGATCTCCAGCGCCGCCGGGATCGTGCCGCCCGCGATGATCGCGGCCACGCTCTCCGTCGCATCACGCACGGTTGCAAAGGAGATCAGCGCCGTCGCCACCGCGGCGGGCAGAGGCGTCAGCTTCACCCAGGCCTCGGTAACGATCCCAAGCGTGCCTTCGCCGCCGACGACGAGCGAAAGGAAGTCGTACCCGGGTGCCCCGCCCACCTTCCCGCCGAGGGTCAGAACCTCGCCGAGAGGGTCGATCATCGTCACCCCCAGCACATGCTGCGCCGTGACGCCGTATTTCAGCGTATGCGGCCCGCCGGAATTCTCGCCGATGTTGCCGCCGAGGGTCGCCACGCTTTGCGATGAGGGATCGGGCGCGAAGTGAAGCCCATGCTGGGCGACGGCATCTGAGATTCTCTTGTTCGCGATGCCGGCCTGGGCGAGCAGGCAGCGATTCTCGATGTCGATCTCGACGATCGACGTCATGCGCTTGGTCGAAACCACCACGCCCCCGAGCGCGGGCAGCACGCCGCCGCTCAACCCCGTGCCCGCGCCCCGAGCGGTGAACGGAATCTGGTTTGCCACGCACCACCGCACCACCTTGGCCACCTCGGCGGTATCGGCGGGCAAGACGACGCACGTTGGCTTGGATCGCTCCACGGTGTAGGCGTCGCAGTCGTAGGCTCGCTGGACCCCTGGGCCGGCAAGAACGTGGTCACGCCCGACGAGGCGGCTCATCTCGCGCTGCAAAAGGGCCTCGTCCACGCGCCCATTATCCTTTATACTGTTCGGGGCAATGAAGGTTCTCTGGATCGTATTGGGCGTTATCGGTTTTCTCTGTCTTATCTGCGCGGGCGGCGGATATTACATCTACTCGCAAGCAAAGGGCTTTAGCGACGAGGCGGGCGGCTTTGCCGACAGCTCGTTCAAAGCCATCTCCGCGAATTGGAACGCTCAAGAATTGATCTCCCGAGGCGACCCGCAGTTCTTGGGAGCGAGCTCCACCAAGGACATCGAAATGATCTGCCAGGCGGCGAGCGAATCGCTGGGCCCGCTCAAGAGCTTGACCAGCTCGATCAACGGCTTGAACTACCGCAACGGGGTGAAGGAAGCCGACTGGCACGGAACGGGCATCTTCCTGAAGGCCCAGAGCCCCATCGAAATGAAGGTCGTGAACTCCGGGAACGGCTGGAAGATCCTCTACTTCAACCTCCCCTCGGCCGAGGTCGAGAAGCGGTTCAAGGAGCTCAAGGACGGAGCAACCGCCACCGAGCCTCCCGCGGCCATCTCTTCAAACGGCGCGCCGGATACCGCAGGCTCCGCGACGGGCGGCTAAGCGGCGGCTCGATGCTTCGTCCAAGCGACGAAGTTCTCGATGATCCGCATTCCATCCTGAGTCAGCACCGACTCGGGATGGAACTGCACCCCTACGATGGGCAGTGTTTCGTGGCGAATGCCCATGATCTCGCCGTCATCCTCGGCGGTGGCGGTGACGATGAACCCCGCTGGCACGGTCTCCTTTGTGATCACAAGCGAGTGATAGCGGATGGCCCGAAACGGATTCGGCATCCCCGCGAGGAGGCCCATGCCGTCATGCCGAATCATGCTGGACTTGCCGTGCCGAATGTGCTTGGCCCGGGCGATGGTGCTCCCCGTGACCTGGCCGATGGCCTGATGGCCGAGGCAAACACCAAACACCGGCGTCGGCAGTTCCGTGGTAAGGGCGGCGCGGACCACGTCGAGGCAGACGCCGCTCTGATCGGGGGTGCACGGCCCCGGAGAGAGCATGATCCCATCCGGCTTCAGCCGCTCGATCTCCTCGATGGTGATCTCGTCGTTGCGCTTCACCAACGGCTCAACTCCGCACAGCCCGAGGTATTGCACGAGGTTGTAGGTGAAGGAATCGTAGTTGTCGATGACGAGGATCACGAGTTCATTTTAGCGGGCTCTTCGTATTGTCATCCTGGAAGTGAGCTGCGAACTGAAAGGATCTGCCTGTAGCCGTTCCCTGCTTACCCGTGCGCGGCTCCAGTGTCAGATCCTTTCTCTCGCGCTCGTGCCTCGCCCAGTTTCAGGATGACAGGGAAAGGCTGTTATTCCTCCCCTCCCGCTCCGGGACGGGCCTGTGAATCCGAGCGGTGCGAGGAGGAACAGGGGGAGGGCATGCCCGCTCAGAGTACCAACGCCGGAACCCTCCCCCAACCCCTCCCGGAGCGGGAGGGGAGCTAATCCCGCGCGGCTCACAGCCTCCACCCCTCGGGTTGGGCCTTCAGGTGCAAGCGACAATGGCCGGGGCGGAGGCATACAATGAGAGATCCATGGCGATAATTATTTCCGTTGTCTGTGCGGTAGTA
>JBBREM010000025.1:0-28930 GCA_038202925.1 Fimbriimonadales bacterium | reverse complement strand
CTGGCCCTCAGGCTGGGTGGCGTGGGTTGAGCTGAAGTAGAGCCACTTGCCGTCCGGGGTGAAGTAGCTGCAGGTGCAGCGGCCCTTCCCCGTGCTCTCCAGCCGCTTGTCGCTGCCGGTGGCTTTCATGCTGAATATCTGCTCGTCCGGGTAGCCGCTGTCGGGATACTGCGACTGGTAGGTGAGCATCTTGCCGTCGGCGCTCCAGTAAGCCTCCGCGTTCTGCCCGCCGAAAGTGAGCTGGCGCAGATTGCGCAGATGCTTCTCTTGCGGATCGGCGGCGCGGGCCATCGAATCCGGCGCGAGCAGGGCTGCAGCAGCAAATAAGGCAATCATATCTGCGCAGTATTCCCCCTCGGTAAGCCTGCGCGACTTGCCATGAGCGGCGATCGCATGACTGAGGTGATGAATTACGAATGAATGCGCGTATCATCTTCCCGATGCGTCTTCCACTCTCGCGCGCCCTCGCCGCCGCCCTCGCCGCCGCCCTCGCCACCGTTTGCTTCGGCCAAGCCTTCAGCCAAATCGATCCCGACGCGCCGGTCCCCACCCCGGGGCAGGACATCAAGAAGCAGCGGGCCGACGAGATCGCCAAGTTCCACCCGCGCGTCATCGGCATGCCGGCCGAGCAGCGCATGCGCGGCTACGAGAAGCGGCTGCAGATGGAGAAGGACTCGCCGTTCAGCCAGATCAAGTGGCGCAGCGTGGGGCCCGAGGTGCAGAGCGGACGCGTGATCCATGTCGAAAAAGGCAAGGACGCGCTGTATATTGCTTTCGCGACCGGCGGCCTGTGGCGCAGCGAGGACAACGCCAACACCTGGACGCCGACCTTCGACGGCCAGAGCGCCTTCGGCATCGGAGACTTCGCGATCGCGAAAGATGGCAAGACGATCTGGCTCGGCACGGGCGAAGCCAATAGCCAGCGGACTAGTTACTCAGGGACGGGCGTCTTCAAGAGCCCCGACGGCGGCAAGACTTGGCAGTACATGGGCCTGCCGGAGAGCCATCACATCGGACGCATCTTGCTCGATCCGCAGGATCCGAACACGGTGTACGTCGGCGTGCTCGGCCATCTCTACAGCCAAAACCCGGAGCGCGGCGTTTACAAAACGACCGACGGGGGCCGCACCTGGCAACAGGCACTGAAGCTCAACGACCAGACCGGCATCATCGACATGGCGATGGACCCTCGCGATCACAACGTGATTTATGCGGCGGCCTGGGACCGCGACCGGAGAGCTTGGAACTTCCGCGAGAGCGGCCCCGGCAGCGGCGTCTACAAGAGCGTCGACGCCGGCAAAACCTGGAAAATGGTTACCGCTCTGCCGCATGCGGAAGACGCCGGCCGCATTGGGCTGGCGATCAGCCAGAGCAACCCTAACCGCGTATACGTGTACATCGACAACCACGGCGCAGATCCTGACTGGGCGGATGTGGATGAGGCGGTGCCGAGCGGCACCCTCACGCCGCGGCGGTTCCTCCTTCTTACCGAGGACTTGTTCCTCGCACTCGACAAGAAACTGCTCGAAGGCTTTTGGCGTCAGTACGCGCCGAACGATCTGAAGCTCGACGACACGATCCAGCAAGTCAAAGACAAGAAGATGACGATGGGCCAGGTGCGCGAGGCGATCGCCAAGCGCGGCAAGATTTTCGATCCCGGGAAGGTTCAGAGCCACATGCTGCGCAGCGACGACGGCGGCAAGACTTGGAAGCAGACGCCAAGCGGCCCCCTCGGCGGCAACAGCTATTACTACTTCGGCAACGTCATTGTGAATCCGAAGGACCCGAACGACATCTTCGCCACCGGAACGCTTCTCACCCGCTCACGCGATGGCGGCAAAACGTGGCGGATGGCTGCGCGGGAGGCGCATGTCGACTTCCACGCGGTGTGGTTCGATCCTGCCAACGTGAAGCACATCATCGTCGGCTGCGATGGCGGCGCGTACGAGAGCTATGACGACGGCTCGCACTGGCGGCATCTGAACAATATGGCGGTCGGCCAGGCCACCACCGTAAACGTCGACAACAAGAATCCCTACAACGTGTTCGTCGGGCTGCAAGACAACGGCACGCTGAAGGGGCCGAACACTTACCGGCCCGGAATCAGCGACGTCAACCAGTGGAACGACGTCGGTGGCGGCGACGGCGCGGCGATCGCTGTCGATCCGCGTGACGGCGGCGACACGATCTACGTTGGCTACCAGTTTGGCGAGCAAAACGGCTTCAATCAGAAGACCAATGAGCAATGGACGATCACGCCCCGCGCCAAGCGCGGCGATCCGCCGAACAGATACAACTGGGTCTCGCCGGTAGCGGTTTCACTCTATCACCCGGATATCATTTATTTCGGGGCGCAGAAGCTGTATCGGTCGTTCGACCGGGGTCACGCGTGGGATGCCATCTCGCCCGATCTGACCAAGGATAAGCCGAACGGCAACGTGCCTTTTTCGACGCTCAAGGACATCTCGGAGAGCCCGCTCAAGTTCGGCGTGATCTACGCGGCCTCCGACGATGGCAGTGTGAACGTCACCCGAGACGGCGGGGTGGTTTGGGAGAAGATTCCAACGGCTACGCCCGACAAATGGGTCTCGCGCATCGTGGCTTCCAAATGGGATATCGCGACGGTGTACGTATCCCAGAGCGGCTACCGCGAGGACGATTTCGCGCCGTATCTATATAAGTCCACCGACTTCGGCCACTCCTGGACCTCAATCATTGGAGACTTACCGCCAGAGACGATCAACGTGGTGCGCGAGGACCCGGATCGCAAGGACATTCTGTATGTCGGCACCGACATGGGCGTGTTCGTCACGTTCGACGGCGGCTCGCATTGGGAGGCGCTGCAGGGCGGATTGCCGCACACGCCGGTGCACGATTTGGTGGTGCAGGCGCGAGATCATGATTTGGTGATCGGAACGCATGCGCGCAGCGCGTGGGTGCTGCCGCTGAAGCTCGTATACGACTTGAACGCGGATGTTCGGGGCGTGGCACTGACCCTGTTCAATGTTGCCGACATGCGGCGAGACCGCACGTGGGGCTATCCGTCTCGGTTTGGACAGTTCAACGAGCCTACGATCCAAACTCTCCGGGGTTCGTTTTATTCGGTCGCCGCGGGCAAGGCGACCCTGCGGATCAAGGACAAGGCCGGCAAGGTGGTCATCGAAAAATCGTTCGATGCGGCGAAAGGCTACAACTTCTTCGAGGTTCCGCTGAAGCTTGGAGAGGGCGGTCCGAAGCCAACGGGCAAACGCACGGTCACGAAACCTGGGGACGCGCTTCTCGACCCATTCGAGTCGACGCGAGCCAAGTACCCGGAGGCCGGGGATTACACGATCGAGCTGAAGGTTGGCGGGAAGACGGTGACGCAGGCTTGGAAGCTGACGGCACCTAGTTCGTAGGCATTGAATCACGGTTGCGGGGGCATTCCTGCCCCCGTCTCCGGCGAAGCCGGAGCAAAACCTGCTGGACCTTCGGTCCAGTCGGCGACAGGAATGTCACCGCCACGACGGGTTGTTACACGCTTTCGGCGTACCTACGGCAGGCGATTGAACTCGGCGGGATCGCGGTTCAGCATCTGGCGCATTGCGGCCGGTATAGCAATCGCCTTTCGGCTCTCGCCGCTCATGACGACGTGCCAGGTGTAGCCTTCCGTGGTCACGACGCCTGTCGTCTCGTTGAACACCTCGTATTCGAATTTCATCGATGAGCGCTTCGTCTCCGCGAGCCAGACGCGCACGACGATCCAGTCGTCGTACTTCACTTCGCCGCGGTAGCGCGCCTGGGCTTCGACCACCGGCAGCAGGAGGCCTCGCTCCTCGAGTTGTTTGTAGGTGAATCCCCGATCCCTGCACCACGCGCCGCGCGCTTGCTCGAACCAATAGAGATAATTCGCGTAATAGGCGTGCCCCATCTGGTCGGTCTCGCCGTATCGGACACGTATTCGCTCTTCGGTGATGGACGCCACGCGGAGATTATTGCGGATATCGGCAGGCGCGGGTCGACCCTTCCCCTCAATCCTTAATCCTTAGCCCTTGTCCCTCCCAAGGTATTCTGCTTCGCACAGCTATGAGAGTTAAGAACAAAGAAATCAACGCTCGCCGCCACCGCAAGGAACAGAAGATCAAAGACGCCGATCGCGCGCTTCGCGTCAAGTACGGAACGGCCAAGACCGCCACCGCCCCGGCTGAAAAGCCCGCCCCGAAGAAGGCTCCGGCAAAGAAGGTCGAGAAGATCGAGAAGGCCGTGAAGGCAGTGAAGGCTGAGAAGCCCGTAAAGGCTGAGAAGCCCGTGAAGGCCGAGAGCGCAAAGGCCGCCGCTCCTGAGAAAGCTGCGCCCAAGGCCAAGAAAGCAGCCCCTG
The DNA here is from genome assembly GCA_038202925.1 of Fimbriimonadales bacterium. Classification (GTDB taxonomy): domain Bacteria; phylum Armatimonadota; class Fimbriimonadia; order Fimbriimonadales; family Fimbriimonadaceae; genus JAEVZK01. Next base: position 24,573 of record JBBREM010000025.1, on the reverse strand, counting down.
CGGCAAAGAAAGCCTCGTAAAATTATCAGGGTTTTTGGCCTATGGGGGTCCCAAAGATCGAACACGCGGGAACGGTTGACCCGTCCAGAGAGTTGAAAAGACCAGTAGCGGAGTCGCCACCTAAGGCGACCCAACGATGCGTTTGAAAAAAACGCTTTCTCCTCTCCAAAGGAATGCTCTCGACCCATCAACGAAGCATTCCTCTTTTTTCGCCTGAGGAGAGGCTGAATCGGAGACAGAGTAAACTCCCATCCCCATGGCCGGACTGGATATCGATCTCATACGGCACGCGCTGACCGTCGCGCAGGAGCACGGCTTCGCCGAGATCGAGCTAGGCTTGGACGGCGCCTCGTTCAAGGCCCGGCTGGAAGCCGGCGCGAAGAAGAAGGCTGCACCCGCCAAGTCCGCTGAGCCCGCGCTTCTTAATGGCGAAGCGGGCGTGAAGTACATCCGGTCTCCCATCGTCGGCTTCTACCGGATTGGGCCGAAGGCGCTTGAGCAGGGCAAATCCGTGAGCACGGGAGATGTCGTGGCCGTCGTCAACGCGCTGGGGATCGCGAACGAAGTGGAATCCAAGGTAGCCGGAGAAGTTGTGGAAGTGCTCGTCAAAGATGGACAGGGCGTAGAATTCGGCCAAATCCTCGCTAAAGTGAAGGCATGAATCGCGGCTTCACCTTGATTTCAAGCATCGCCACGATCGGCATCATCGCGATCCTCGCAGCTGTGTACGTTGGATACAGTGGCACCGGCGGCAAATCGCCTCGCGCGGATGGAAGGGGCAAGACCACGCTGGGCTTGGTTAAGGCCAATGCCCAGGACGAAGTCTGCAAATCCAACCTGTCTCAGGTTCGACAATCGCTGATGGTGGCGCAGACATCGTCGGGCGACGATTCTTATCCGGCTACGCTCGAAGAGACCCGGATCGGGGCCGACTTTTACAAGTGCCCGATGGGCAAAGAGCCGTACGTTTACGACCCCAAGACCGGCAAGGTCTACTGCCCACACCCGGGGCACGAGAAGTATTGATGCTGAAGAAGGTTCTCATCGCGAATCGAGGCGAGATCGCCTGCCGGGTCATCCGCGCGTGCCGCGAGCTTGGCGTGCGCAGCGTGGCGATCTTCTCCGAGGCGGACCGCGAGAGCCTGCACGTCAAAATCGCCGATGAGGCGATCTGCGTGGGCGCGGGATCGAATACCGATTCGTATCTAAACCTCGCCAACGTCCTCATGGCCTGCCAGATTTCGGGCGCGGAGGCAGTTCATCCGGGCTATGGCTACTTCAGCGAGCGCGCCTCGTTTGCGGCGGCGCTGGATTCCCTCGGCATCAAATTCATTGGTCCCCCGATTACCGCGATTGAGGCGATGGGCGACAAGGCTTCCGCCAAGGCGGCGGCGGTCGCTTCCGGCTGCCCAGTGGTGCCAGGATCGCAGGGCGCGGTGGCTACGGACGCCGAGGCGCTCAAGGTTGCGGAGGAGATCGGCTATCCCATTCTGCTCAAAGCCGTTGCGGGGGGCGGAGGGCGCGGCATCCGGCGGGTTGACTCCCCGGATGAGCTGGCGGGCCTCTGGAAGATTGCCTCCGCCGAGGCGCAAGCGAGCTTTGGTAGCGGCGAGATGCTCGTCGAGAAGTTCGTCGCGAACCCGCGGCACGTCGAGATTCAGGTGATCGGCGACGAGCATGGCAACATGGTGCACCTCGGCGAGCGCGAATGCTCGATCCAGAATTTGCGACACCAGAAGATCGTCGAAGAAGCGCCCTACGCGAAGCTGCCCGAGAAGGTCAGGGCCGATATGGGCAGGGCGGCGGTTCGCGTCGCCAAGAGCGTCGGCTACACCAATGCCGGAACCGTGGAGTTCCTCGTCGACCAAGACTTCCACTTTTATTTTCTCGAGATGAACACGCGGCTGCAGGTGGAGCATCCGGTTACGGAGGAAGTGACGGGGATTGATCTCGCTCAGCTGATGCTCAAGATCGCGTCCGGCGAGAAGCTGCCGTTCAAGCAAAAGAATATCAAGATTTCGGGCCACTCGATCGAAGCGCGGATCACCGCTCAGGACCCCGACGACGACTTCTCGCCCTCGACCGGCTGCATTACCGGCTGGCAGGCTCCAGGCGGACGCGGCGTGCGTATCGAGACCTACTGCTACGCAGGGCTGGCGGTCACGCCGTTTTACGATCCGATGATCGCGAAGCTGATCGTCCGCGGTCAAGATCGGGCCGAGGCGGTCGCGAAGCTGCGGACAGCCCTGCACGAGTTTGAGGTGAGCGGCATCGCGACAAACATCCCATTCCTTCGGCGGCTCGTCGCTTCGCCCGGCTACGTCGCGGGCGATTTCACGACTGCCTATGTTCCCGCGTTTCTCGCGGAGTCGGCGAATGCCTAGATCTCGCCGCAAGGCGCGGGTTGCCGCGCTGCAGGCGCTCTATCAGCTCGATATCACCAAAGGATCGCTGCACAACGCGGTCAATGAGATGCTGGAGCATTCCGCCCTTGCGCCTGATCTCGCCGCCTACGCTGAACGTCTGGTTCGCGGGGTCGTGGAACATCACGTCGATCTCGACGAGCGGATCGCTGCGGTCGTGCAGGACTGGGATTACGACCGGGTGGCTACGGTCGACCGGAACGTCATGCGAATCGCCGCCTATGAGCTATATCACGAGCCCTCGATCGCGCCTGCGGTGACGATTGACGAAGCGATCGAGATCGTGCGTAAATATTCGACCGAGGAAAGCGGCAAATTTATGAACGGGATTCTGGACAAGCTTCGCCTTCGCTCGCCCAAGGCGAACTGGGACCCCACCACCGCGCCTCCTGAGGAAGAGCACGGGGAGATCGAAGAGGAGGCTCCACCCCTCGATGTCGAGATCATTGAAGCCGACTCCGACGAAGCGAAGAAGCTGGCACGGGCGGGTTGGAAGGTGCGCGTGGAGGACGGCTCCTGAGCGCGGTGATCCTCGATGGGCTCGCGCTTTCGCGCGAGCTTCGCGCGGACTTGAAGGAGCGGGTGGACCGGCTGCGGGTGCGCGGAATCGTGCCGCGGCTCGACGTACTCGTGGCCTCACATGACCCTTCCAGTCTCGCTTACGTGGGGATGAAGCGCAAGTGGGCGGAGGCGGCGGGCATGGAGGGCGAGTCGTACGAGATCAACGCCGAGACGACGCAGGAGGAACTTCTGGCTCGGATTCGGGGGCTTAATGCCGACCCTCAGGTACACGGCGTGTTGGTCCAGCATCCCTTGCCCAAGCATCTGGATGAGAGCGAGGCGCTGATGGCGCTGGGCGCGGACAAGGATGTCGACGGCATCACGCCTCAGTCGCTGGGGCGTTTAGTCGCGGACCTCCCGGGCTTTCGCTGCGCGACGCCGCTGGGGATCACGCGGATTCTGGACAAGCACAGCCTGGATGTCACCGGGAAGCGCGCGGTCGTCATCGGCCGTAGCGTCATCCTTGGCAAGCCGATGGCGCTGATGCTCCTCCAGCGCAACGCGACCGTCACCATCGCCCACTCGAAGACGCTGAACTTGAAAGAGTTGTGTCAGGAGGCCGACTTGCTGGTGGCGGCGGTTGGTCGGGCGGAGATGGTGCGCGGCGACTGGATCAAGCCAGGCGCGATCGTGATCGACGCCGGCTACAATCGCGTGGAGGGCAGACAGGGCGACGTGGGGGACGTGGCCTTTGAGGAGGTTCGCCAGGTCGCTTCGTACATCACGCCGGTTCCCGGCGGCGTTGGGCCGATGACGGTGGCGAGTCTGCTCGCTAACTGCGTGGATGCTGCCGAACAACTCGCCTAGCGGTTGACTCCAGCCTCCCCGATTCGCCAAACTCTTGGCTAGACCTTGAGAGGCCAGATCGACCCCGACGAACGCCTCCACCCCGCGAGGCTTTCGAGGCCGGCGAGCCAAGTCTCCAGCCCCGAGGAGACCGGCTCTACTCTCGCGTTAGCGCAGGCGAAGGTATCCACTTTTGCTTGGGTCCTCCTCGTCGTCAACCTCGCGATTGCCGCCTGGGGCGGGTTTGTGCGGGCGACGTTCTCGGGCGATGGCTGTGGCGACCACTGGCCGCTGTGCGGCGGGAAGCTCGTTCCCGATTTCGCCACACTCAAACAGGTTTTCGAATTCAGCCACCGCGCCTCAGTTGGCCTCGTCATCCCGGTCGTCGGCTGGCTGATTTGGCGCGTCTATCGGGTCTTCCCGAAGGGCCATCAGGCTCGAAAAGCGGCGCTCTATACGGGCATTTTCACGATGAGCGAGTCGCTCGTCGGCGCGTGGCTCGTGATCTACAAGCTGGTTGCGTACAACGACAGTGCATACCGCGCGATGAGCATGGCGACGCACCTGGTCAACACCTTCCTGCTCGTCTCGGCAATCGCCCTGACCGCGCTGCTCGCGGGCGGAATGGCGCCGATTCGGCTGAGGGGCCAAGGCGCGGTGCCGTGGATCATCGGCATCGCCACGATCTCGACGATCATTCTCGGCATCAGCGGCTCGGTGAGCGCGCTCGGCCACGCGCTTAAGCCGGTCCCCGACGTGTTGAAGGCCGCCGCCGACCCGGCATCGCACTGGATGGTGCGGCTGCAGCCGCTCCACCCGCTCATTGCCATCTCGGTCGGCCTTTACCTGCTGCTCGCGAGCGGCCTGCTCATCCACCTGCGGCCAAGCCCGCCGGTGAAGAAGTCGGTGCAGCTGATGATGTCGATCTACGGTGTCCAGATGCTGTTTGGCCTGGCGAATATCTGGCTTAAGGCACCGGTGTGGATGCAGTGCGTCCACCTCGTCCTGGCCGACATCCTCTTTGCTTCGCTCATGGTTGCCGCCGCTTACGCGATGGGCGAGGGCGTGAAGCGGGTTGAGATCGAGGCGCGAGACGAGGTTCATGAGCCTGCCGAGCCCTTGCACGGGAAGGCCTTGATCGGCGCGTATCTTGGCCTGACCAAGCCACGCGTCATCAGCCTGCTCATCTTCACCACGATGACCGCGATGTTCATGGCGGCGCGGGGCTGGCCTGGGATCACGCTGTTTATCGGTGTGTTCATCGGGGGCTACATGAGCGCGGGGGCCGCGAACGCGATCAACATGGTGATTGACCGCGATATCGACGGCTCGATGAAGCGAACGGCCAAGCGGCCGACGGTCACGCAGTCGATCTCCAGCCCCAACGCCCTGCTCTTCTCTTTCGCCATGGCGGTGGGCTCGTTCCTGATTCTTTGGGGCGTGGCAAACCTGCTCACGGCGATGCTCGCGCTGGCGGGACTGGTCTTTTACGTGATTATCTACACGATGGTGCTCAAGCGCCGGACGTGGCACAACATCGTCATCGGCGGTGCCGCCGGTGCCTTTCCCCCGCTTGTCGGTTGGGCGGCGATCACCAATAGCCTCAACCCGTTTGCGTGGTGGCTTTTCGCCCTCATCCTTGTCTGGACGCCAGTCCATTTCTGGGCCCTGGCGCTGCTGCTGAAAGACGACTACGCCGCCGCAGGGATCCCCATGCTGCCGGTGGTGCGGGGCGATCGCGTGACGGTCATTCAAATCGCGCTCTACACCGTCCTGACGGTGCTGCTCACCGCGGTTCCTTACGCGCTGGGGCAGCTTGGCGAGGTCTATCTGGTTTCGGCGATTCTGCTCAACATCCCGCTCGTGATGATGTGCATAAAACTCTATCAGCAGATTGACCGCCCGCGGGCGAGCCGGCTCTTTCACTACTCGATGCTCTACCTCGCGATCCTCTTTTTGATGGTCGCGGTGGATCGGGCGGTCATATCTTGACGAGTTTTTCAAAAATCGATAGGGACAGGTTTTCCACATCAAAGTTAAATCTGTCTAGCGACGGTCAACCTGGACAAGCCCCGCAGGTTAAAACTTTACTTTGCAGGTTAGATTCAAGCCTCGGTAATCTACATGCATTCCGCCTTACCGACAGGGAGCGCTGGAGTATCTGATGGGAGCACAGGTCTTTCGGGAAAGAGCCAACACGGTCGCACGCTTTAGCCTCGTTGCGTCGGGCATCGTGATCCTCGGAGGCGGCTTGTCGTTAGCGGCATTCACGCGCAGCCCGGCCAACACCAAGGTTGCAGTCCCCAAAGATCAGCCGATTCCCTTCTCCCACCAGCACCACGCCTGGGAACTCGGCATTGACTGTCGGTACTGTCACGTGACGGTCGAAAAGTCGCAGTATGCGGGCATCCCGCCCAGCGAGACGTGCATGAGCTGCCACTCTCAGATTTGGACGAACTCCCCGCTGCTTGAGCCGGTCCGCCAGAGCTATGAAACGGGCACACCGCTGCGCTGGACGCAGGTGAACAAGGTTCCCGAATTCGTCTACTTCAACCACTCGATCCACGTCTCGCGCGGCGTCAACTGCAACACCTGCCACGGGCCGATTCAGGAGATGCAGATCACGTGGAAGGGCAATGCCTTCCAGATGTCGTGGTGCCTGCAGTGCCACCGCGCGCCCGAGCGGTACCTGTACAAGGATCACGCGCACCCGGAGCGCAGTCCGCGCCAGCAAGTGTTCGATCTCTACTGGAAGATTCAGGCGGGCGAGGAGTTGACGGATCGCGAGAAGGAATTGAAGCGAGGCGAAGATCCGTTCAAGGACGATCCCAAGGAAGTCGAGGAAGGCAAGGCGCTGGTCAAGAAGCTTGGCGTAAGGGTCGCGCAGCTCGCCGACTGCTCGGTGTGTCACCGCTAGGAATTTTGGATTTTCGATTGCGGATTTTGGATTGATGGAAACCACGAAGACGAGACTAGACTTGGACGAGGTGCGAGCCAAGCTCGGCGGCACCGCCGGGCCCAAGTATTGGCACGGCCTCGAAGAGGTCGCCGATACCGAAGAGTTGGATTGCCGATTGCGGATTTTGGATTGATGGAAACCAAGAAGAAGAAGAGACTGGACCTGGACGAGGTGCGAGCCAAGCTCGCCGGCACGACCGGGCCCAAGTATTGGCGCGGATTGGAAGAAGTCGCCGATACCGAAGAGTTCAGCAACTGGCTCGAAGACGAGTTTCCAAACCGGTCCACGCTTCTTCAAATCGACCGCCGCACGATGCTCAAGTTCATGGGCGCTTCGATGGCCTTCGCCGGGCTCTCCGGCTGCCGCAGTGTCTTCATGGAAGAAGAGCGGATCGTGCCCTACGTCAAACAGCCCGAGGAAATGGTGCTCGGCAAGCCGCTTTTCTTCGCCACCGCGATGCCCTTCAACGGCTACGGAATCGGGTGTTTAGTCGAATCGCGCGAGGGCCGTCCGATAAAGATCGAGGGCAATCCCGATCACCCCGAGAGCCTCGGGGCGAGTAATTCGTTCATGCAGGCGGCGATCCTCAACATGTACGACCCGGATCGCTCGCAGAACCCGGTTTACGATGGCGAAGTCAGCACGTGGGATGTGTTTCTCGCCGAGCTGCGCGCCTCGCTGGAGAAGCAGAGGGCCAGCGGCGGCGGCGGCTTTCGCATCCTCACCGAGGTCATTGCCTCGCCGACGCTGCGTGATCAGATCAACGTCCTGCTTAAGTCGTATCCGAACGCGAAGTGGGTCCAATACGATCCCGCCGACAACGACGCGGCGAAGCAGGCCTCATTCACCGCGTTCGGCGGGCGCGTTTTCAACACGATTTATGATCTGAAGAAGGCGAAAGTCGTCGTTTCGATCGACAGCGATCTTCTGCTCGATATGCCGGGCAGCCTGCGCTACTCGCGGGACTTCATGGACGGCCGCCGGGTGATGGGCGACAACACGGCCATGAATCGGCTCTACGCCATCGAGAGCATGCCGACGACGACGGGCGCGACGGCGGATCATCGGTATCCCGTCCGGGCGAGCGATATCGAGTTGGTCGTCGCGGCTCTGGCCGCCGCAGTCGGGGTGCCGAATATTCAGACCGCCGCGACAGCCGTGGCCCCGGATGTGATCGCCGCTATCGCGAAAGATCTCAGCGCCAATCAAGGAGCCGCCGTCCTGATCCCGGGCCATCATCAAAGCGTCGCCGTGCATCTGCTGTGCCACGCGATCAACAGCCAGATCGGAGCGATGGGATCGACAGCTTTGCTCGTGCCGGCCATGGACGACGTGCCGAACCAGCTCGCCGCATTCCGCGATCTCGTGAGCGAGATGAGCGCGGGGCGAGTCGACACGCTGCTTATGATCGGGGGCAACCCGGTCTACAACGCGCCGACCGACCTCAATTTCAGCCAGGCGCTGAAGAATGTGCGGATGCGCGTACATCACGCTCACTATTACGATGAGACCGGGCGCGAGTGCAACTGGCACGTCCCGCTGACCCACTTCCTCGAAGAGTGGAGCGACGTGCGCGCCTACGACGGGACGATTTCCATCGTTCAGCCGCTCATCGCTCCTCTCTTCGACAGCAAGTCCGCCCACGAGCTGCTCGGGGCCCTTACGACAGGCGAGCAGGATGGCTACAAGATTCTGCAGGAAGGCTACAGAGCCAAGGGTTTGCTTAAGGGAGACTTCCAAAAGGCCTGGAACCGCGCCCTTCACGACGGCGCCGTGCCGAAGACGGCCTTCGCTCCGGTTGCGGCGACATACTCGGCGGGGAGGCTGCAAGATTTTCTTCTCCATCAGCCGCTCGGCAAGATGGAGCTCGTTATCAAGCCGGACCCGACCGTCCACGATGGCCGCTTCGCCAACAATGGCTGGCTGCAAGAGCTTCCCAAGCCGATCACCAAGATCACCTGGGAAAACGCCTTCTTTATGAGCCCGCGCACGGCTCAGGAGAACAATCTCAGCAGTGAGGACGGCCTCGAGGTCACGGTGGGCGCACAGAGCGCGACGGGGCCGGTGTGGGTCCTTCCCGGCCATCCGGACAATTCGATTACCGTTCATCTTGGGTACGGCCGCACGAATATTGGAGCCGTCGCCAACGGCGTGGGCTTCAACGCCTACGCGCTGCGCCGCAGCGACGGGATGTCCTTCACGGGCGACGTTCAGATTCGGAAGATCGGCACCCAGTCGCACCCGGTTGCGAGCACGCAAATTCACCACTCGATGGAAGGGCGCGACATTGCTCGCGTGGGCAGCATCGAGCAGTATCACGAGAACAAGTCGCTCAAGGACGAATCCGAGCCCGAAGGGCCGGTGAACTCGACCCGGCCGGATCAGACGGTTGAAAATCAGTCGATGTATCCGGACGAGATTTTCAACTACGACGGCCCGCAATGGGGCATGACGATCGACCTCAACACCTGCACCGGCTGCAACGCCTGCGTTACCGCCTGCCAGGCGGAAAACAATATTCCGGTGGTCGGCAAGGAGCAGGTCAAGCGCGGGCGCGAGATGCACTGGATTCGCATCGACCGCTACTACACCGCTCGGCGGGATTGGGATACGACGAAGACCCACATGTCCTCGACCAGCCTCAGCGACGACCCGATCGCCAATCCCGACTACATCTTCCAGCCGCTCATGTGCGTGCACTGCGAAAAAGCGCCGTGCGAGCCGGTCTGCCCAGTCGGGGCGACGATGCACAGCCACGAGGGCCTGAACCAGATGGTTTACAACCGCTGCGTCGGCACGCGGTATTGCTCGAACAACTGCCCCTACAAAGTCCGGCGCTTCAACTATTTAAACTACAGCGACAACCAGACTCAGTTCGTTGCGAACGACGAAGCCAACCGGACGCGCGTTCCGCTGCTGCGGCTGCTGAACAACCCCGACGTCACCGTCCGCGGTCGAGGCGTGATGGAGAAGTGCACCTACTGCGTGCAGCGCATCAATGACGCTCGGATCGAGGGCAAGAAGCAGGGGCGCGATCCGAAAGATGGCGAGATCATCACCGCGTGCCAACAGGCCTGCCCGACCAAGACCATCGTCTTCGGCAACATCGCCGACAAGGAAGCGGCGGTCACGAAGATTCGCCACGACCCGCGCGCATACGCCCTGCTTGAAGAGCTTCAGACCCGCCCGCGTACGGCATACCTCGGCAAGATTCGCAACCCCAATCCGGAGATCAAGGCCTAAGCGATGACACGAGAGGCCCCACCATTTGAGCTTCTGATCGAAGGGCAGCAGACGTACGCGTCGATCGACCAAAAGATTTCGAGCGTGGTGCTCGACCAGAAGCGCCACAAGAAGCCTTGGTACATCACGATCGGGATCGCTTTCCTTTTCGTGAACGTGCTGATGATGGCGGTCGGGTGGCTGCTTTACAAAGGCGTTGGCATCTGGGGCAACAACATCCCGGTCGGCTGGGCGTTCGACATCGTCAACTTCGTTTGGTGGATCGGAATCGGCCATGCGGGGACGCTGATCTCGGCGATTTTGCTTCTAATGCGGCAGCAATGGCGTAATTCGATCAACCGCTTCTCGGAGGCGATGACGATCTTTGCGGTCATGTGCGCGGGGCTCTATCCGCTGCTGCACACGGGGCGTCCGTGGGTGGCCTACTGGCTGTTCCCGTACCCGAACATCCTCGCCCTTTGGCCGCAATTCCGCTCGCCGCTGGTGTGGGACGTTTTCGCCGTGAGCACCTACTTCACGGTGTCGGCGCTGTTTTGGTTTATCGGCCTCGTGCCCGACTTCGCCACGTTGCGCGATCGGTCGACGAATCGCGCGGGGAAGGTGATTTTCGCCGTCCTATCGCTCGGTTGGCGAGGGGCGAACACGCACTGGCACCGGTATGAGCAGGCTTACTTGCTGCTCGCGGGTCTCTCGACGCCACTGGTCCTCTCCGTTCACTCGATCGTGTCCTACGACTTTGCCGTCTCGGTAGTGCCGGGGTGGAACATCACGGTGTTCCCGCCCTACTTTGTCGCCGGCGCGGTGTTCGCGGGCTTTGCGATGGTGCTCAATATCGCCATCCCGATCCGCAAGCTCTACAAGTGGGAAGAGCTCATTACGCTGAGGCACATCGACTGGATGGCGAAGGTGATGCTCGCCACCGGCCTGATCGTTTTCTACGGCTATGTCCTTGAGGCCTTCTTTGGTTGGTATGCCGGAACGAAGGTCGAAATGGCGCTGCTGTGGTGGCGCTTTAAGGGACCGTATTGGTGGGCGTATTGGATGCTCATCCTCTGCAACGGCGTTATCCCGCAACTCATGTGGTCGCCGAAGCTGCGGCGGAACCTGACGGTGGTCTGGATCGTGTGCTTCTTCGTCGGCATCGGCATGTGGCTGGAGCGGTTCGTGATCATCCCGATGTCGCTGACCCGCAACTACCTGCCGAGCTCGGACAAGATGTACTACCCAACCATCTGGGATTTCGCGATGTTCTTCGGCACCATCGGCTTCTTCTTCTTCCTGATGTGGCTGTTCATCCGGTTCCTGCCGGTCATCAACATGTTTGAGATGAAGGATCTCCTGCACAAGCTCAAGACCGATCCGACTAAGCCTAAAAAGCCGGTTGGCGCGACCAAAACCGGAGGTGGCGAGTAAATGTCGCATGACGTTAAGGTCATTGATCCGCGTTACGGCATCGTGGCGGAGTTCGAAGATGCTGATCTGCTGGTCGATGCCGCCCGGGCCGCCAAAGAGGCGGGCTACAAGCACATGGAAGGGTATTCCCCGTTCCCGATCCATGCCTTGAGCGACGCGCTAGGTTTCCGCGACAACCGGATGCCTTGGATCATCTTCCTTGGCGGCGTAATCGGGGGGATCTCGGGGTACTCGCTCCAATACTATGTCAGCGTTATCGACTATCCGATGAACGTCGGCGGCAAGCCGCTGAACTCGGTGCCATCCTTCATTCCGGTCACCTTCGAGTGCACGATTTTGTTTGCAGCTCTGGCGGCGTTCTTGAGCGTGCTCGCGCTGAACCAGCTACCCCAGCCCTACCATCCGATTTTCAACGCGCCAGGGTTTGAGCGCGCCTCGCAGGACCGATTCTTCCTCTGCATCGAGGCCAACGACCCGCTCTTCGACAACGAAGGCACGAGGGAGTTCCTCGAAGGGCTCGAACCGCTCGCGGTAAGCATGGTGACGAAGTGAATTTAGAATTTCGAATTTTGAATTTGGAATTCAAGAATCGGAGGTTCGGTGTCGTGTCAACTCGGATATTCCAAATTCTAAATTCTAAATTCCAAATTCGAGCCGCAATCGCTGTTGCGATAGCAGCGATTGTGAGCGGCTGCCACACCGACATGTGGACACAGCCGAAGTATCACAACCCGCTCGAATCCGAAAAGGGAGATGTTCATATCTTTACCGACGGCGCTGTATCCCGGCCGCTTATCGCGGGGACGATTGCTCGGGATCAGCTTCGCGAGGACGACGCCTTCTTTACGGGCTACCAGAACGGGAAACTTGTCGACCGGTTCCCGGTACCCGTCACAAAGGAGCTGATCATGCGCGGCCAGGACCGGTTTATGATCTACTGCACGCCCTGCCACGGCCAGCTGGGCAACGGCGACGGCATGATTGCCAAACGCGGATTTAAGCTCAGGCGCCCTCCTGGTAATTACCACACGGATCGGCTTCGCCGGATGCCGATCGGCCACTTCTACGATGTGATAACCAAGGGCTTCGGGACGATGTTCTCCTACGCTTCGCGCGTCGAGCCTCAAGATCGATGGGCGATCGCCGCGTATATCCGCGTCCTGCAGATCAGCCAGAACGCGCGCACGTCTGATCTCACGCCCGCTGAGCTAAACGAACTGAACAACCCGCCGCAACCGGATGTCGCTCCGCAGGGGGGCGAGCACGAATAATGAGCGAAACCACCACTCATAAGGAAGTGCAGCTTGGCCGGGCCGGTGCCGCGTTCGCGGTGATCGGGGTGATCTGCATCGCCATTACCGCGATCATGGCCATTGGCCACGGCGATACCGACGCCGCCAAAGCCGCGACCGCCAGCACCCTCCAGAGCTACCTCTTCGCGGTGGTGATGTTCATGAGCCTCACGCTCGGGTGCTTCGGGCTCTCGATCTTGCAGCATGTGATTCAGGGCAAGTGGGGCTTGCCGATTCTGCGCATTTGGGAGGCCGGGGGGCACATCCGCAATCTCGCCCTGATGGCGGCGCTTTTCGTTCCCGTGTTGCTTGGCGCGCACTACCTCTACCCGTGGGCGCGGCCCGATCAGGTCGCCCACGACTCAGTTTTGACCCAGCGCGCCGCCTATCTGAACTGGCCGTTCCTCCTGGCGCGGTTCGCGCTGTACTTCCTCATCTGGGGCTGGTACGCGTACAACATGCGCAAGTCGGTGATTCGCCAGGAAGTGACGGGCAAGTTCCGCGAGCAGCAGTTCCGCGCCAACTTCGCATCGCCCGGCCTCGTGCTCCTTGTCTTGAGCGTCACCTTCGCCTACACGGACTGGGTGATGGCGATCGACCCGCACTGGTATTCGACGATGTACGGCGTGTGGTTCGTCGTCGGCATGGCCCTTGGCGCGATGTCGCTGGGGACGCTCATCATCTGCCTAAACGCCGATCGCGAGCCGTACAAGCAGATCATGACTCCGGCGATGACCCGCGACTTCGGCAACTTCACGCTGACACTGATCATGCTGTGGGGCTACACGAACCTGTCGCAGTACCTGATCATCTGGAACGGCAACATCCCCGAGACGACGACGTATCTCGTCAACCGCTCGCTCGGCCACTGGAGCTATCTCAGCTTCGTGCTCGTCGTCGGCCAATTCTTCATTCCGTTCTTCGCGCTGCTGTCGCCCACGAACAAGGCTCAGCCCAAACGACTGGCGATGATCGCGGCGTGGATCCTCGTGATGCGCGTACTCGATCACTTCCATGTGATCGAACCGTTCTATCGCACTGAAATGTCGGTCAACCTTGCCGACATCCTGTCCTTCCTCGGAGTCGGCGGCCTTTGGGGCGCGTTGTTCTGCATGAACATCAAGCGCCATCCGCTGCTGCCCACCTACGACGCACGGCTATTGGAGACGCCTGAGCATGCCCACTGATCACGAGCCCGAAAACGTACCTCACGATCCGTTAGCCAAGATGGGCTACGAGCTCGAGGATATCGAGTACAAGGGCCTTGGCCGCTCGATCGGCTGGTTCTTCCTTTTCGTCGCCTTCTGCGGCGCGGCGGGCTTTATCATTTTCGGCTTCTCGATCGGCTGGGACAAGATCCTCGAGGAGACTCCGGCCACCGCGCCGTTCGTCAAGCGCATCCCTTCCGATCCGAACCCACTGCTGCAAACGAACGTGACCGCTCGAACCGACATCCGCGACCTGCGCCGAGCGGAAAACGCCCTGCTGCACGGCAAGCCGACGTACATCGACAAAGATAAGGGCATCGTCAGAATTCCTGTCGAGAAGGCGATCGACATGTACTCCCGCCAAATGGCGAACGCCCCCACAACGGCAACTACCACTACTCGGCCCGCGGAGACGACGACCCACTGATGAATCGACTTCTTCTGACCGCCGCCTTCGCCTTACTGGCAGCCTTTGGCTGGAGCCAGGGGATGGGCGATGCCGTCCGAGAGGACGCACGGGCGAGCGGCGTGGATAGCCAGAAGCAGGCTAACTTCAAGCTCGACGTGCTCGACAAAATGGGCATCGATCAGCGGCTTGGTGCCTTCGTTCCGGGCGATGTGCCGCTGACCGATCAGAACGGCCGCCAGATCAAGTTCGGCGATCTCTACGGCAAGCGGCCGCTCGTAATCATGCCGATGTTCTTTTCTTGCCTGAGTGCCTGCCCGGTGGAGACCGACGCCCTTGTTCGCACGGTCATCCAGATGCCGGAGCTCTCGGTCGGCCGCGACTTCGATGTCGTGATGCTGAGCCTCAACCCCAAGGAGACGAACGAGCTGACGCAGCCACGCTGGCGAGGCGTGGTCAGGCTTTACAATCGGCCAAGCGGTGAGGAGGGCTTCCACTTCCTGACGGGCAAGCTCGAAGACGTCCGCAAGATCACCAACGCGCTGGGATTCCGCTGGACCTATCGAGAAGAGGACGACCAGATCAATCATCCGGCCGGACTGATGATCCTTTCTTCGCAAGGGCAGATCACCAGCTACATGATTAACAAGGAATTCCCGCAGCGCTTCCTGCTTCAGAACCTGATCGACGCGAAGCAGGGCAAGGTTGGGCCAAAGTCGGAGACCATTCTCTTCGGCTGCATCATGATCGATCACGCAACGGGAGCGCGCAGCCTTGTAATCGAAAATGTCATTCGGCTATTTGCCGGCGTGTTCGCGATCGGGATGGCGATTTGGATTGGCGCATTGTCGCTTGGCGGCCGAAAGGCGAAGGTGAAGATGACCAAGGGAGGTCTCGCTTAGGTTTATGGGCAATTACCCGATGGCGCCGCCTCAAGCATCGAACTTCGCGTTCGAGCACGATCTGATTTTTTACAGTCTGGTCGTGCTGACCGTGATCTTCACCGTCATCGTTGGCGCGTTCGTGCTGTTTTTCGCCTTCCGCTATCGCCAGGGCAACCAGGTCAATCGGTCGCGACCGTTCCACGAGCACCTCCCGCTCGAGATCACCTGGTCGGTTATCCCTCTGCTCCTTGGTCTCGTCATGTTCTTCCTTGGTGCGAAGCTGTTCGTCAACATGCGCGTGCCGCCCAAGGATGCTATGGAAATCTTCGTTATCGGGAAGCAGTGGATGTGGCACATCCAGCACTCGAACGGAGTCCGCGAGAACAACACGCTGCACGTTCCGGTCGGGCGTCCGGTGAAGCTGACGATGATCTCGCAGGACGTCATCCACGCGTTCTACATCCCAGCGTTCCGCGTGCAATACCACGTCGTCCCGGGCCGCTATACGATGGAGTGGTTCACCGCTACGAAGCCAGGCGAATACCACCTGTTTTGCGGCATGTATTGCGGCACTCAGCACTCCGAAATGGTCGGCACGGTCGTTGCGATGGAGCCCAAGGAGTACGCGAAGTGGCTCGCCAACGGCGGCAACACGGCGGTGCCGATGTCGATGGAGCAGGCGGGGGCCAAGGCCTTCTCGGTGCGCGGCTGCAACAACTGCCACACCGGCAGCGATACCGAGCGCGCTCCTAGCCTTTACGGCCTGTTTGGCAAGACCCGCAAGTTCACCGACGGATCAAGCGCCATCGCCGATGGCGCTTACATCCGGGAATCGATTTTCAACCCCTACAACCGCGTGACGCAGGGTTACTCGTACCAGACCATGCCCGCCTACGCCGGCCAGCTCTCCGAAGAAGAGGTGCTGGACATGATCGCGTACATCAAGACTCTCGGATCGCCCGCCTCGGCCGCGACGAACGCCCCCGCGACCGGCGTGATGGGCGGTGGTGTCAACCCGCCCAAGACACCTGCAGTCGGAGCTATGGGAGCCCGTGAATCCGCGGCCCAGCCTCGAACCAATCTCGCCGTCGGCGCCTTATCCCGCCAGAATGGAGAAGGAAGATAACGAATGAGCGCACCCGCAATTGAAGCGAGCGAGCTAACCGCGCCGCACGAGGAGCAGAAGAATTATCTGAACGCCGACCACACGGTCGCGTCCTGGCTGCTGACAGGAGACCACAAGCGCATCGCGATCATGTATCTGATCTCGGTGTCGTTCTTCTTCATGATCGGCGGCATCTTCGCCGGCCTGATCCGTCTCGAGCTGATCTCGCCCACCGGCGTGTTGCTTGAGAGCGAAACCTACAACAAGATCTTCTCGGCCCATGGGATCGTGATGATCTTCCTATTCCTGGTGCCCTCGATTCCGGCCGTTTTCGGCAACTTCCTGCTGCCGATCATGATCGGGGCGCGTGATCTCGCCTTCCCGCGCATGAACCTGGCCAGCCTCTACGTGTACTGGCTCGGCGGGGGGCTCATAACGCTTGGGCTACTTACCGGCGGCGTCGACTCTGGCTGGACCTTCTACACGCCTTACTCGTCGCTCTACTCGAACAGCCAGGTGAGCCTCGTAATCATCGGCATTTTCTTCGCCGGGTTTAGCTCGATCATGACGGGCTTGAACTTCATCGTGACGGTGCACAAGATGCGTGCGCCGGGCATGACCTGGTTCCGTCTGCCGCTCTTCGTGTGGTCGATGTATGCGACCTCGGTGGTCATGCTGCTCGGCACGCCGGTCATCGCGATTACGCTGCTCCTCGTCTTCGCGGAGCGCACGCTCCACCTCGGCGTGTTCTCACCGGAGCTCGGCGGCGACCCGGTGCTCTTCCAGCACCTCTTCTGGTTCTACAGCCACCCCGCCGTCTACATCATGATCCTGCCGTCGTTCGGAGTTATCTCCGAGCTGATGGCGAACTTCAGCCGCAAGCGAGTTTTCGGCTACCACTTCGTCGCGTTCTCCTCGCTTGCCATCGCCGGACTCGGCTTCTTGGTCTGGGGACACCACATGTTCGTGTCCAGCCAGTCGATGTATCAGGGCGTGGTCTTCTCGCTCGTCAGCTTCCTCGTCGCGGTGCCTTCCGCTGTCAAGGTGTTCAACTGGACGGCCACGATGTACAAGGGCCACATTCGGCTGCAGACGCCGATGATCTATGCGATCGGCTTCATCGGGCTGTTCACGGTCGGCGGGCTGACCGGGCTGTTCCTGGCCTGCATGGGCACCGACGTACATCTGACGAACACCTACTTCATCGTCGCGCATTTCCACTACGTCATGGTTGGCGGTGCGATGATGGGCTTCCTGGGCGCGCTTCACTTCTGGTGGCCGAAGATGACCGGCCACATGTACAACGACACCTGGGGCAAGTTCAACGCGCTGCTCGTCTTCATCGGCTTCAACCTGACGTTCTTCCCGCAGTTCATCGTCGGCTTCCTCGGGATGCCCCGGCGATACCACTACTACTACATCGCGCCCGAGTTCACGCCCTATCACATCATGTCCTCGGCGGGTGCCTCAGCCCTCGCAGTGGGCCTGATCGTTCCCGCGTTCTATCTGGTCAGCTCGTTGCGCGGCAAGCGCAAGGCGAGCGCGAACCCCTGGGGCGCGCACGGGTTGGAATGGCAGACCGCCTCGCCTCCGATAACGCTCAACTTCGTCGAGACGCCGATCGTCACCGACGAGGTCTACGATTTCTCGCACATGGATGAATACGAGCAGCGTCGTGGCACCGCCGAGATGACCCACCCCGGAGAGGGCCTGCAGCAGGACAAGAACCTCGACATTGTCGGCACCAAGGAGGACAAATAATGGCGAGCGTCGCGGAAGATCATGGCCACGGCGACATGGTCGTGCATGTCCACCATCAGTTCGAGAACATCGACCAGCAGAACGAGAGCTATATCGTCGGGATGTGGTGCTTCCTCGTCACCGAGATCATGTTCTTCGGCGCGCTGTTCATCATGTACATCCTGTACCGATGGAACTATCAGCAGGACTTCTACGGCGCTCATCTCGAGCTCTCGCAGCCGTTCCACATGTTCGGTCTGCAAGAGTTCCCCATCTGGGGTTCGATCAACACCACTGCTCTCCTCATCAGCTCCTTCACGATGGTGATGGCGGTGCGCGCCGCCCAACTGCGGCAGAAAATGGTCGTGCTGAAGAACCTGGGAGTGACCTGCGTGCTGGCGACCCTGTTTCTTGTCATCAAATTCACCTTTGAATGGCCGCCCAAGTTTCAGCACCATCTGGTGCCAGGCCCCAACTTCCATCCCCACGCGGAGGTGCTGCACGGTGCAGCGCCACGAGCGTCAGAGATCTTTTTCAGCCTGTACTTCGCGATGACGGGCCTGCACGCCATCCACATCATCGCCGGCATCGGCGTTATCGGGGCGCTCATGTTCCTCTGGAACAAGGGCGCCACCTCGGTCACTGAAGACTACGTCCCGACGGAAATGATCGGCCTTTACTGGCATTTCGTCGACCTTGTCTGGATATTCCTCTTCCCGCTTTTCTATCTGATCCCCGCATAACTATGGAAGGACACTCTCACCACCGAGCCGGGCCGCCCTCAGTGCAGGAGCCGACATTCCACGTCCACAGCGTGGGGCTTTATTTGTGGGTGCTCATCAGACTGGTCGTGTTGATGGTGCTCACGGTCGTGCTCGCTCAAGTGCATTTTCCGGACATCGATTTCCGCTTCTTCATCCTGCACGGCACGATGATCAACAACCTCGTCGCGATGGCGATCGCCGTCACCAAGGGCCTGCTCGTGATGCTGTTCTTCATGGGCTACAAATATGCGACGAAGCTTACGAAGCTGTGGGCGGCGGCGGGCTTCGTCGGATTCGCGCTGATTTTTCTGGTGTTCGGAGACTATGCAACGCGCAAGTACGAGCCAACGCCGCGCTGGACCGGCGATCCCGGCAGCGCGATGATGCGCTCGATCAAGGAATCGCGCACGGACGAGGAGTTCCGAGCCCTGCCTCGCGGCGAACGATAGCTCCTGACCGTCATCCTGAAACTGCGCGAGAGACTAGCGCAAGTGAAAGGATCTGCCACTTGAGGGCGCACTCCCGTAATGGGTAGCGCTAGCTACAGGTAGATCCTTTCAGTTCGCAGGCTACTTCCAGGATGACAATCTTGAATTGGGGCGAAGGTAAACTGACCTTATGGCGATGAACTGGAAAGAGGGCGATCGCGTGCGGGTAGTGGATCGGCCGGTGACCGAAGAGGACCGGAAGCAGAGCCGCTACTTCGACCACATGGCGAGCCTGACCGGGATCATCCAGAACATCTACAACTCAGAAGAGATCGCCGTGCGCGTCGATCCGGAGAAGATGAGCAAGGTCACGCAGGAAGTGCACAAGCATGCGGTGTCCAGGATGCGCGAGCGATTCGTCGCATCGGTCAGCGAGGAGCAGCGCAAGCAGCTCACGCCGGAGGAGCTCAATTTCGACGCTCATTACGTCCTGCTGGTCCGAGCCGCCGATCTCGAGAAGATGTAGAGGAGAAGAGATTAGGCCTGAGTCACAGACGAATACCTCTTGCCCCTAATCTCTTCTCTCTAACCTCTTCACTCGAACCTCTAACAACAACCATGGCCGCATCAGAATCTTCATTCGATATCGTCTCCCGCGCCGACATGATGGAGGTTAAGAACGCCATCGACCAGGCTCAGAAGGAGCTGCACAACCGCTACGACCTCAAGGGCACGAAGTGTGCGATCGAGGCGGAGAAGGATGACGTCACGCTCGTTGCCGACGATGAGTTCCGCATGGATCAGCTCAAGGACATCGTGTTCTCGAAGCTCATCAAGCGCGGCATAGACCCACGCCAGATCGAATGGGGAAAGATCGAGCCGGGCGCCGGGATCAGCGTGAGGATGAAGCTGATCTTCAAGGTCGGCATCGCGCAGGACAAGGCGAAGGCGCTGATCAAGCAGATCAGAGACAAAGGCATCAAGGTCAACGCGCAAATCCAGGGCGAGGAAGTGCGCGTCTCCTCGAAGAACAAGGATGATCTACAGAAGACCATCGCGTTCGTGAAGGGCCTGAAGCTCGATTTCCCGGTCGACTTCCTTAACTTTCGCTAACGTAGGCGTACAGCGTCCCGCTGAAGAAGCCGATGAAGTAGACCTCGCCGGTGCTACCGAGCGCCGGCGACTGAAAGACGCCATCCTCGAGACCGATTTGCCATTTGATGCTGCCGTCGGCTTTGTTTAGACAGTAGACGCCACTGCCCACGCCGACTACCACGTCGCCATTGAGGTCGACCAGAGCCTGCCCTTCGGGAAAGAACGATATCTCGCGTCCTGGATGGCTCGCACCTCCCGCTGTCGGGAACACCCAGATGATCTGCTTAGTGGATGGGTTGATGGCTACGACACGGGTGCTGTTGTCCGTAACGGTGAAGACGAGGCCATTGCGGCCGATTGCGGGGGTCGAATAGCCCGAGCCGCCGAGGGCCGTGGAGCCTAGGCTCGCGCCCGTCGCGGCATCGAGCTGTACCAGTGCCTGCGGCGTAGCGACAAACAAGGAACTGCCGTCCACTGACAACGCAGGCCCGCCGGGGAGAGCGACCGGAGTCGACCATACTTGCGCGCCGGTGTCCATGTTCACGGCAAAAGCGCGCTCGGCCGGCGCAGGCTGCCCGCCGAGCGGATGTGCTCGCTGGGTGCCTTGCGACAACGTGGTCGTTCCGTAGACCAATCCGTTTCCGATGGCCGGGCAGGAGATGATCGGGCCAGCGGAGGTGTAGGTCCACTTCTCCAATCCGGTTGCCGTGTCGAACGCATAAAGCTTTCCGCCATCATCGCCGACAACCACGTAGCCATTTGGAGCGATATTAGGCGTTGCCGAGCTTGAGGTTTGCATGGACGCCGACCACCGCTCGCTGCCATCGCCGAGAGACACTGCGTGAAGCACGCCGTTGGATTCGACGACGAAAATCGTCCCATCCTTGCCAACCGTCGGCGACCCGAGGAATTGATTGCTTACGCTAAAGGTCCAGCGGTTTCCGCCGCTGGCGGTCTTGGCTACCAAGTCGCCTGAGCCAATCGTGACGAGCACGGTTCCATCACTGGCGATCACGGGCGCGCCGTACATCGAGGTGTCGAAGTTATCCGACCAATCCTGCCCCTTGGAACCACCCGCGCTTATTGCGGATTGACCCGTGCAGCCTAAGTCGCCACGCAGATTCGGCCAGGACGAGGTTGCCAGCAGATCATAAACATAGATCGTGCCGCTGCCCAACACGTTCGCGCCTTGCTCAAGAGCCGTCACGTTGTTCACGGGGCCCGACAGGGTTCCCTCAAACGTGCCGTCCGACGATAGGTTGCCATCGCCTTGGAAGTTTGGTGCCCCGCCGCGAGTGCCCAACCGGTTGGGCAGGCCGCCGCCGATCGACCACAGCAGATATTGGCCGGCCAGGGGGATGATGTCTTCGTTGTCGAGGAAGCCTGTGGCGGAAAGGTCTTTGGTCTCGCCGACGGCGATCCGCGTCGGATCAATTTCCAAGGAGTTAAGCGTCGACACAAGATCGATCGTGACTGTCGTGACCTTGTCGGCGGCGATCACAACCCCTTTCTTCGCCGTCGCCACGACGGGATGGCCGTCCTGCAGGGTCATGCGAGCGGAAGCGGTCAGCGTGTAATTGCCGGCCGGAATGTTGCCGGTCATGGAAATCGTCTGTGTGTTTGGCTTGTCGCTCGGCCGCGTCGCGACCGTCGACAAGACGGTTGACGGATTGGAATCCGATTGAAGATCGAGCTTGATGTCGTCGGCATAAGCGGGAATGTAGCGACCCTTCGCCGGCCACTTGATCGATAGCTGGATCCCCTTTGCGGCGGCATCGCCTCCTCCGCCGCCTCCACAGGAGACGCAAAACACAGTGGCGATCAGCGCCACAACCGAAATAATGAAAGTACGCAAATTCATGACTGCACTCTAAAACCGGAGGCTCAGGCCCGCCGAAACCAAAGAAGATCGACCGAAGGTCGAGACGCCAAGTCGCCCTTTCCACCGGCCGATGATGACTCGCTCTCCGACGACGCTTAACGTATCCTTTACGCCGGTGCGCTTGGAGAACTCGACAAAAAGATCCAGGTCGGTCGCCTGGTAAAGGCTGGGGAAGTAGAGACCGTAGGTCTGCGCATTGCTCGTGTCGAGCAACTTGCCTACTTCGCCATAGACTTCGAGCTGGCCGGGGATAGCCGGCATGTCGAAGCTGAAGCTGCGGCCGAATTTCTCCGGCGACTGTTCGGCGCGCACCGCGTGCAGCGCGATTCTTCCGCCAAGAACGGCAAAGGTGAGGCTGCCTAAGCCCCCTGTCTGCACCCCCGGAAGATCGCCATTGGCGTCATACACCCATCCACCCTCGAAGGCCATATTCTGCCCGCGCCAGCTAAGTCCCGCCGCGCTATAGCGGTCGGCGATGAGCTGGCTGGCTAGCTGATCAATGTGTACGGGTCCGTGGTAGAACGCGCGACGCCCAGCGAAAACATTGAGGCCGGGCCGAATGGTCCGTTCGGTTTGGAGCACCGAATCGGGCCGTCCCTGAACTTCGGAAACATCGAGCTCCTGCGGCTTAAAGATGTTGGCTGAATCATAAACGCGGTTCTTACCAATAACGGTCGCCGCATTGAGCCTCGTGCCAATAAGGTTCCTGGAGGACCAGAAGGAATAGACCTGGCCGCTGCCTACTGGCTTCGCCACTCTCACATCGGGGAAGTCGGCGGCGATTCCAAGGCCGAGCCCGATCGCAAACGTCACCAGGCTCGTATCGGTTCGATCAAAGATGCGATTTGGCCGCGGGAACGAAGTCGGCCCGACAACGCGAGAGATCGGCGAGCGAACGATGACATTCAGGCCGTTGCCACTCGTACCCGTGCGCCAAACGTCGTACAGCGGATCGTTGCGGTCGTCGGGATCGATGTAGATCCGGTCTCCGCGCAGGTCTTCGTACTTCTCCCACCAGGTCTTAACCGTGCCACCGAAGGAAATCGGCATTTCAGAGAGCGGAATGTCAACGGGCTCGGTCGGCTTGCCGTCCGCGCCGATCGAGGCCTTCTGCCCCTGGTGCACCACGACCGTTTTCCCGCCTGCCGTCAGTTCAACATCGTCCTGAAGGACGATCAGCGAGCCATCCGCTGAGAAAACAAATTCGGTTCCGCGCGCGGCAGCGGTGACGGTTGGGGTCTGGGCGATGGTCGCCTGGCCCTTTTTGACCTTCACCCACACCGCGCCCTGCGAGAGCTGGATGCGGCGCAGCGATGGCGTATCCTGCACGATAAAATCGGTGCGCTCGTTCAGCCTGAGCATCGAGCCGTCGTTGAAGCTAACCTCCGCCATCGAGCGCTTCAGCGTCCGAACGCCTTGGCCGTTGAACACGCTTTGGTTTTGTTTCGCGTTCCCGAAGCTGTGATCCTCGCTGAACGCCTTGTGCGTGACGAAGACTTCCCGCACAAAGCTGAGGTGACCGACATCTTGAGCCTGGCACCAGGAAGCAGCAAAAAGAGCCCCGGAAACCAGTGCGAAGGATTTAACCCAGGCCATAGGCATTCAGCATAGCCATGTACAGGTATTGATGTATTGCGGTTTCTTGCGCTGTTGAACGCAAGGAGCTAGTGTTAGATAGTGGAGAGTAAATGATAATGGGCTTAGCCGCCGTGAACCTATCCATATCTGCGATCAAATCTCGGCTGACGAAACTGTACAAGAGCAAGAAGCTCCGCTCCGTCGTGATCTCCGCGATCATCGCGTGGGTCTCGATGTGGGTGTGGTCCGTCGATCGCTCGTCGTCTCCCGCCACGCGCGCTGCGCTGTCGCCGATTTTGAATCTGGAGCGGCTCGGCTACGATGCGCTGTTCGCGCTGCGCGGGTTGCGCAACGAGGAGGTGGACCCGCGTATCGTGATCGTTCCGTTCGATCGATCGTCCGAGCAAAGCCTCAACGCATCCTGGCCCCTGCCGCGATCCATACACGCAAAAGCCATCGAGAATCTCCGCGCAGACGGCGCGGCGCTTATCGTTTACGATGTCATCTTCAGCGTCAAGTCCAACCCGGTCGACGATAGGGCCCTGGACGCCGCGCTGAGCAAAGGCGATGTGGTGCTCGCCATGCGCATCGATCGCGACCAAAGCAAGCTGCGCAAGAGCGGCGAGTTCCCGTACTCCGACGACGCGCTCAAGATCGACTTTGAGCGCAATACCCGCGAGGGCTTTGCGGAAGCGCCTTTCGACGACGACCAGATTGTTCGGACTTCTGCACCGGTTGCGACGTTTCAGGATAAGCCCGTGCCCTCGCTGGCCCTTGCGGCTTATATGGCGGCGAATGGCATCCCC
>JBBREM010000024.1:0-29489 GCA_038202925.1 Fimbriimonadales bacterium | reverse complement strand
CCTTGTTCAGTGCGTCATGGATGTTACCGGCAAGCTCAAAGAGCGATGCGCAACCCATCATATGCGAGTTGGATGTTGGGCGGCAACTCCGCGTTGGTGCGGTCGTGATCGTAGTCGCTGCTGAGGTGGGTGAAGTAAGTCATTCGCGGGGCTAGCTCCTTCGCCACCTCGATTGCCGCGGCATAGTGGAAATGGTTAGGGTGCGGCTTGTATCTGACCGCGTCGAGGATGAGCGTATCCAGCCCTTGCAGCCGAGCCATCTCCTCTGGTGGGATCATATTAACGTCGGTCACATACGCGAAATCGTTGACTCGTAATGCGAGCACCGGCGTTTTCCCGTGCATAACCCTCAAAACGTGGATGTTGAGTCCGCAGACTTGAATTGAAGTGCCGGGCGTTCTCAGATCAAAGCGCGGGACTTCGATACCGGGGCCGACCTCTTGGAAGGCGTAAGGGAAGATCCGTAGAATGTCGTCTTGCGACGCCTCATCCGCGTACACGGGCATCGGCCGGCGGGTTTTTATACAAATCGAGCGCAGATCGTCCATCCCCATCACGTGGTCGGCGTGGGTGTGGGTAATGATCACCGCGTCGATATCGACCAGCCGCTCACGCGCCATTTGCAGCCGCAACTCGGGCGCGCAGTCGACGAGCACGTTGCCCTCTGGGCCGAGGATCATGATCGAAGACCGGGTCCGCCAGTTGCGAGGATTTGCAAGGTAGGCCTCGGGGTAGCTCATTCCGAGCATCGGCACGCCGTTGCTCGTGCCGGAGCCGAGAAGAACCACCTGGGAGAAGGATTGAGGACTGAGGGTCGAGGATTGTTCCGCCATTGCAATTCACATTTACTGCAGGCTCAATCCTCAATCCTTGTTTAGAGTTCCCCGCACTTCTGCAGAACGAGCCTTGCCACGATCGTGCTGGGAACTTCGGAGTACTGCGAGAGTCGCTCCAGGCAGCGCGCGAAGTTTCGCTCCCCCAGATCATCCCAGCTCTCCTGTTGCTGTCGCGCTTCGGCAACGAGGGCGATGGCTTCCTCGAAGAACCGCGCCCGGTTCTGCGGCAACGATTTGTTGGGCACGGCGGCAAACTTCCGGCCGAGTTGCTCATACATGGTTTCCCAGCTAACCTTCGCCTGCATCTCCGCGCGCATTTTTTCGAGCGACTGGTTGGACAGTCTTTGCTTTTCGGTGTCGCGGCGCTTTTCGACCTCCCAATCGGAAACCTCAATGCCATCGATCACACGAAGCGTCACCGGAGACTTCACCAATCCGCCGACCGTTTGCTCGATCAGCCGTTTGGCCGCCGGCAGCTTGAGGTGCCCGGCGAGTTCGCCATCAGCCCCGGGCAGGCCGAGGACAAACAGGCCGTTCTCGAGCGCGACCGGACGAGCCGTGTTCAGCGCCGCCCACACGCCAACGCCCGTCACCCCATTCTTCACGGTGGGAAGTGCTTGCTGCCATATCTGCGCGACATCGGCCATGTGCCCGGATTATAGATTTACGCGAGCTAGGAATGCGACGAAGATCGCGGATGCTTACCTGAGCATAAAGCGCGAAATGCTGGCGGGCTCGTCCTTGCCCTCGGCAAAATCCGCCATTTTGCGCCCGATCCATGGGCCGAATTTGAATCCGTGGCCGCTGCAGGCGGAGACCCAAACCGTCTTCTCGCTCAGCCGCCCCCAGCGGAAGTCCTCATCCGGGGTAGTCGTGTAGAGGCAGGCCTGGAACGTGAAGTCGGCTTCGCCGATACCGAATCGCTCCTCGGCTTCCTGAGCGATGCCGGCCATGTGCTCCTTGTTTGGCGCTCGGACCGGAGACTCGGGGTTTATGACCTCTCCGGCGGCGTGGTAGCCGATCTTGAAATCAACGCGGCCAGGCTCGGAAGGGAACCCATAGTAGAACGCGGGGCAGTCGTGGATCCAAACCGGCCCATCTACGCCAGTTCCTGCAGAGCCCGCGACGTAGGCGAACGTCTGTAGCGTGATGGTCACGGGCAGATCGACGTACTCGCGAATCCACGCTCCGGGGCAGAGGACGACCGCGTCGAACTCTCGCTCCAGCTTCTCAACGTCGCCCTTTTCACCGGAACGCAGGACCGCTCCCAGGGCGACAGCAGCGTCCATGATGACGTGAACCGCCTTCTCCGCATGAACCCAGCCCGCCTCGGGCGTGAAGATGCCGATTTCACCCTCTCGCAGCCTCATCGGGGTTGTCTCCGATGGGGCGCGGATCTCATGCGGCACGCCCAATTCGACAAGGCCGGCGATCATGCCTTGCACGTTCGGAGACATCTCCGGACCGTAGTAGAGAATCCCCGGCTCGAAGACGATCTGCTCGTTCGCCAGCGCTTGCACCTCGCGCCAGAGCGGATATGCCTCCGCCATGATCGCGGTGTAGAAGGCATCGGGGTACGCCTTGCGAATGATGCGCGAGCGCCCATGCGACGAGCCGCGATCGTGCCCTGAAGCGAACTGCTCGACAACCGTGACGTCGTGGCCACGCGCAGCAAGAGCCCAGGCGCTGCTCGCGCCCATGATCCCCGCACCGACCACCGCAATGCGCATGGCTACAACAATTACCTGGTTAACCTGACAAAAAAACGCGGAATAGGCCTGCCATGTCGCTCGCCGAACACAACGATGTGGAGATGGCTCGCTTGTCGCTCGAGGAGCTGGTGAGAAACACCAGCGACCTTCCTGCCATGCCGCAAGCCACGCAGGCCGTGATGCAAGAAACGCAGTCGGCCACGGGAACCGCCCATAGCGTAGCAAGGACCCTGTCGCACGATCTGGCCCTGACGGCGCGCGTGCTGAGGCTTGCCAACAGCCCGTTCTACGGAATGCAGCGGCGCGTCGCCTGCGCGGAGGAGGCAGTGGTCGTTCTTGGCATGCGCGCCGTGCATAACCTGGCGACAGTCGCCTCGACCTACCATTGGATCGGGGGGCCGCTTATGAGCCCCATGGACTTCTGGGAGCATTCATGGCGTGTGGCGGTGGGCTCGCAGGTCATTGCTTCTCGCGTTTCAGGGCTGGACGCGGATGTTGCGTTCACATGCGGGCTGCTGCACGATATCGGCAAGGTCGCCCTGAGCGCCTGGACCGAAAGCCGAGTCTCGAGCATCCACGCCCTGGCAAGCGACCTAAAGGTGACGGTCCTTGAGGCCGAGCAGAGCGTCTTCGGGTTCGACCATCAAGTTGTCGGCGGTCGGCTCGCGGAGGATTGGGGGCTCCCCAAGGTGATCATCGACTCCGCGAGCTACCACCACAATCCCAGCAATCGCGTTCCCGGTGATCTGACCGTGGACGCCGTCCATGTTGCCGACTTCCTCGCGAGCCGGCCCAAGAAGGGTGAGGTCGGGGGCAAACTAGACTTGGAAGCTTTGCGGCGGATCGGCTTCAGGCAAGCTGATCTCAAAGGACTTCGGGCGGATTGTCAGGCGGCCTTCGAGGCTAACCATAAGCTGTTCGTCGAGCGCGCAGCTTGAATTTCTCTGGACCCCGCGTGAAACCGTCAGGTTCCTTTTAGTCTGTGGATTCACTGGATTCACGCCCTTTGGTAGTCGCATTATCTATTCGCCCAAGATTGCATGCGACATCTTTAGGTAGCTGGGCACCGACTTTGTCAACCGGGTTCTTGTCTGGCGAGGATCGGATTGAAGGATTGGGGGCTTGATCATCTGATTCCATGGGAGCTGCGGCTGGGTGAAGTCTGCGCAGATTGATTTCAAGTCAGCAAGCGCCAAACCAACCCTAATCTTGTCTATATTGTGACAACATTGGGGGGGGGTACTTGTATCGGTTCTTGTTACTATATGCTGAAAGCGAGCTGGTCTTACGATGCACAGGGTCGTTCTGATCGGCGGGAGTCGAAATGATAAAGTCAATAACAATAGGAGCGCTGTTGCTCATCGTCTGCTTCGCTGGAACTAACCTGGCGCTCGCCGGTCTATCTAAGTCGTGGCCGGGTGGCTATTTCTGCTGCAACGCTGGCACTCCTGGAGTGAATTGGAACTGCGTCCTTTACGAATGTGGCGAGATCGCAGGTTGCAATGCGGGCACGGGACACTGCACTTGTACGGATGTCAACAACAACATCGTGCCGTGCAGGCCGTGCGGTTGCGACCTGAGTTGGTGAGATGACAAGGAAGGAGATTCAGATCGTCATCTCAATGGGCCTTGCCGGTTTATGTCTGACCTTGGCCCTGTGGCTGGCTCAAATGTGGGGCAAGTAGCGCGTTGATGAGAGGGATACCCTTAATCCGCTGGCAGCAATGGTAATCCTGACCACTACACTCGTAGCCGTCGTTGGGTTTCGCGTTTATTCGACGAACCACCCCAAGCTCCCGGCTCCCGAAAAAGTGAAGGCCTCAAGACAAGATGTTCTTCGAGGTGGAGCGCACTTTCTAAGCGAACCCACAGGAAAATGGCTTCTACTGGAGTTTGCTAGTTATCAATGCCCGGCTTGCTCGCAAACGCATGCGAAGTTAGCGTCATTTCTCGGAGACCACCAGAATCTGACCTACGGCCTCATTTTGTTTCCGCTGCGGCAGCACCGTCTGGCGATGCCGGCAACGGAAATAGCTGAAACCAGCCAGTTGTCGGGAAACTTTTGGCAAGCCAACACGCTCCTCTGGAAATTGGGGGCGAAGCTTACATTGCCAAGCCTCGCCTTAGTCACTAGCGAACTAGGCGTATCTCCCTCGCAGTTGCGGGCAGCCAAGAAAGCGGTTGAAAGGAGACTAGTGGATGGACAGAAGCTAGCCAGTATCTTGCATCTCCAATCGACACCGAGCTTTTATCTCGCTAACCCTGACGGAGAGGTGTTTTCTATCGCTGACCTGGATCAAGTTGAATTAGTCATGGGCAACTGAGTTGGAGAACAAAGAACCTCAAGGAGGGAGCACTCGACATCTTTCGGATTTCGAGGAGCCCAGTTCCGGTTATCGCCAACAATTGCCCGTGGTCATCGGTTTGGCTCTCCTTGCGTGTTCTGGCTTAGTTTGGTGGAACTGGCCAGACCAAATGCCCCAGGGTCCACCAAATTTGACTCACGAGCAGCTCGCGGCGATTTCCCGTAAGGATCACCTCTGGAAGGTGCTTGGCAGGGCCACCTCAACGCCGACTGAACTCGAGCAGGCGCTAAGCGTGATGACATTTGCCGAAATCGAAGAGGCTAGGCCGGTCTACACCGCGGTTACTTTTCGCCGAAGCGCTGAGACATTCAAGACCCTTTTCAGGTTGGGCTACACGCTTAAGGTGTACCAATTTACATCTCGCGGGGTTAACGGCGGAATGTTTCTCCCTTCCCTTGAATATTACTTTAGCATGGGTGGCACCTTAACCAAGGATGAAGCGACGCGGACCGCGAACCTTGAAATAACCAGGCCAGAGGTTGTTAGTTTCCTGCTAGATCACGGTGCCGACCCAAACGGTAACGGCTTCTATGGAAGCCAGTTGGACGCAGCAATTGGTTTTAATCGACTCGACGTTGTTAAGCTGCTCCTTACCAGGGGTGCCCGGCCCGACCACCGAGATGAACAGGGGCTAACGCCGACCGACGTGGCGAAAAAGAACAAGCGTACGGAGATTTTGAAGCTCCTTAAGGCGGCGCTATCACAGAGAAGAGAACTGAAGATTAAGAATTAGGAATGCGCAGTTCCTCTGAAGGCTCAGTTCCGTCAACCGCGCGGCCGGAGCTTTGCACAAGATTGGATCCCGCGATCAACTAGTAGAGAGAACCGATTTCGTGACACGGAACTCTCGGAGATTGTTGAGTGCCGAGGATTGGGCCATTCCCCACGCACCGCTTGATCGGTGTACAACGTAGGTAGAGACGAATGGAATCTTCGCCCCTGTCCCAGCCTCTCGGGCTCCTGATGCGGCCGACCTTTACGGTCGACCTGCAGGATTCGCTCGAGATCGCTGCCGGCAAGCTGCGTGAAAACGGCTGCGCCGTTTTGCCGGTGACCGAGCGAGGGTCGTTCGCCGGAGCGATCACCGAGTCGACGATGGTGCAGGCGATGGCGCAGGGCATGGCTCTCGGCGATCCCATCGAGCCTCTCGTCCGCGGAGCCCTCAGCGCACGAGTCAGCGACACCGGGGCCGAGGCTCTGCGCCTGTTCGAGCGCGAAGGCGCTTCGGTTCTGATCGTGATCGACGAGAGCGGACAGATTCACGGCATCCTCACCCCCACCGACCTGTATCCCAAGAGGATCGCCCCGCCGAGGCCGCCGATGGTCGGCGGGATGGCGACGCCGTTTGGCGTGCACCTCACGACCGGCTCAATCCGCGCCGGCGTCAGCGATCTCGCGCTCATCTCGACCGGAGCGGTCTTATTCACGCTCTTATTCGCGGCAAATCTCGCTTCGAACTACATTGCCAGATACCTGCACGGCATCGGCCTCGCCACGAACCTCGCAACCCTGCTCGACGGGGCGCTCGCGATTGGACTTTTTTTGGTTGGGATGCGGGTGATCCCGCTCAGCGGGATCCATGCCGCGGAGCACAAGGTGGTTCACGCCATCGAGCGCGGCGAAGATCTCACAGTCGCGAACGTTCGGCGAATGCCGAGGGTTCACCCCCGGTGCGGCACAAATCTGGCGGTCGGGGCTTCGGTGTTCCTTGGCCTCAGCAACTCCAATCTGATCCCGATATCCGAAGTTAAGCTGCTCTTCGCCGCCATCGCCACGCTTGTGCTTTGGAAACCCCTCGGCAACACGGTGCAATACTACGTGACGACCAAGCCGCCGACGAAGAAGCAGCTCGAGATGGGCATTCGATCCGGACGCCAGCTCTTAAAGAAGTACGCCACTTACGATGCCGGGCGAGTGACCATCTGGCACCGGCTTTACAACAGCGGCATGTTCCACGTCGTCGCCGGGAGCATGCTTACTCTTGGCCTGTTCTCACTGATCATTTGGGCATTCAAGCTGCCGATCTCGCTCTAGGTATAATCGCTCTTCCCGTGGTCACCGTCTACAACATCGCCCTCTACCTTGGCATCGTCGTGGCCATTGTCTTCGCCCTACTCGTCTTCGCGACCGGCAAGGGCGACGCGATGGGCGGCGGCAGCGGCGTGCGAACCACCTTCAAGGGTAAGGCGAGCTTCGACGACATCATCTCGCGATGGACCCTCTATCTGGGCATCGGATTCATGGCCCTGATGCTGGTGATCGACGTCATCGGCAACAATCTGCCGAAGCAGTAAGGTCTTATCCCTTCTTCTGCGCGAAGTCGCGCATCACCTGCGCCAGCGCTTCGCATCCCTCTTTCGGAAAGGCGTTGTAGATCGACGCGCGAACGCCGCCAACCGACCGGTGTCCCTTGAGGCCGTCCAGCTTGTTCTCCTCGGTTACCTTCAGGAACTCGCTGGTCAACTCATCGTTGGCGAGGTTGAAGGTCACGTTCATGAGCGAGCGGCACTGTGGGCAGGCGTGACCCCGGTAGAAGCCGCCGGATTGGTCGATCGCCTTGTACAGGACTGCCGCCTTGTCCTCGTTGCGCTTTTGCATCGCGGGCACGCCGCCGTTGCGCAGCAGCCATTTGTAGGTCAGGCCGCACATGTAGATCGACCAGCACGGCGGCGTGTTGTACATCGAATCGTTCGCCGCCTGCAGCCGGTAGTCGAGCATCGGGTGGGTTTTCTCCGGTGCCTTCTGGAGAAACTCATCCTTCACGATGACGAGCGTAGCACCCGCGGGCCCCATGTTCTTTTGCGCTCCGGCGTACAACAAATCGAACTTCGTCACGTCGATCGGCCGGGACAGGATGTTCGAGGAGATATCGCAGACGATCGGCCCTTTGAGCTTCACTTCATCCTTGAACTCCACCCCTTGAATGGTTTCGTTGCTTGTGTAGTGAACGTAGGCGGGATTCGCGCTTTGCTGGATCTCGCCGGGGCCGGGGATATCGCTGTAGTTGTGGCTCTTGCCGCTGTAGGCGGAGTTGACGTTGCCGATCATGTGGGCGGCCTCTTCCGACTTCTTGCCCCAAGCGCCAGTGACGATGTAGTCCGCCGTCTGCCCCTCGCCGAGGAACGACATCGGGATCATCGTGTTTTGCATGCTCGCACCGCCTTGCAGGAAGAGCACATGGTAACCCTCGGGGATGCTCATGAGGTTGCGCAGGTCGGCCTCGGCCTCGGCGATGATGCCTTCGTAGGCCTTGCCGCGATGGCTCATCTCCATCACCGACATGCCCGTCCCTTTCCAATTCATCAGCCCATCGCGCGCTTCCTCCAGCACCTCGACCTCCAGCGTGCAGGGTCCGGCGGAGAAGTTGTAGATGCGATCGAAGGGCTGGCTCATATGAGAATTTTACCTTTCGCGCCATGCTAACTTCTTGTATGCGGCGCGACCCGGCCAAGGTGCTGATCCCAACCGAGCGCCTCGTCCTGCGCTTGCCCAAGCATGGCGACGAGGAGGCGATGGCGGGCTACTACCGCGACAACCGCGACTACCTGCAGCCCTATTATCCCAGCTTCGATCCGGCGATCTTCACAGCGCGCGCCTGGCGCGACCGGATCGGTTCGACGCTGGCGGAATATCGCGGCAAGCGAGGGATGCGGCTGGTCCTGTTTCGGGAAGGACAGGTCGTCGGGATCGCCAATTTCACATCCGTGACAGGCTTTCCAACGCACATGTGCAACCTCGGGTATTCCTTGGCTGAGACCGCTCAGCGGCATGGTCTCATGCGCGAAGCCCTGACCGCCGCAATTCCCTTTTCGCTTAGGCATTTCAATCTGCATCGGATCGAAGCCAATTTCATGCCCTCAAACTTGCGCAGCCGCCGACTGCTAAAGGAATTGGGGTTTGTCGAGGAAGGGTGCGCCACAGAATATCTACTGATCGATGGCAGATGGGAAGACCACGTTAGGACCTCGCTTACGAACGTCAAGTGGTTGATGGTTGATGGTTGATGGTTGATGGTTGATGGTTGATGGTTGATGGTTGTGGCAAAGTAGTTGGATGCTCGTGACCAGCCATCGAGATCTCGATGTCTACAAATCCGCATACAGCGCAGCGATGGAAATCTATGTCATTTCCAAGAAGTTTCCTGCCGATGAGCGATTTTCGCTAACGGATCAGATTCGACGCTCCTCGAGGGCAGTCCCCGCAATGGTCGCCGAAGCCTTAAAGCGGAGACGCTACGAAGCCGCTTTCATCAATAAGCTTAACGAGGCCGAGTCAGAGGCGGCAGAGGTCCAAGTCTGGCTGGAGTTTGCAAGAGACTGCGGCTACTTGAATCCATCGGACGGTGATCGGCTTCTGACCGCGTACGAAGCAGTTCTTCGCACTCTCGCGGGAATGGTGGCCTTCAGCGGCAAGTGGTGTCAGCCGCGTCGGACAGGGAAAGCATAACAAGGCATATCAACTATCAACAATCATTCATCAACCATCACGTTTGAGTTGCTCGCCACCTGCCCGCACACAGGCGCGCGGCGCGGAAGGCTGCATACGATGCACGGCACTGTCGAGACCCCGTGTTTCATGCCGGTGGGGACTCAGGGGACGGTTAAGACCGTCGGCTCGGACGACCTCGAGGAGCTTGGCTTCGAGCTGATCCTAAGCAACACCTATCACCTCTCCCTTCGCCCAGGCAGCGAACTGATCGAGCGATTGGGCGGGCTCCATAGGTTCATGAGCTGGAAGGGCGCGATCCTGACCGATTCGGGTGGGTACCAGGTCATGTCGCTCGCCAAGAACCGGAAGATCACCGAGGAAGGCGTGACGTTCAAGTCGCATCTCGATGGATCGGAGCATTTTATCTCGCCGGAGCGGTCGATTGAAATCCAAGGCCAGCTAGGCGTGGATATCTCGATGGCGCTCGACGTGTGCCCGCCCTATCCGTGCTCCAAGCAGGACGCGGCGGAGGCGATGCGGATGACGCATCTCTGGGCTCCGAGGAATCTCGCCGCGCGCCGAATCTCCACCCCACACCCCCCCTCCTCAAAGACCCTTCGGCTTCGCTCAGGGCAGGCTCACTTTGAGGAGGGGGGCTACTTCCAATCGATCTTCGGCATCGTGCAAGGCGGCGTGCATGAGGATTTGCGAAAGGAATCGGCTGAGCACATCGCCTCTCTGCCCTTCGACGGCTTCGCCATCGGCGGGGTGAGCGTGGGTGAGCCGGCGGAGATGCAGTATCCGGTGGTCGAGTACACGGCCCCGTTGCTGCCTGCGGACAAGGCGCGGTACTTAATGGGAGTCGGCCATCCGGGCGACATCCTGCACGCAGTGGCGTGCGGCGTCGATATGTTCGACTGCGTGCTTCCAACTCGCATGGCCCGGCATCACGCGCTCTACACGATGCAGGGCCGCGTCAATATCCTCAACGCCCGGTGGGCGGAGCACGATGGCCCGGCCGATGAGAGGAGCGTGTTTCCGCAAACTGAGCGCTATTCCGCCGCCTACCTGCGCCATCTGATGAAGACCGGCGAACCGCTTGGCGCAAGGCTGTGCACGCTCCATAACCTCGCTTTCTATGCGCGGTTGATGGAGGAGATTCGCGACGCGATCGATTCCGGCACGTGGCCGGAACTCATGAAGCGCTACTCCATGGCGTAAGGAATCTCTCATCCTGAACGCGCGAAGGATCTAGTCTGCGCGGAATGAATACACCGTCTCAACACCGTCTCAACACCGTCTCATCACCGCCGTCTCAACGCCGAACGCCCAACGACCCAATAACTCAACACTCCTCCCCCCTTTGGCACGTCTCTTGACCTGTAGGGAGCAAGGCAACAGATGTGGCCCCAAAAAACCTAAACAAATTTGTGAGGTTTGCCCTAAAGAAAGTTAAAGAGGCGCCGATACAAATAACAGGTCAAGGGACCACGACAGAAAAATGGCAAGACGGAGGCGACTCCGATCACGCAAAGCCTAAGGGTCTCCAGTTGGAGAAAGCCGGGTTGCCTGTCTGAAATCGAGGCTGGAGGATTTAAGGCCATGCAAATTTCAGACAAAGAAGTGAAGAAAATTCTGAGCGGCGACTATGCCATCGCTCAGGAAATCACGAAGATCGGCCACGAGCACGACGCGGCTCGGGAAGAGGCCGACCAGACCCTGGTTAAAGAGGTCACGCAAAACGTGATCGAAATGCCCGATCGCCAAGATCGCATCGCTGAACTCAAGGCGAAGATCGACGCGGGCGAGTACAACCCAACCGGCGACGCGGTCGCCGATGCGATGATTCGGCGAAGCATCGCGGACCGGATTCGATAGCTCCGAGATTCCAAGGGCGCCCCGGCAAGGTCGGGGTGCCCTTTTTTTGCACTAGCCTTCGACTCGCGCCAAAATGTCCTGCAGGATATTCATTTGGATGTTCATATCCAGCTTGTCGGGCATCGCGACATGCACGAAGCCGACGGGCTTCGTCTGAAACGCGTTCAGCGCCTTGAAGTAGATGAAGTTGCAGAGATAGCTGCCGGCGTCCAGGCTCATGCGCAGGTCGCGATGCTTGGGCAAGACGTCTGCCAAGATGTCCTCACGCCACGCTGTGCCTCCCAATAATAGGGGTAGACCCTCCTCGATTGGACCCTGGCGGTGCACGCCCGTCGTGTCGGCTGCCGAGCCATACCAATTGCGAGCCAAAAGCTCGACGCAAACCTGGCTGCGGCCGGTTGCCACGCCAAGGAGGATGAGCCGGTCGAAGGTGGAAGGGTCGACCTCCCTGACAAAGGCTTCGGCTGCCGCGTAGGAGACCTCGAGGTTCTGAAACGGGCGTCCGCATCCCTCCGCAAGCTGGGCGGAAGGATTCTCCTTCACAGTCAGGAAAGGTCCAAAGCCGGTGACGAGGGTGCGTTCGATGTCTGAGCCTACACCACCGGCGCCGGGAGCGAAATTGGAAAGTGCTTCTGCCGAGCTTTGCCAAGTTAGGCGCGGAGCGGCTGCTTCGGAGTCGTCAACTGAGCGAAGAGGCGAACCATGCGCAGAGGCGAGCCGTGCGAGTGCTACGCAGCCGAAGGACCGCCGTGAACTTGCTCTGTTGCGGCGATCCTTCGACTCGCCCGCTGGGGAGCGGCCTCGCTCAGGATGACGGTGCTAGGCGCGAAGCGCCTGTAGTCGTAAGCTTTTAGCTTGCGCATCCCAAAGACAGGCTGCGACTCAGCCCTTCGGGCTTGCATTTCCAAATTTGAGCTCCGCTGCCGGAATGCAAGCGTGGAGATCACGACCACAGTGAATAATGAATCCGCTCTCTCGTAGATTGAACAAAATGGCCATTTGGAATCTGATCGCCGCCGCCGCTGCCTTTCAAGGCGTCCCCGCCCCGCTTCCCCTTCTCAGCCCGATGCTCGGCAGCCATATGGTGCTGCAACGAGATCGCCTCAACACGTTTTGGGGTTGGGCCGCGCCGGGCTCAACCGTGACGGTGACGCTCGATGGCAAGAAGGCCACCGGCGTTGCGCGGTCCGACGGTAAATGGGAGGCGCGCATCAGGCCGCCTCGCGTCGGAGGCCCGTACACCGTGAGCATTGATGGTCCGCAGCATGTGCAGCTCGACGACGTACTCGTCGGCGACGTGTGGGTCTGCTCCGGCCAATCGAACATGGAGATGGGCATCTCGATGGTGAACAATTCAGCCTCCGAGATCGCCGCCGCGAACTACCCCGGCATTCGCCTGTTCGTGGTGCAGCACGCAACCGCGTTCCAGCCAGCGCCGACCCCGGTGGGGTCTTGGGCGCCTTGCACCTCTGCGAATATCGCTCAGGGCGGGTGGAACGGCTTTTCGGCGGTGGGTTACTTCTTCGGACGCGAATTGCACAAGCGCCTGAACATCCCGATCGGCTTGGTTGAAACCTCGTGGGGCGGAACCGTCGCCGAGGCGTGGACCAGCGAGCATGGCTTGCGGCCGCTCAGGGATTTCGACCCCGTCTTGAACCTGATCGATGAGCAAACCAAGCTGGGCGCGCCAAACATGGCGCAACGCCTGGAGAACTGGTTCCAAGCGAACGATCAGCCGACGCGCCAGAACGCTCAAGCGCCCAGCTACGACACGGCCATGTGGTCCTCCGCCCACCTGCCGACCACCTTCGAAAAGATCGGGCTAGGGGGCTTCGATGGCGTCGTCTGGTTCAAGCGCGAGTTCGACTTGCCCGAGGTGCCGGACGGCGGGGCGATCCTCTCGACGGGCAATGCCGATGACAGTCAGACCACATGGATCAACGGCATTCGCGTCAACGACACATTTGCTCTGGGCTACGGAAAGGCAAGTCTGCAGCCCGGAATCCTCAAGCCGGGGCGCAACGAGATCGCCATTCGCATACTCGACACCGGCGGCCCAGGAGGTCTCACCTCGCCGAATGAGCACCTTGCTCTGCGCCTGCCTGGCGACAAACTTTTCGCTCTAGCCGGTGACTGGAAATACAAGGCTGGTGCTGATCTCAAGGCGTCGACGCCCATGCCGCCGAACCTCGACGACAATCCCAACGTCCCGACCGTGCTCTACAACGGTCAGATCGCGCCGGTTGCCCCGCTGGCGATCAAAGGCGCGATCTGGTACCAGGGCGAAAGCAACGCGGGCCGCGCCGAGCAATATCGCCGCTTGCTTCCCGCCATGATTGGCGACTGGCGCAGGACGTGGGGGCAAGGCAACTTTCCGTTCTACATCGTGCAGCTGGCCAACTTCGCCACCCGGCACCCTCAGCCGGTTGAGGACGCGTGGGCGGAGCTACGCGAAGCGCAGACGATGACCGCGAACAAGGTGAAGCATTCGGGCCTAGCAGTAACCATCGATATCGGCGACCGCGTCGACATCCACCCGAAGAACAAGCAGGATGTAGGGCTGCGCCTCGCCCTTGCCGCTCTGCATTCCACCTACGGATTCAACATCCCCTATTCGGGCCCCGAATTTCGCGCGGCGAGGCGGGAAGGAACTGCTCTGCGCGTGACGTTCAGCCACTCCGACGGCGGACTCCAGATGAGGGGCGGCACGGCGGGCTTCCAAATCGCCGGCCCCGACGGCAAGTTCTATTGGGCGGACGCCCGCGTCGACGGGCAGACTGTGGTGCTGACCGCACCCGAGGTGCGAGAGCCGGTCGCCGTGCGATACGCCTGGGACACCGACCCCGAGGCGCACCTCTACAATGGCGCGGGCCTGCCGGCATCTCCCTTCCGCTGGCCGATGCTCGCCAAGAAGTAAGGATAGTAAAAAAGTTCTGAAGCCGGTTGTGGCTGGCTGGATTCGGTTCATGGTGCCCGGGGCGAGAGTCGAACTCGCACGCTCTTGCGAGCAAGGGATTTTAAGTCCCCTGTGTCTACCATTCCACCACCCGGGCACCTCGGGGGAGTGTACATCTTGATGGAGTGCCGATACCCACGTCGGCTGCACGGTGCGGGCATGGCACGCCATGCCCCTACACGTCGCCGGCAGGCCCCGGGCATGGCACGCCACTCAACAATCAACACTCAATACTCATGCCCCTACAGGCGCGCGGCGGTGAACTTCATCTTGGTCAGATTGCGAATCTGGATGACGGTGAAGCCGATCAAAATCGCCCCCATCACCCACGCCGCTGCCGTTGCGTACCCGAACTTGAGATACATGAACGCGTTCTGCCAGACCTCGAGCCCGATCGTCCGAGTGGAGTTGAGCGGGCCGCCGTTGGTCAGCACCAAGATATTCTCCGCCGCCTTGAACGAGCCGATAAAGACGCCGAGCAGATTAATCAAAATCAGCGGCTTCAGCCCGGGAAGCGTGATGTAGCGAATCTTCTGCCACCAGTTCGCGCCGTCAAGATCAGCCGCTTCGTAGCGATCCTCGGAGATATTCTTCAGCGCTGCCAAGTACAAAATAGACCCCGGCCCGGCCCCCGCCCAGATCCCCGGCAGAACCACGGCGAAGATTGCCAGGGACGGATTGCCCAACCAGTCGTTCGCTAGCGGAATCTCCGCGCGGCCAAGAAAGCCGTGCCAGATCGGATTCAGCACGTGCTGGATGAACGGCGCGAGGACCGAGTTCAAAAGCCCCTGATCGGTCTTGTCGTAGAACTGCTTCCACACAAAGGCGATGAGAATCGCGCTCGTCATCGCGGGCAGATAGAAAACCGTGCGGAAGAAGAGCTTCGCTCGCGGAATTTCGTTCAGTGCGATGGCAAGCACGATGGGCAAAAAGAACCCGATCAGCAGGGTCAAGCCCACGTAATAGAAGCTGTTGAGCAGTGATTGGTAGAACAGCGGCTGAGTGAAGACGCCGACGAAATTATCGAAGCCCACCCACTTCGCCGGCTGCACGACTTTGTAGTCCTGAAATGCGATGATCAGGCCGCGCGCGAGCGGATAGTAGGACCAGAGCAAAATGGTCAGCACGGCGGGCGCGAGGCAGATCGCCATGAATCGGTAGACCCGCGCTCGCGGGAGCCCCGCCGGAAGGCGCTCGACAAAGACCTCCTTGCGCCGCCGCGCCTTCCCGATCTCACGTGTGACGATCAGAATGATCGCAAGCCCGAGCGCGATGCTGATTCCCAGCGCCCAGCCCCGGCCCCTCGCAAGCTGCTCCGCCGGGATGTAGCCGATGAGCTTCTGATTCATCTCCTGCTCGGTCTTGCGCAGGATCTCGCTGGCCGGCTTGGTAGGGTTCAGGCGAGCTTCGTCTAGCGCGTTGTCGAGCGCCGCGTAGACCTGCTGGCAGTTGCGGCCATACGGCTCCGGATGGCCAGTTTGGAACAGCGACTCGTTCGCCTTCACGTACTCGGGGTCGACCTGATCAAGCAAGTCGTCGTACCCGAAGCGCTTGAGATACAGCGGATTAACGAGTGTGCCCATGCCGAGCTCGACGGCTTTCTCGGTGTTGATCCGCGCGGCGTCCTCTCCCGCCATGAAGCGGATGAAGCGCCAGCAGGCCTCGATCTTCTTGCGGTCTTTGAGCTGGGCGTTGATCGCCCACATCCCGGCGTTAATCTCGTTGCTCTGACCTCCCGGCCCCGCAGGCATCGCGGCGACGCCGATCAGCGAGGGCGGGATATCCGCCATCCCTTGCATGATCACGTCGTTCGTATAGTCGAACCACATCGATACCTTGTCGAGACGCTGGTCGTCCCGCCACTTGGTCGAAATGCTCGCCGCCGGACCGATAACCTTGCCGTCGGGCCCTTTCCACTTGTTCAGCACGAGCTTGCGGAAGTAATCGACCGCCGCCGCGCCGGCGGGCGTGTTGATCTTCGATTGCCAGTTGCCCTGCGCGTCCTGCCCGACCGATTCGCCTCCCGCCTGGTAGAGGAAGTTCGACCACTGATACCCGGGCGGCGAGGAAAAGGCGAAGCCGAATCGCCCTTTCTGGGTCAGCTTCTGCGCATAAGCGTAGAACTCGTCCCAGTTCCGCGGGGGCTTGGAGGGATCGAGTCCCGCCTCGACAAAATGGTCCCGCCGGTAGTAAAGGGCAAGCGCCACCTGGAAAAAGGGGATCGCATAGATGTGGCCGTCGTAGCTCTTGACCACATTCATAATCAGCGGATTCGCGCGGTCGAGCGCGTGCGAATCACTCGCGATCAGATCGTCGAGTCGGCGGCAGAAGCCCTGGTCGAGATAGGTGTAATACTGCCGGAAATTGACGTAAAACACATCTGGCGGAGTCGCCCCCGCCATCGCCATCAGGAACATGTTGTCTGCCTGATCGCCGGCTAGAGGGAGGCCGCCCGCGTTGACGATGCGGATGTCCGGGTTCTGCCGGTGAAACTCCTCAAACGCGGCGCGGCGGACGATGGAGTTGGTCGAGGTCGCTTCCTTCGGCGGGATGCCATACGCCGCCCCCGCCATCATGCTGATCGTCGTCTCCTGGGCGCAAGCGAGCGCGGCGAGGAGGAGGATCGGCAGAAGGAGCAGGCGCTTCATCGCGTTGCGGATTCTATGATAGCGGCTTCGCGGGCATTGTGGATTGTGGATTGCGGATTGTTATCTCTTGTCATCCCGAACGGAGCCGAGGGACCTGACACTGACGACGCATGTTGGTAAACAGGCGGGGACTATAGGCAGATTCCTCGACTCGCCCTGCGGGTCGAGTTCTCGCTCGGAATGACACTACTGAGCTGACACCGAGTCGCCCGGCTATCGGGCACGTGTCAACTACAGATAGATCCTTTCAGTTCGCCGGCTCACTGCCAGGATGACAAAGCGATTATCTCACAAGCGTTTCAAGCTCCTTGACAAGCTCCTCGACGTCGTGATTGACCAACACATGCCGGTAGCGCGAGGCGAGGGCCATTTCTTCGCGGGCATTCCGCAGCCTCCGCTCGATGACATCCGACGCGTCAGTGGCCCGCCCACGAATG
The DNA here is from genome assembly GCA_038202925.1 of Fimbriimonadales bacterium. Lineage (GTDB taxonomy): Bacteria > Armatimonadota > Fimbriimonadia > Fimbriimonadales > Fimbriimonadaceae > JAEVZK01. Next base: position 12,228 of record JBBREM010000024.1, on the reverse strand, counting down.
CGGCGTTCCAGTTCCTCCTCCGAGGGCGGCATGATGAAGACGGTGAGCGCGTCGGCACGCAGCGCCATTGCTGACAAGGCTCCCTGAACGTCGATCTTGAGCACTGCGATCTTGTCCTCGTCGAGCATCCGATCCAGGTCGGTCAACGGCGTGGCGTACCAATTGCCGAAGACCTCTTTGTGCTCGAGAAACGCTCCATCGCTGGCCATCTTGTGGAACTGATCGAGAGGCACGAAATTGTAATCGACGCCCTCGACTTCGCCCGGCCGGGGTGCGCGGGTGGTGTAGGCGACCACGCGCTGGACGCGGGGGTTGCGAGCGGTCCAGGCGTTGAGCACGGTGTCTTTGCCCACGCCGCTTGGGCCGCTGAAGATGACAAGTTTGCCCGCCATTAGGGGCACCGCCGGATTGTGGATTGTGGATTAAGGCTTGAGCCCTCAGAGACACAGCTAAAAGGTCTATCCACAATTGACAATCCACAATCAACGAAGGAGCGCCATAAGCCGCGTGGCCACCTTGAGCGGGTCGTGGCGGACGAAATCGGATTCGCTCGTGTAGTCGCCGAGAATCGGCCGGAAGCCCATCGCACGGATGCGATCGACATCGGCATCGACGAGGAACTGGCCGGACTCGCGGTATTTCTCGACGCTCGCTTCGCTAGGCACACCGGTATTGACGAGTACGTAGTCGAAGATGCGGCTCTCGGTATTCGTAAGAATCGCGGTGACATGCTCGCTGGCGCTGAACGAATCGCTTTCGCCCGGCTGGGTCATCACGTTGCAGATGTAGACCTTCACCGCCTGCGTTTCTTTGAGGCCCTGCGCGAGGCCTGGCACGAGAAGGTTGGGGATGATGCTGGTGTAGACACTGCCGGGGCCGATGCAGATCAGGTCGGCGTCGCGAATGGCTTCGAGGGCGGCCTTGTGGGGGTGGACGTCGGGCGGATCGAGATAGATCTTTTTGATCCGATGTCCCGCCTCGACAATCGCCGTCTCGCCGCAGATCTCCTGACCGTTATTGAGCAGCGCTCTGAGGGTGACGTGGTCCAAGGTTGCGGGCACGACGCGGCCGCGGATGTTCAGAACGTCGGAGGCCATCTCGATGGCTTTCTCGAAGTCGCCGCGAGCCTGATCGACGAGCGCCGCGATCAGCAGATTGCCCACGGCATGCCCGCTGAGATTGCCGCTGTCTTTCTGAAAGCGATGCTGGAAGAGGTCGGTCATCGAGCGCTCCGCATCGGCAAGGGCGACCAGGCAGTTGCGGATGTCGCCGGGGGGGATCATGCCCTTTTCCTTGATCAGCCGGCCGCTGCTGCCGCCGTCGTCGCTGACGGTCACGATCGCGGTGATGTTGCTGCTATGCACCTTGAGTCCACGAAGCATGGTGCTCAGACCGGTGCCGCCGCCGAGCGCGACGATGCGCGGCCCCTGGGCGAGCTTCTGGCGCCGCACGTACACGTCGGCGAGGCCGCTCGTCACCCCCGGCGCGATCGTCTCGACCATGTGCCGGAACGTGTTGCGCACGCCGATAACGATGAGAACGATGCCCAGGCCAAGTAATATCCCGCCAGCGAGCCATACCGCCATGTCGAGATCGTTCTCGCCGACCGCGTAGCTCAAAGTCCCTCGGGTGGCGGTGGCGAGCCAGTCTAGCCCCGGCTGGATGATAACCTTGAAGCTGAGCGCAACCCCGATGGCGAGACAGATGAGGCCAAAGAAGCCAGCGGCTACGGCCTTGCGCAGACCCGCAGTAGGAGCGAGCATTCGTCGCAGCCGGTAGCGCCTACTCATGGGGCCACCAGGGGAGGGTATTTGGTATTGGGTATTGGGTATTGAGTGTTGAATGTTGGGTGTTCGAGACTAAGGCGTCAGCGACCCGTGAAGCGGCAAATACCTGATACCCAACACCCCAATACCCGCCCTTATTCATCCTTATCGTCCGGCAGGAACATGCCGAGCACTCCGCTGATGAAGGCGATCATTAGACTCGCGATAAACGCGGCGACGAAAGCCTGAAAGCCGCTCTTCGTGATCTCGAAGCCCAAATGCAGGGACGCCGCCAACATCAGGACAACGGCGTTGATAACGAGTGAGAACAAGCCGAGCGTGATGCAGCTTAGCGGCAGGGTGAGGAACTTGATGACGCGCCCGATGGTGGCATTGAGGAAGCTGAGGACGAAGACGCCGAGCAGAAGCTGGCTGAAGCCGGCGATGCCGCTGACGTCGGTCTTGAAGCCGAGGTCGAGCGCCTGGCTGACGAGCGACGCCGCGATCACGGAAAAGGCGAGCAGGATCCAGCGCAGGAAAAGCTTCGTCATCGCGTACCGGTTAGTGTAACGCGTTCCAGCCATGCGCCGGTTAACCGCATCGTCTTCCTGAGCGAAACCCCGAACCATCGGGGTGGAGTAGAAGGACCTCGGTTGTTACGCGAGATACTTCGACCGCGTGGCTCCGCAAATCAGGGAATTAACCGCAGAAGGCACAGAAAAGGGGACAGAGAACGACGATACGCCTCTGCGTTGTTCTGTGGCCTTCGGTGGTTACAAAGATGTTCGTCCATCGCCGCATTCGATGCGGAATGACGTGTAACCTGCAGAACATGCTCCTTCCGTTCGCATTCGTAGTTGCGGCGCAGGCCATAGCGATCAACCTAACCTCGGGCTTGGTGATTACCCGCTCCGTCAAGGTCAAAGGGACCTGGTTCAACCTGCCAGGCGGCGACGAGAAGAGCGACCGAGCGGTAGTGACGGTAAAGGGCAACGGCATTACCGTCGATTTCAACGGGGCGACGATGATCGGCACCCCCGAAACCACCGAGCCCGACCAACGAAAGGGGCTCGCCGTGCGAGTGATCGGCAAGAACGTCACGATCAAGAACCTGAAGGCGCGAGGCTACAAGGTGGGCCTGCTCGCCCGAGACGTGCCTGGCCTGAAAATCCTGGACTGCGATTTCTCCTACAACTGGAAGCAGCACCTCAAGTCGACGCCTGAGAAAGAAGACGAGAGCGACTGGATGAGCTACCACAAGAACGACCACGACGAGTGGCTTCTTGGCCGGTCCGATGAGGGGATTCCAGGCTACTCGGGCGGGATTTACTTACGGGGGTGCGACAACTTCGTAGTGCGGGGGACGAAAATCCTCGGCGGGCAATGCGGGCTGATGATCACCCAGTGCAACAAGGGGCTAATCTGGAATAACAACTTTTCGTTTCTCTCCGGCTTGGGCCTCGCGATGTATCGCTCGAGCGACAACCGCGTGATGCACAACAAGATCGACTGGTGCGTGCGCGGCTATTCGCACGGCATCTACAACCGCGGCCAGGATTCGGCGGGGATTTTGATCTACGAGCAATCGAATCGCAACCTGTTCGCCTACAACTCAGTGACCCATGGCGGGGACGGATTCTTCCTCTGGGCGGGGCAGACCACGATGGATACCGGCGAGGGAGGCTGCAACGACAACCTGGTGTACGGCAATGATTTCAGCTTTGCCCCCACGAACGGCATCGAGGCGACCTTCAGCCGAAACAAGTTCGTGAACAACCTCGTGCAGGAGTGCTGGCACGGCGTGTGGGGCGGATACTCGTTCGACTCGCTCTTCCTCGGCAATCACTTCAGCGAGAGCGAAGTGGCAATTGCGATCGAACACGGCCAGCACAACACCATTCGCGCCAACCAGTTTTCGGACAAGGTTGGCATCCAGCTTTGGCAGAACAAGTCGCAGGACCCGAATTGGGGATATCCAAAGCACCACGACACGGTCAGCCACGACTACAAGATTTCCGCCAACACCTTCCTCACGGGGAATCCAGCCCTGTCGGTGCGCGACACGAAGGACGTCGTGTTCACGGGCAACGACCTGTACTGGGTCAAGGCGGCCCTGAAGTCGACGGGCGACACTTCGGGGCTACGGTTCGAGAACAATTCGATCACCGCGGAGAAGTCGGCGATGGGGGGTATCGACCCATCGACGAACGCGTGGCACGACTCCAAGGCGCAGATCGTGAGCCCAGCCTGGCAGCCGAGTTTCCTGCGGGACTCGAGGGTGGTATCGATCATCCAGGACCTACATCAGCGGGAAATGGCGGCCTTTGAACCTGCTCCGCTGAAGGGCGGATTCATGCCGGCGGGGGATATGCCGGACATGGACTATCCATTCCAATTCCGCAGGCGGCAGTACATCATCATCGACGAATGGGGGCCCTACGATTTTCTCTCTCCTCGGGTGGTGGCCAAATCGGCAGAGGGCGGGATGCGCAAATATTCGATCTTCGGCCCCAAAGGGCGTTGGAGGTTGGTCTCCAAGAGGGGTGTCGGAACGGTATCGTCGACGAGCGGCGAAATGCCTGGTTCATTCCGGCTCGCGAAGAATGCGGCTGATCTAAGGTTGGAGTTCGAATATGTCGGATCGGCGACGACCGACCATCGCGGGATCGTGACGCCGGCGGGCAAGCCGGTACGGTTTAGCTACCGCGAGTTCTCCGCGCCGATTCATTGGACGGTGAAGCTCTACAAGTGGTCGAAGCCCGAGTCGAGTAAGGATCACGCTAACCCCGATGAAGCCGGTCTGCAGGAAATCTTTCACGGGACGCCGGTCAAGTCGCTGGAGAGAGACCGGCTCGACTTTGCCGGCTACTCCTTCGACCCATCGGTAGGCAACGATCACTATGCCACCGTCGCCGAGGGCTCGTTCGAACTGCCCGCCGGCGACTATGTCTTGGATCTCACTACCGACGACGGCGCGAGACTTTGGCTGGATGGAAAGCCGCTGATCCAAGACGCCTGGCACTACCAGGGTCCGACCACTTACTCGCGGGATGTGAAGCTCACAGCTGGACGCCACACGATTCGCGTGGAGCATTTCCAGATCGACGGCTACGCGGCGCTGAAGGTCGGCTTGAAGCCAAAGTAGCCGCCGGTCTTCAGCCGGCGTCACGCGAGAATTAGAATGAACCACAGAGATCACAGATGATTCGCAGAATAGGATCGGGCCGTTTCTGCGCTTATTCTGTGGCCATCAGTGGTTTAACGAATTTCACAAAAAAAGCTCTGCTATACGGCAGAGGCTCAAAACTCGAAGACGGAAGCGACCTACTTGTCCTTGAAACCCGGAAGTCGTCGGCCCTTGAAATACCCGTCGGGTGTTGCGACGTGCCGCAGCTTGAAGGCCTCGCCTCCGACTTGCTTGTTCGGCTCGATCTCGGGAAGGATGGCGATGTAGTGGGTGCGGCGCAAGGCGGTGCGCTGGTGGCTGTGACGGCGTTTTGGATTGGGCATTTACTTTTTCTCCCGGTGCAGCGTGTGCTTGCGCAGCCGCCGGTTGTACTTCATCAATTCCAAGCGCTCGGTGGTGTTGCGCTTGTTCTTGGTGGTCGTGTAATAGTTCTTCCCGTCTTCGGTGCAGACAATCCGAATGATCTCACGGGCTTCCGATTTCTTAGCCATGGCTCAAATCCTATGCTAGCCCCCGGGGGACAGCCTTACGATTATGACCCCGGACGGCTCTACTTTGCAACCCGCCATCCGAGCATTCCCGACGTAACCGCTGCCGCGAGTAAACGTTTCAGTAACGATCCTGCACTAAGGAAGTAGTTATGAAGACTCTCGCACTCTCTCTTGCCGCCACCGGCCTATCCCTTATTTGCGTCGCCCAAGAAGGCCCTTCCCTGAAGCTCAGCAGGACCACTCGCGGCGCGACTTACGCAGAAGCCATCCGAAAAACCGCCACGATGGTCAGCGACTCCGGCGCTCAGCAGCTCGCCGGCCGCTACGGCCTCAACATTTTGAACCTGACCTGGGAGGATACGGGCCGGTACAAGGGCAGCTCAGTGGGGCCGAATATCAGCGACATGACGATCCAGGTGGTCGAGCCCTCGCGCGGGGGCGACAAAGTCACCTGCATGCCCGTCATCCGCCATCCCAATTTCAGCGACAAGACCGCCGACATCGATCCCGAGGATTTCACGATCCTGGTCGGCAATGAGAGGGGCAGACGGCTGATGCGGGTCTCGCTTTACGACTTCCTGCAAGATCCAACCCTGTATCTCACAAAACCAAATTCATGGCTGGGCCGCAACAAGACATTGCTCGCCCCGCGAGACAGCAAAGTGCTGGTCAGCGCGCAGGCATGCTTCCTGCCCGTGCCAAAGCAGGGTATCGCCACCTTCAACCCGGTGCTCTTCAACTACCAGTCTGTGTCGGGCGATCCGGCGGTGCTGACGATTCTCGCCACCCGAGAGGGTACGAGCACGACGATTATCGACAACAAGCGCGACGCCTTCGCCGAGGGCTCGGCGTGGGGGCAGCGCCTGTTCCATAACCAGCGCGGGATGCGGGCGTCCCTGACCGGGCAGCGCTACAGCGATTTCGGCGGCGGCGGCTCCGGAGTCGGAAACAACGAGGCGATCTCGGGCATGAACATGGTGCTGCTGATCCAGGTGCCGCTCAAGCAGAAGCACCCCATGCGCAGCGGCGGATTCGGCGGCGGCGGAGCGGTCTACGAAAGCGCGGCCAAGGCAGCTCCATCCGGGGCCAAGATGGATAGATCGGATGTCGAAAATGCCGTCATCGGGCACGGCGAGATGGAAGGACCGTTCACCGAGATCGACAACCTCGCCATCGAGCGTGATCCGAACTTCCCTGTCCGTGTGACCGTGCAGTTCTACAAAGCGACCTCAAACGGCATCGTCAGCGCCGCAGATATGAAGCAAATCAACGAAGAAATCGGCAGCGTCTATGCGCAGAGCGACTCGGTCGGCTCGCTCGTTACCGAGGGCGACACCGGCCGCGTGACGGAGTATTACGGAGCGAAAATCCAGCCACGCGGGTGGTGGAACGAGTTCTGGCAGCGACACGAGCAGAATACCGGCGACACCCGCGAGGAAGCGATCCGCAAGCTGCGACGGCTGCTCGGCCCCAACTACGAGACCCGGCCTGTATCGGACCTTTATCTGAGGAATCTGCTTCGGTCAAAGCGCTAGAGTGGCCACGTCATCCTGAGCGAAGTCGAAGGATCGCCGCACCAGACGGCGACCATTAGGCTGAGCTCCGGAGGACGATGACTACGCGCCTGTCGCGAACTGCACATGCATCGGGTCGGGCGTCTTGAAATGACGCCCATCCGTCCACCCATGGCGATGCCAGATCTCGTACCACCACTCCGGAAGCTCGTCCTTGCCGCCACGTGGGTTGTGGACGGGATCCCAGTCGATGGCGATGCCGTAGGCGTGCAGCGACAGCCTGCGTCCACCCGTGATCGGGCGGAAGTTGAACCCTCCACCGTGGATATCGAGGCGCTGCTCGTGCAGCCACTCGCGGGTTAGGTCATCGTACTCGGCAGTTGTGTTGTCGTAGCCTCGGTGACGCTTGACGTCAGCACGGGCATGATCCCATATGTCTGCCATGACGGCGAGAAAACTTTCCTTCAGGTGCCGATGGATTCGGATACCGGAACTGGGCGCGAAGGCGTCTCCTTGGTAATAAAGCCGCCACGTAGGCGGGGCGACAAGGACGATGTTGGCGGCCAGCCAGCCAGTTGCCAGCCGCCCATCTATGCCGGCGGGCCTGCCGAAGGCGGCTTCGATTTCATGTCTTCCATTCGGGGTTTTCACACCCACTAGATGTCGACGGGGAAATTCGTCAACTGCCGGCAGGTCGCTATACTTCCACTCATGGCCGCGAAGAACTCGTTCTGGTACTCGGCTGTGCTCCGCACCGTCCGCAATCTCTTCTTTCAACTGATTACCGGCGGTATCCGCTCCTTTGGCGAGGAGAACCTGCCCAAGAGCGGTCCGGTGATCGTCGCGCCGAACCACATCAGCCACCTCGATCCTCCGGCGGTCGCCTGCGGCACGAATCGGCGGCAATTCAAATTCATGGCGAAAGAGGAGCTATTCAAGGGGCTCTTCGGCAAGCTCATTGCGAGTGTCGGTGCCTATCCGGTGCGGCGCGGGGAAGGCGACACCGAGTCGATCCGCAAGACGATCCAATTCTTGGAGGAAGGCTATGCGGTGCTCGTATTCCCGGAGGGCACGCGGGGCGATGGGGAGCGAATGAACCCGATCAACCGGGGCGTGGCGATGCTTGCGAAGCGCACGAACGCGCCGGTGGTGCCGGTGGGGGTGATCGGCACCCATCTCGTCCTGCCGAAGGGGCAGAAGAAGCTGCGACGGCACCGGATCGAACTCGTCTATGGCGAGCCTTTCACCTACGCTCAGACGGCGACGTCGGATTCGGAGCGGGAGAACCGCGACCTATTCGCACGCGAGCTGGAGCGGCGCATCATCGCGCTTTGCGCGGACCATGGGCTCGAATTGCAACCGGCAAATCACGCAGGCAACAAAGACTAGGCAAGCGGAAATCTGGATTCCTCGGCTGCGCTCGGAATGACACCTCCGCGCAGCACTCACAACTGGTTATCCCGAGCGAAGCCGAGGGATCGAAACCGATCGGCGTTTACGGTTTCGCCGGAGCGCGGCTATCCGCCGCCGCTGCACGTGCTTCGCACGTAAAGTCAGAACCGCAGAGTTAGATTCGCCCCAAGCATCGTGTCCTCATCGCGAAACAGCAGGCGCGCACCGAACTTGTTGCGGAAGGCGCGCACCTCGATTCCCGCTGCTACGCGGTACCCGTTATGCTCGGCAAGCAAGCGAAAGGTGTCTGAGAAGGGAAGCTGCACACCGACGAAGGGAGTCAGTCTCCGCCCCTGGGCGACGCCTAGAGTCGTCTCTAGCGGCACATTTCCCGTGTCGAGGCCGATTCGCCACGTAATGGCAGCGTAGACCCGCACGTGGTCCCGAGTCTGGTTCAAAACATCCTGGACGCCAACGCTGATTCCTGGTGCCTGATTAACGATGGGGGCAATGTAGTTGTACGAGATGTCGAAGGTGCTGCGCAGCGATCCACCCGGCAGCTTCTCACCCTTGATCGCAAATTCGATATCCGGCGTCACGCCAAGGCCCAAGTAGTAGTCGATCGTGCGCCCGTGCGCAATCTCGGCAAAGCTGTCCAGCCGCATCGTGCGGTAGGTCACCTTCCTGCCCAACGGGATCGTGATAAGGCGGTCGGCGGAGGCGGTGCCGGTAGTCAGGGCTAGCGCAAACATTAGCGAAAATCGCAAATTAGCTTTCATCTGGTGGATTAAGAGTCCTCGTCCTCGCGTTTGAATAGCTTCGAGTTGAGCTGAATGGAGACGCGGGTGATGCGGCGGCGCGCCATGTTCTCTACGCGCATGATTCCGAGATTGGTTTCGATCGCGTCGCCAGGCCGGGGCACCCGTCCGAGTGTATTGACGATGATCGTCGCAAGAGTGTCCGTGTTGTCGGTATCGATCTGAAGGCCAAGCTGATTGACGAGCTCGTCGAACCGGGTCTCCGCGCGGGCCGAGATGCGGTGGCCAGGCATCTTCTCGACGGGCGGACGGTCACCCTCCAGCCGGTCCTCCAGTTCGCCGAAGACCTCTTCGACGACGTCCTCCAACGTCACCAAGCCGCTCGTGCCGCCGTATTCGTCCATCACGATGAGCATCTGGGTTTTGTTGTCGCGCATCGAAGCGACGATCTTTTCCATCGTCAAATTTTCGGGAATCGCCACGAGGGGCCGGGCCACGGTCTCGAGACTGAACACCTCGTCGTCCCAATGCTTGACGATGTCGTGCAGGTAAGCCACGCCGACCATCTCGTCGATGTCGCCACGGCACACCGGCAGGCGAGTGAACGGGATCTCCTTCAACTTCTTGTGGAGCGCGTCGCGGCTCAGCGCGGCATCGAGCCATTTGATGTCGAGGCGGTGGATCATGATGTCGCGAGCATCGAGGACGTCGAGGCGCAGGGCTCGCGCCACCAGTTCAGCGTGCATTTTGTCGAGGGTGCCCTCGGCTCCGCCGGATTGAACCAGCATCACAAGCTCCTCCTTGGCGATCGAATCCTTTCCCATGTGGGTGGAATCGATGCCAAATGGTTTGAGAACCAGCTTCGCCGAGGCTTGTGCAAGCCAGATGATCGGCCGCAGCACCGTAATGATGAACTTGAGGGGCCGGAACAAGATGAGGGCGATTTTCTCGGGAATTTGTAGCGAGAGATACTTCGGAACCAGTTCGCCCAGGACCACCAGCACGTAGGTGATGAGCAGAAACGAGGCGACGTGCAGGAGCTGCTTTACGCCCGCGCTCGAATGTTCGCCGAAGGCTTTGACGATCTGTTCGGTGACGAACGGCTCAGTGAAGGAGCCGACGCCGATGCTGACCATGGTGATGCCCACCTGGCTGCCGGCGACGTAGGAGCCGATGTCGTCAAGCTCCTTGGCGAGACGCTTGGCGGGTTTGCTGCCTCTTCGCGCGAGCGCCTCCAGGCGGCTCTTGCGGGAACTCACCATCGCATACTCGACGGCGACGAAAAGAAAGCTTCCCAGCAGCAGCAGAAGGCTGATGACTACCATCAGCCAGGTGTCTCCCATGTAGGAGCCATTGTATCAGACCCGGCTGCACGCCATTCCGAGGGGTGCGAGGGTTCGATGCGCCGCATTTGGCGTACATAACATGTAAGCCATGCTCGCCGCACTTGCTGCTCTGGTCTTGCCTTATTCGAAGCCGGTTACCGCGCTCGCGGCCTACGCTGGATCGGTCTTTGTCGGGACCTCGCGCGGCGAAGTCGATCAGGTTTCGAGCGACGGCTCAATCCTGCGCAGCCTCGCCGGACGAGGCAAAGAGCCGGTCGCCTTCGTCTCCGCTTCGCCCTACGGCGTGTGCTGGATCGATGGGAAAGGCGGCGCGATTCGGGAGAAGGCAAGCGCGGCTACGCCTTCGCCGGTGACCCTTCATATCTCCACTCGAGCACGCGAGAGCGCGGTCAAATTTCAACCTGAGAAGCCGATTCGGCGGTTGGCATGGATCGCGGGTAAAATCGCCGTTTGCTACGATCTTGGCGTCTCCTATTTCGACCAAAAGGGGATTTCATTGCCCCTGGCCGCAGCGATTCCGGCAGCGGTTGCGGGACTGGCGAAGGATGCAGCCCTATGGGTACGAGAACAGCCCGACGGAACGGAGCTCGCCGTCTTTGCAAAACCCCATTCGGTGAGGCGTAACGAGGCTAACCAGAAGGATCCCCTGGTCTCGCTCTTCACTGCATTTCAGGTGGGTGAGTGGCAATGGGTTCGGCTTGGCGGCTTCGCATCGACTGCCCTCGACGCCTTTCCCGATGGCGAACTGCAGGCGGATGAAGAAGGGAAGATCGCCGCCGATGCCAAGTTCCTCGTGCTCAGCGACCGTATAGGGCTAGCCGACGACGGTGTCGTCCTTCGGGAGCCCGAGGCGATCCTGAACGCGCCGATCTACAAAGACAACTTTGAGATATCGCGATCGCTTCCCAACGCGGTGCCGGGCGACAGCCTGTGGTTCGGCGCGGGGGGGACGTCGGCATGGTGGTGGACGGGCGCGGCGCTCGTGCGCCAAGATCGCTTATCGAAGGAAAGCACCGCGTATCTGCCCTGGCTTGGCAATGAGCCTTCGGCGTTCGCCGCCGATTCGAACGGACTCTGGGTCGGCGCGAAAAGTGGTCTCAGCTTCGTCGATCCATCCAGGGCGAGCCCAGGTTTCATTCGGGTTCCCCTTGCCGAGGAGTCCAACACGGCCGCTGATGCCAACGCCAAAAAGCTGACTGACGCAATCTTCGCCTGGCGTTTCGCCGACGCCTCGAAGGCCGGCGACGATGGCGGCGTTATGGTGGCCAGCGTCTACAGCGTCCTCGGATTAAAGCTGCCCGAAAGCGCGGCGGAACAGATGCGGTCGGGCACGCCGGTGACGGACGAACTCCGATTCGGCGATGTGCTGCTCACGCCGAAAGCGGGAGCCATTTACCTGGGCAACGGGGTCACCGTGGAAATGCGCGGGGGCCGAGTCCAAAACGGGGAACTGTGGACCTTGGGCAAGCGAACCGTCCGGCGATTTCGACCCTAGGGCCGCGCCCTGAGCATCTCAAAGGCCCCTTCTTTGTCACCCGGCTGCAATTCGCCCTCGAGCACCTTCTCGGTCAGGAAGTGCTTCCATTTCCCAATTTCCGGTCCCGCCGGCAGCTTCAGAGCCTGCATGATCTCCTGGCCAGAAAGCGGACTCTTAAGCGTAGCGCGAGGAGTGGCCCGCCGGACCTCATCGAGGCGCTCGCGTATGCCGGTGAGATCGAGCTTTTTGACGCCGCGCTTCAAACCATTGGCGTCGGCTTCCACGACTTGCAACAGC
>JBBREM010000023.1:0-29958 GCA_038202925.1 Fimbriimonadales bacterium | reverse complement strand
GGCCTCGACCGGCGTGCTAAAGCGCATCGAAGGCACCATCTGGATGCCGTCGCCAGCCTCGATGTATTCGATAATGCGCCGCACATTCGACTCGAATCGCTCGCGCGGCACGTTCGAGGTCACCGCGTGAGGCTTATGGGTTTCGGCGGGAAGCGCGGGGAGCGGGGCTTGCAGCCGCTCCATCACGCGGCCGATCTCCTTCACCGCCGCTTCGTATCCTGCGCTCGTGCGCCCTGCCATAACGATCACGCGGAGAAGGTTGCGCGCGTGGTCGAAGACGACGACAGTGTCGCACAGCATCATCGCCATGTCATCCAGGTTGAGATCGTTCGGGGGGCCATCGCCGAGGCGCTCGAAGAAACGCACCAGATCGTAGGAAAGCAGCCCAACCGCGCCACCGACAAAGACAGGCATGCCCGGAGTGGTCTGTGGGGTCTCTCCGGCCATAGCTTCTTCAAGGAGGTGGAGGGGATCCTTTCCTTGGGGCAGGCCGTCGCGGCCCTTTGTTCTGAGCACCACTCGAGGGCGCACGCCGAGGATGCTGTAGCGGGCAAGTTGCTCGCCGCCGGTCACGCTCTCCAGGAGAAAGCTGTGGGTCTCGTCGTAGGCGAGCTTCCAATAGGCGCTGAGGGGGGTCTCGACGTCCGCAAGCAGGTCTTGGTACACCGGCATGCGTCCGTCGCCGGACAGGAACTCCTCGCGGGGCGGAACGATCATTCCGTTCATTATTGCGTGTATGGATTGTCATCCTGGAACTGCGCGAGGAACGAGCACGAGTGGAAGGATCTGACATTGGGGCCATGATTTTGTGGATGGGCCGCTACTCCGGGTAGATCCTTCCAGTTCGCGGGCTCACTTCCAGGATGACAAGAGGCGGATGACAAGCTACAATCCACAATTACATGGAGGCGTTTACCACTCATACCGGGCGCATCGCGGTGGTCCCCGATGACAACATCGATACCGACCGCATCATCCCGGCGCGCTTCCTGACGCGGGTGAGCCGCTCGGGCTATGGCGAGCTTCTGTTCTCCGATGTGCGCGGCGACAACTTCGCGCTCGATCAGCCGGAGGCGCTGGGCGCGTCGATCATGGTGGTGGGGGCCAATTTCGGATGCGGTTCCTCACGCGAGCATGCGGTGTGGGCGATCCAGCAGGCCGGCTTCCGCGCGGTGATCGCGAAGCGGACGCCGGCCAGCGCTGCCTATAGCGACATCTTCCGCCAGAATTCCGCGAATTGCGGGCTGCTGCTGGTCGAGCTCGACGAGGCCGACCATGCCGCGATGACGAGCGCCGGAAGCGGCGCGGAGGCGACGATCGATCTGGCGAGCCAGACCGTCTCGATCAACGGGAGGTCGTTGCACTTCGATATCAACGAAGTCTCGAAGCAGGCGCTGTTGCAAGGGCTCGACCTGATCGGCACGACGCTCATTTTCAGGGACGAAATCGCGAAATACGAGAAGGCGTCGCAAGCTTTCGTTCCTGCAAAGACGCTATGAGAGCCCTAACCCTCGCCATTTTTTTCGCCGCGATTCTCGGGTGCAACCCCCCAGTTGACACTTCAGCCCCGCCAAAACCTGCGCCGGAAACGAGTGCGACGACGGTTCCGAGGCCCAAGCAGCTCACCCCCGACTCCGTTTCATCGACTACCGGAGGGCAAGCGAAGTCCGGCGATGTGGCCAATCGGCTCTATCAGCTCCGAGAGCTTAAACGCGTGATACTCGTGGCCAACAGCCATAAGGTCCCGGTGTGGGTCATGGACGACGACAGCAAGCGCGAAGAGGGCATGATGTGGCTGACCGGTAAGAATGTTAAAGATGACGAGGGAATGATCTTTGTTTTTCCCGATGAACAGGTCAAAGAGCTTGCGTTCTGGATGCAGAACACGGTGTTGCCGCTCGACATTATCTTCATCTCGCCGGCGAAGAAGGTGCTGAACGTGCAGCACGGCAAGGCTTTCGACACGACCTCGCTCCCCAGCGCGGGTGTCGCGAAGTATGTTTTGGAAATGAAGGCGGGATCGGCGAAGCGGCTTGGAATCGGGAAGGGAACCCCAGTTTTGATTCCAGCCGAAGTTGTTGGAAAGTAATCGGGGCGCGCGTTTTGCGTCAAGGTGTCAATGAAATTCTCGCTTGTGTTGGCTTTGGCGGTGGTTGCGGCGTCGGTCCGCGCTCAGATGAGCGCGGATACGGACTTTGTGCTTGCCGGGAATGTCGCCTATGGGATGCTTCCGCCCGAGCCGATGGCGAGCAACTTCGTCCGCAAAGTGATCTGGTCGCCCAGCGGCAACTATCTGGTGATACTTCGTGAGAGGCTCATCAACGCCGAGGCAATTTACCGAAACCTGGGGCCCAGGCCGGGCGAGGATCCTCGTGAGGCGGCCCTGATGCTGTACGATGTCGCCGCGCATCGATCGACCGTCTTGTGGCAGGGCAGACCTTCCGTTGCCGAATTGAGCGACTTTCAATGGATGTCGGGGACCGATGTTGGCCTCGCTTTTATCGACGAGCACATGCGCACGGAAGACCCGGCGCGTCCCAATCCGAGCAAGATTTCGGTGGTGCGGATCGATGCACGTTCGGCAAGCATGCGGCCCATCTACTCTTCCCTGCGGCAGGGTGGGTATCCCAACTTTGAGATCAAGCCATCACCTTTGAGGCCGTTAGCGCTCCTCGTAACCGAGTCTCAACTAGACAAGCCGGTGCGAGCCGATCCCATCACCGGCAACCCCGGCTTCGACTGGCTATGTGGGTACCGGATAATCGACGCGGCCGGCGCAGTTTCCGCCCCTGTCCAGCTAGATCCTGGGGTTCTTGTGGACGACTGGGCGGCGGACGGCGTGACGATGGTGCTCCGCAAGCGCACGCGAATCGACGGCAAGACGAGGAGTATCGATCTGCTGTTGAACCTGGCCACGGGCATCACGTCGGAGGCCAAGGCTGCAATCCCACCGTTTGCTCCAAAAGTGCCGCCCGGCCCCTTCACGTTCGGTGGCGCGCGAAACAGCGTGAAGCTCGCATCGAGGTCACAGGATGTAATCGCGGTGTCGCTCAAGAGCGCGGCGGGAGAGCCGTCAGAGGCGTTGATCGGCGGAGATGTGAGCTGGGCGGAGGTATCGCCGGCCAAGAACGCGGTGGCTTACATCACCCAAGGCGTGGCAATGATTCGACCCTTGGTGCAAGTTCCTAAGGAGCTGTACCTGCAAGCCTTGCGCGCGGCGCAGCGAACGAAGACCATGTCGAATGCAAAGCAGCTCGCAACCGCTCTGATCATGTATGCCTTGGACTGGGACGACAAGCTGCCGAGCAACAAGGAAGATGTCAACATTCTCATCGAACCCTACTTGAAGAATAAATCCTTCTTCGATGGATTTGTATATAGCTTCGGAGGTGGTGCCATGGGCGATATCAAGGATCCAGCGAGCACCGAGATGGGCTACGTGACCGGGCCGGGCGGGCGCGCGATCATTTTTGCGGACGGGCATGTTAAGTGGCGTCCGGATAACTAGCTTCGAGCCGATGTAAGTCAGGGATCCGGCTTTGCCGGACCTGGGACAGGAATGTCCCCGCCCCTGGGTGTGGCGCTTTGCCGGATCGGGGACAGGAATGTCCCTTTGACTTGCGGGAACCTTGATTTGAACCCCGTTAACACGCATTTCGTCAAAGTATGTGGCGTACCGGGCTTGAATCCGGCTCCGCCTACGAAAGGAGAGCAACAAAATGTTAAGGTGGGCTTTGATCTTTTTGATCGTCGCCATCGTGGCGGCAGTATTAGGCTTCGGCGGAATCGCCGGTGCCGCGTCAAGTATCGCGATGATCCTCTTTTGGGTCTTTCTCGCTGTGTGCGTGGTCATGTTCCTGCTGGGACTGGTCGGCGGCGGCGTCTCGCGCGTGCCCTAGAGTTTCTCTACCGCACTAGGAAACGGGCCGGTCCTTTTGGGCCCGGCCCTTTTTGATGGCGGATGGCGGATGGCGGATGGCGGAGGTGCTGGCGTCATCCTGAGCGAGAGACGAGCCCTGCGAGTCTCGCAGCCGAAGGATCGCTGATCCGCGCGAGACTTGATAACTGCGGTCCTTCGGCTCCGCCCTGGGGTCGGAGCTCCGCTCAGGATGACGTATATTGACGATGTAAGAATTATTGATAAAACGAAACCCAGTGGATCAAAATAATGTATGATTATCTGTAATGGGCAGAGAAAAATTAAAGCGGTTGCTCACGCAGGATCCCATATCCGGTGGGGAGATGCATGTTAGCGAGCTGGCCTCGGATGACAGCGGCATCACCATCCGCGGGCGGTTTGAGATTCCGCGCTATGCACGGCTGGACGACGAGCAGAGCCGTTTCCTTGAGACGTTTCTGCGCTGTCGGGGAATGCTGAACAGCGTCGAGCGCGAGATGGGGATGAGCTATCCAACGGTGCGGGCCCGGCTGGATGCCCTGCTCGCCGCGCTGGAGCTGGCGCCATTCAAAGAGGATTCTCCGAAAAAGCAATCCGTCGAGAAGAAGCAGCGAATTTTAGAGCAGCTCGAAAAGGGCGAGATCTCCGCCGAAGAGGCCAAGGCGAAGCTGAAGGGAGTTGAGAAGTGAGAGACGAAGTCAAGCGGATTTTGAAGTTGGTTGAGGAAGGCAAGCTCAGCGCGGAAGACGCGGCGGAGCTGATCGAAGCCTTCGAGGGCGGAACGATGGCGGATGAGCCACGGGGCGAGCACGCGAGCGAAACGCCCCCGCCTCCCCCTCCTCCCGGCACGCCCCCGAGTCCTCCCAAGGACCCTCTTAAGCATCTCGTCGAAGCGATGGAGAAGCTAACGAGGGATGCGTTCAAGAACGTGAATTGGCACGAGCTTGCCACCCAGGCGCGGGAATCCGGCCAGAAAGCGGCAGAGACGATCAAGTCGAACTTCGAAAATGTCAGCAAGGGGAAGGGCTTCACCTTCGGATTCGGATTCGGCAATGTCGAGTCTCGTACGGTAACGCTGCCCTTGATCGTGCCTGCCGGCAAGGTGCTGCGGATTGAGAATCCCTGCGGCGACATCCGTATCCTCGGCCATGCCGCTGAGGGCGAAGTGACCGCTCATGCGCAGTTCCGCGGAGCTTCCGAGGATGCTCGCGCCAAGGCCGACCTCTACACTCTGGTTATCGAGGAAAGCGATGGGGCGGTGGTCATCAAGCAGCCCGATGTGACCGGCCTTGCCGTCGACCTCGACATCCGCGTGCCAGGCTCGGTGACGGTCGAAGTGAAGTCGGAATCGGGCGACATCGAAATCAGCGAGACGAAGGCGGGTTGCCGGGTTAGCTCGAAATCGGGGGATGTCGTGCTGCGCGGACTCGACGGCCCGGTCGAGATCGTCGCGACGAGCGGCGATTTCATCATCGAGGACAGCGCCGCGCCAAGCGTGACCATCGAGAACAAATCGGGCGACATCACGCTGCGGCGTGTGTCGGGCAATGCGAATATCAGGACCGCGAGCGGGGATGTGAGCCTGCGCGACTGCGACCTGAAGTCGCTGGCCGTGGACGGAGTCTCAGGGAATGTGGACGTCGATCTCCGATCACCGATCACCGGCGCGGTCACGATTCGGACGGTCAACGGCAACGTTCTGGTCGGGATTCCAGATGGCTCGGATTGCCGGGTCGGGCTGAAGACGCTGCGCGGCAACGTCTCCTGCGCCATCCCCCTGCAGGACGAGGCCCGCCAAGACTCGCAGGTGACGGGCAAGCTCGGCAATGGGAAGGGCACGCTCGACGTGAGCGCCGTGAACGGCAATATCACGGTTGAGATGCATGTTTCGTTCTAGTTCGGGTGTCGGGTATTGGGTATTGGGCATTGGGTATTGGGCTGATGGGCTGATGGGCTGAATCCGTTGTGTTCCCTTGTGTTTCCTTGTGCTCGTTGGCCCTTTGTGGTTTAGGCCGATACCCGACACCCGACACCCAACGACCCCACGATCCCAAACCCAACGACCCCAAAGTGCCTGATGGGGTAATCATTCCTTCATGCGTCACTGGCTCATGAAGTCCGAACCCGACACCTACTCGATCGACGATCTGAAGCGCTCGGGGAAGCCGGATATGTGGGAGGGGTGCCGCAACTATGTGGTGCGCAACTACTTCCGCGATGATATGAGCGATGGCGATTTGGCTTTCTTCTATCATTCGAACGCCGACCCCAGCGGGGTGATAGGCACGATGAAGATCGTTGGCGAAGCCTATCCAGATCCGACACAGTTTGATCCGAGCAGCCACTACTACGATCCGAAAAGCCCGCGCGAAAAGCCTCGATGGCTGCTTCGGGACGTCGTGTTTCTGGAGAAGTTTCCGCGCGTGATCGCCCTCGCCGAGCTGCGCGAGACGCCGGGGCTGGAGGGGTGTCTCGTTAATCGCAAGGGCCAGCGGCTGAGCGTGATGCCGATTGAGGCAGATGAGTGGAAGATTATCAACGGTCTGGCGGCAAAGCCTGCCGCAAAGTCTTGATCGGCAGCCCCAGCCTGGGCCAGCTCGACCCACTTTGCCGAGCTGTGGCTTGTGGAGGCTAACGATCTTGAAGCGCTGCGATGCCCGGTAGCTCCTTGCCCTCAAGGAACTCGAGGCTGGCACCGCCGCCGGTGCTGACATGGGTCATCTTGTCGGCGAGGCCGAACTTTTCGACCGCTGCTGCCGAGTCGCCGCCGCCGACGATCGTGGTTCCATCGCTTTCGGCCATCGCTTCCGCGACCGCTCTCGTGCCCGCTTCGAACGGCTTCATTTCAAAGACCCCCATCGGGCCGTTCCAAACGACCAGTCGAGCTCCGCGAATGGTGTCGGCAAACATCTTGCGGGTCTTGGGCCCGATATCGGCGCCGATCATGTCGGCGGGGATCGAATCTACATCCACAACTGAGCTTCCCGCATTGGGCGAGAGGTCTTTGGCAATGACCACGTCGACGGGCAGGACGAGTTTGCCGCCTTGCTTGCTTAACAGACGCCGCGCGTATTCGATGCTGCCTTCGTCGAGCAGCGACTTGCCGATTTCGTGGCCCTGCGCTTTGTAAAACGTGAAGACCATACCGCCGCCGAGCAGCAGTTTGTCAACCTTCGGCAGCAGGCTCTCGATGACCTCGATCTTGTCTTTGACTTTCGCCCCGCCCATGATCGCGACATACGGGCGCTCGGGGGTGTGGAGAGCCGCGCCGAGGTATTTGAGTTCCTTCTGAATGAGAAATCCTGCGACCCCGGGGAGGATGTGGGCGACGCCTTCGGTGGATGCGTGGGCGCGGTGGGAGGTGCCGAAGGCATCGTTCACGTAGACCTCGGCAAGCGACGCCAACTGGCGGGCGAACGCGGGATCGTTCGCTTCCTCTTCCTTGTGGAAGCGGACGTTCTCAAGCAGGATTACATCGCCCGGCTTCGCGCTCTTGCAGGCTCGCTCCACCTCATCGCCAATGGAGTCCGGGAGCAGCTTGACTTCGCGTTTGAGCAATTCAGTCAGCCTCGTGGCGACCGGCTTGAGGCTGAACTCCGAAGACGGCCCATCCTTGGGCCGGCCCAGGTGGCTGCAGAGGAGGACGATCGCACGGTGATCGAGCAGATATTTGATCGTAGGAAGCGCCTCGGTGATGCGGCGGTCGTCCGTGATTTTTCCGTTCTCGAGTGGCACATTGAAGTCGCACCGAACCAACACTTTTTTGCCATTGACGTCGATATCCTCAACCGTCTTTTTGCTCAACGCCATGGTTCGAGAATACCGGCTGGTTAGGTGATGGGCTGCGGGGGTGATGAGGTGATGGGCTGAGGGGGTGACGAGGTGATGAGGTGATGAAGGTGAGGGATGAGTGGGTGATGGGGTGATGAGCTGATGAGCTGATATATTGGATTAAATGTTGATTCGCAGCTTCCGCGAACTGGATGTCTATCAGCGGAGCAAGGCAGTTGCGATTGAGAGTTTCAGGCTAAGCGCCGCTTTTCCGAAGCATGAAACCTATTCTTTGACCGATCCAGTCAGACGCTCAAGCCGATCGGTCAGTGCAAATATCGCAGAAGCGTGGGGGAAAAGGCGTTATCCAGCGGCGTTTGTGAGCAAATTAAGCGATGTGGAATCCGAGATCTACGAAACGCAGGCGTGGCTTGACTATGTTCAGGAGTGCGAGTACGCATCGAAGGAAATTGCTGACAAGCTCATTGAAGACTACGAAAAGCTCCTGCGTTCGACGTGGGCATGATTAATAACTCAGAGAAGTGGTGTATCCCAAAGAAGTAGGATTCAGTTCCTCAGCACCTCAGACCGTCAGGCCATCACCCCATCAGCCCCTCACAAGTCATCCCATCAGTGGACCGGTGCCAGCCGGTAAACTCCCAACCGGTATGCCAACCGTCGACGTGAATGTAAGCGCAAGCAAGGATGCCGTTGCTACGACTTGGATCAGCTCGCTGTGCCGGGACTTCAACATCGGGGTCCGGATCGTGAAGGCGAACGTCGACACCGACTTTGGCTGGCTGCATTTGCAGTTTATTGGGCCGGTCGAGGAGATTCAGCGGGCGACCGCTTGGCTCATGACGACGGGCATGCATGTCGAGGCTGAGCAGCGAGCCGTCGGCGCTTGATCGAGCCTTACGTTCCAGAAGGGTTCGACGATTTCTGGCGTGCCAACACCGCCGAGGCGGAGGCTGCGCCGCTTGACTATCAGCTTCACCCTCCGCTTGTCGTTCCACCATTAGAGCCTGGGCAGATGGCGGCGGGCGCTATGAGCGAGCTGCACGAGGTGCGCACGCTTGAGTTTCGCGGGATCGGCGGCGAGCGGCTGAAAGGATGGGTGGCATCGCCGGATGCGCCGGCGCTCCCAGCTAGGGCATTTCTCTGGCTCCAACCTTACGGCCGGGAATCGGTGCTGCCCAATCAGTACGGGACCCGCGAAGGCTTCGCGAGCATGAGCTTCAACTTCTTCGGCGAGGAGCCGTTCCACCGCGAGAAGTACGGGGCGGCGCGCGGCTACTTCGCGCAGGGCGTGCATTCGAAGGAGGATTGGATATTCCGGAGCATGTACCAAAACGCGGTGATCGCTTCGCGCGTGCTCGCGGAGATCGCAAGTGTCGATAATATCGGGTCGATGGGGATGAGCCAGGGCGGCGGGATGTCGATCTGGCTCGGCGCGTGGTGCGAGCGCGTGAAGGCTGTTTGCGCCGACCTGCCGTTTCTCGGCGGGATGAACCGGATGCTGTTCAAGCACGTCTATCGCTACCCGCTGAAGGAACTGCAGGACTGGGTCACGGAGACGCACATCACGGGGGAATCGACGGTGTTGCACACCCTGAGCTACTTCGACACGCTCAATCTGGCGACGCGGTGCCGGGTTCCGACTCACGTGTCGCTGGGGCTCAAGGATCCGGCGGTGAAGCCGGAACAGGTGCGCGCGATCTTTGAGGCCCTACCGGGCGAGAAGGTCATGCAGGAATACGATTGGGGCCACGACTGGTATCCGCCGATGGTGGAGAACAATCGGGACTGGCTGGGGAGATATCTGTAGTCATCCTGAAATTGCGGAGGAACGACGCGGCTGGAAGGATCGCATGAACGGACGCGCGGTTTCATCCTTGACAACGCCCTTACATCTGCGATCCTTCCACTTCGCCAACTCAGTTCCAGGATGACAATCATCGAGTAGTCATCCTGAAACTACACGAGGTAAGAGCGCGAGTGAAAGGATCTGACACTGAAATCCGTTGGTCAATAGGTTGAGGGCAACTACCGGCAGATCCATTCAGTTCGCCGGCTCACTTCCAGGATGACAAAGAGGTGGGCGCGGAACTATGAGGCCGGCCCACGTATTGTATGTAGAGGAATGACCAAGCCCATCCGCCTGATCCTAATGCTGCTGCTCGCCGGCTTTGCCGTGCTGGCGGGTGCAGCCGAGTCGGTGACGTGGTCGGCGAAGCTCGACCGTGATGATGTTCGCGCCGGCGAGGTCGCACGGATCGTGGTCACGGGCAAGCTCGAGGCTGGATGGCACACCTATTCCATCGTGCCCGTTCCGAAGGGGCCGAAGGCCACCTCGATCACGGTTACCGGTCTTGAACTTGCGGGGCCGATCGAGGAGGCGCCGCCCAAGCAGGAGAACGACCCGAACTTCGGGAAGGTGGTCGGGCTCTTCAGCGACACGGCGACCTTTTATGCGCCGGTGCGGATCACGGCGGCCGGCCATCCGACGGTGACGGTGAACGCGATGACCTGCAACGCGCAGGTCTGCAACCCCCCGAAGGACTTCCCGGTCGAGGTCAGCTTTACGGTGGCTCCCGGCCTGGCTCGGGCCGAGTTCAAGGATCTTAAGCCGCTCCCGGCAGCCGTCGCACAGCCGGCGCAGGCGGGGCCGGTGGACGCGACAACGGCACAGATTCGGAAGGCCCAAGATAGCGGCCTTCTGCCGTTCATGCTGCTGGCGTTTGGGGCCGGGCTGCTGTCGCTGCTCACCCCCTGTGTCTTCCCGATGATCCCGATTACGGTGAGCTATTTCACTAAGCAGAACGCGCAACCGGGCGAGAAGACGAGCTATGGCGGGCCGATCGCCTACTGCCTCGGCATCATCGGAACCTTTACCGCTTTGGGCGTGATCGTTAGCGCTAGCGGTGTCCGGCTCATCGCCACGAACGTCTGGGTGAATCTGGGGCTCGCGACGCTGTTTATCGTTCTTGCGGCCAGTCTGTTTGGCGTTTTTGAGATTCGGTTGCCGAGCCGTCTCGTCAACACCGCCGGCAGCAAGTCTCGCGCAGGTGGTTTGATTGGACCGCTGCTGATGGGTCTGACATTCACCCTGACCAGCTTCACCTGCACCGTTCCGTTCGTGGGGACGCTATTGGCCACATCGACTCAGGGAGGATTGCTCTTTCCGATCATGGGGATGCTGGCGTTCAGCACCGCCTTCGCCTTGCCATTCTTCCTTCTCGCGCTGTTTCCCAGCTTCCTGAGCAAGCTGCCACGTTCGGGTGCCTGGCTGGTCACCGTGAAGGCCTTCATGGGATTCCTCGAGCTGATGGCAGCCCTCAAGTTCCTTTCGAATGTCGATCTCGCTTGGCATCTGACCTTACTCACTCGGCCGGTGTTTCTAGCGATTTGGGCGGCGACCGCTGCTATTGGAGGCTTTTATCTGCTTGGCTGGCTGCGGCTCTCGCATGACACCGGGACGAAGCCTGGACTTGTTCGGCGGGCGTTCGGCCTCGCGACATTGGGTCTTGCGGTGTATTGCTTGGCCGGATTACAGGGGCGTCCGCTGGGGCAGCTTTCTGCCTTCCTTCCTCCCGATCCCTATCCCGGCCAGGCCGGGAAGCGGATGAGCAACCTCGTGTGGATCAGCACGTACGACGCCGCGGTGGCTGAGGCCAAGGCGAGCGGGAAAAACGTGTTCATCGACTTCACAGGCATCTACTGCACGAACTGCCGCGATATCGAGGAGAACGTGTTCACTCGTCCGGAGGTGGAACGAGAACTCGGCAAGTTCGTGCTGGCTCGGTTATTTACCGACGAGGGTTCGGCGGAGGACAAGGCGAACCAGGCGCTTCAGCGCAAGTTCACCGGCGTTGAGACGCTTCCCATCTACGTGGTCGTCTCCCCGGACGGGAAGGTGCTGAAAGTGCACCAGCAAGAGCCCCCGATCGAGAACGCGGATCAGTTCCTTGCCGCGATTCGGCCATTTAGTGGCGTCGTTGTTGTGTCTGGCCGATGATCACCTGGAGTATTTGTCATCCTGAACTGCGCGAGGAACGAGCGCGAGTGGAAGGATCTGACGTTGGGTGCTTCTTGCACACGGAACTGGGGGCGACTACGGATAGATCCTTTCAGTTCGAAGGCTCACTTCCAGGATGACAAGCACTAGCGCGTGGCTTCCCAGATGCGCCTTGCCTGGGACAATATCTCATCCGCCTGATCCAGCGGCCACTGCGTCGACGCATCAGACAAGGCGTTCGCCGGGTCGGGATGCACCTCCAGGAACAAGGCGTCGATGCCGACAGCGACGGCGGCGCGGACCATGGCGGGGATCGTCTCCCGCACCCCGCCGGTTTCAGTTCCGGCTCCACCGGGACGCTGCGCCGAGTGGGTGGCATCGAAGCACACCGGAACCCCGAACGATCGCATGGTCTCGAGGCCGGGCATGTCGACGATGAGGGTGTTATAGCCGAAGCTCGTGCCGCGCTCGGTGAGCATGATTCCGGCGGCGTCGAAGGAACGCAGCTTGTCGACGATATTCTTCGAATCCCAGGGGGCGAGAAACTGGCCCTTCTTCACATTTACCGGCTTGCCGGTTTGGGCGCAGGCTTGGAGCAGATCAGTCTGGCGGCAAAGGAAGGCGGGGACCTGAAGCAGATCAACCACCGCCGAGGCGGGAGTCGCTTGCTCCGGGCCGTGCACGTCGGTCGTTGCCGGCACGCCGAGCCTTTCCTTCACCCGCGCGATGATGCCCAGACCCTCCAACATGCCGAATCCGCGCTCGGTCGATCCGGACGTGCGGTTGGCCTTATCGAAGGAGGCCTTAAAGATGTAGTTGAAGCCGTGCCTAGTACATAGCTCCTGCATGCGCGATCCGACCTGGAGGCAAAGCTCTTCACTTTCCGCGAGGCAGGGACCGGCGATGATGGTGAGCGGCCCGGAGCCGATTTCGACCGAGCCCACGCGCATTACTTCTTGACGACCTTCAGCTTGACCGTGCTGCTCACGGTAGACGGCGGGAAGCAGGAACTGGCGTTGCACTGCTGGTAGTTGAGGCTGATCTTCATCTCGCTTTGGCCGGGCTTGGCCGGGACCTTCACGGTAACCGGAATCCTTATCGTGCCCTCATACACCGCTGCCGGGGTCGGATCGCCGCCTGTCGCCTTGGCAATGCCTTTCGGGTAGGCGGCTTTGACGAGCTTGAATTGCTTGTTCACCGAAACCGCCACGGGGATCTGATACTCGCCGGACGGCGGGTTTTGGTAGCCGTGCAGGCCCTCGGCGAAGCTGACTTCCACGACGCCCATCACCGTCGCGCCGGCCTTGGCCTGCTTCGGGAAGGAGAGCTTTATCGTCGGCGGGGTGTTGCTTTGCGCGAACGCAAGGAGGCTCAGGAGGAGCAGGGCGAGAGAGGCGCAAATTCGGTTCATCTTAGGTTCAAACGCGTGGCGTGCCGGTCGCGTTACCGGGCGAGTTTACACCCCGTCTGCTCGGTTGGGTGGTCTGAAAGAGGTATGCACTCGTTCCTGGTTCCAATGTCGGGCCCAGAGCCGTCCATCTGTTGAGGTGCCAAATTTCGCGCGAATTCCGCCCGGTACGATTCAGGACAGACCCCATGACCACGAAGCTTGAGATGGACCGTCCCGCGCGCGTTTCCATCCTGGGCGCGCCGGTGGACCGGGTGACGATGTCGCAGGCGCTCGCCATTCTCGAAGGATTCGTTGCGGAGCGGAAGCCTCATTTGGTCGTCACCGCCGATGCCAGCGGACTAGCTCAGGCGCAGTCTGATCCTGAGCACCTTCAAATTTTGCAAAGCGCCGATCTCGTAACGCCCGACAGCGTGGGGGTCATGTGGGCGGCTCGGCGCGCTGGGCAGCCGATCGCGGAGCGGGTGAGCGGCGTCGATCTCGTGGATCAGATTTGCCGGCTCAGCGCGGAGAAGGGATACCGCGTTTATTTCCTGGGGGCGGCTCCTGGGGTCGCTGAAATGGCGGCGGAAAAGTTGCGCTTGAAGCACCCCGGGTGCAACATCGTCGGCGTCAGGCACGGCTTCTTTCCGCCCGACAGCGACGAGGTCGTGGCGCAAGAGGTTGCCCAGTCGAAGCCGGATTTTCTCTTCGTCGCGATGGGCATTCCGCGCCAGGAGAAATTCATCCGCGATACGATGCCGATCATCCAGGCTCCGGTCGCGATGGGGGTCGGCGGCTCCTTCGACGTGTTCAGCGGGCGAACCAAACGGGCGCCGCAGCTGTTTCAGACGATGAAGCTGGAGTGGTTATGGCGGCTCATGCTGAACCCGAGCAAAATCGCGAAGGTGAAGAGCCTGCCGAAGTTTGTTTGGATGGTGCTGAGGGGGTGAACGGGTGTTGGGTATTGGGTATTGAATTCGACTAAGATCGACCCATTCGCCAAGCCCAACGAACCATCAACCCAACGATCCCAACGCCCGACACCCGACGACCCATCGCACCTAACGACCCAACCACCCAGCAACCCATGAAGATCTACACGAAGACCGGCGATAAGGGGATGACGGGGTTGATCGGGGGCTCGCGTGTTGAGAAAATCAGTCCTCGAATCGCTGCGATCGGCGATATCGATGAGCTGAATGCCGCCCTTGGCGTCGTCCGAACCTCGCTGGCGGACAAGGTGCTCGACGGAGAGTTGGAGAAGGTGCAGAACTGGCTGTTCGACCTCGGCGCAGAGGTTGCGTCCCCGGTCCGGATGCAGCACCGAGCAATTGGTGATAAGCAGTCCGAATTCCTCGAGAACTCGATGGACCGCCAAACCGAACAGCTTCCGCCCCTCGCCAATTTCATTCTTCCCGGCGGCTGTCCTGCCGCCGCCCACCTACATGCGGCGCGGGCGATTTGCCGCCGCGCGGAGAGACAGGTGCTGGCCCTTGACGTAAATGAGTTTGTGTCTGACGAAGCGAAAGTGTTCTTGAACCGTCTATCGGACTGGCTCTTCGTCGCCGCTCGAACCGCTAACGCGGTCGAAGGCGTCCAGGATGTGAAGTGGGCAGGCACTGGAGAATAGGATGTTAACCGCGCTCGCAGCATTTGCATTAATCACTGTCACCCCTCAAGATCAGGCCCCGGCCCAGGCCGGCCTGGCCAACGCGGCCGACTGCAAGGCGCTCATCAGCAAGATGCTGAAGGTTTACGCCGACGCCAACACGATGGTCGGCTCGATCACCCTGACAGGCTACGCTGGCGGCGGCCAGTCGAGCATGACGACGTATCTGCAGTTCGAGAAGCCGGCGAAGCTCTTTATCAGGCAAGACAAGGGCGGATCGGAGCCTCGCCGCTGGATCGTCAGCAGCGATGGGAGATTCTTCTCCTACGAGTCGCCCAACCAGAACGTCGGAGTCGTGCAGCGGTTGATCGAGCCCATCACATCCCGCAACGGAACCTACGATTTCAAGCGCATCTACTCGGTCGCGGCGCGCGACAGCATCGGCGACCGGTCCGTTCCACTTGACATCGCCATCTCGCGACATGAGGATCTCGAGCACGACGTGATGATGTGGGCCACCTTCTCGCCCAACGGCCGCGTGAAGCTGGGCGACATGACGGCGAACTCGATCATCGGCCATTGGCGGCCCTACGGCGAGGCGGATATCGGCGGCAAATACGAGTTGGTGATCGCGGACGACGGACGTCTGCTGCGGTACACGCTTGAGCAGCTGCTTGCGCCCGATCCGAACATGCAGCCTCAGCAAGTCCGGTTTGTTTGGGAGGTAAATTTGCAAGTCAACGCCAAGCCCGACCCCAAGTATTTCGTGCTCGTTCGCTGAACATCCGGGTTCAAATTGCCGTCTTGGCGAGTCATGAGCAGAATGGCGGAAAGAAACTATACATTTTTGGGTAGATTGATTATGTGGCCGCTACCGAACAAGCAATGACCTTCGCCGACCTACGAAAAGGAATGAGTGGCAAGGTCGTTCGCATCACCGGCAATTCGGATGATGTGATGCGGCTGCAGGAGATGGGTCTTACCGTTGGCACCCAATTCAAGGTTGTCAAGATCGCTCCTTTTGGCGATCCGATCGAGATCGATCTCCGCGGATATCGCTTATGCCTGCGCAAACACGAAACGAGAGAATACGAGGTCGAGCTGGTTCAGAGCTGAAGACCCACAAGCTCGTCGCCGTTGTTGGAAATCCGAACGCAGGGAAAACAACCCTCTTCAACTCCCTCACCGGCTCGTACCAAAAGGTCGGCAACTATCCAGGAGTGACCGTCGAGAAGGTCTCCGGCACACTGCGCTTCGCCGAAGAAACGGTCGAGGTGATCGACGTTCCCGGCCTTTACAGCCTGGCGCCGGTTTCCGAAGACGAACGGGTGGCCGTCGATGTGATTGAAGGTGTCGCTAAGGGCACATCGAAGCCTGATCTCCTCGTCTGCGTGATGGACGCGGACAACCTTGAGCGGAACCTTTATCTCTATACGCAGCTTGCCGAATCGGGGCATCCGATCCTCGTCGCGCTGACGATGGTCGATCGCCTCAAGAAGAACGGCAAGCAGATCGACCTGGTCCGGCTCTCCAACCTGCTCGGCTGCGAAGTGGTGCCGGTGGTGGGCCACAAATCCAGAGGCTTGACCGATCTGAAGGAGGCAATCGAGCGCAATCTCGAAATGCCCAAGCATCCGCGCTTCGAGCTTGGTCTTCCCGACGCGATAGAGACGCGCATCGCCTCGCTCAGGGAGCGCATGGCCCGCCTCGGCGCTGACTTCAGCAACGCGGAGGTTCGCGAGGGCCTGCTCGAGCCGAGCAAGAATTTCCAGAAGTTTCTAAGCGATTTCCCCGAGCTTGAGGAACCGTTCGAGGAGGCTCGGGCGCACCTCACGGAGCGCGTTTCCGAAAGCCCGAAGGCCGACGTGGGCACACGCTACCAATGGGCGGCGATGGTGCAGCGGGCGGTGCTGCAGGAAACGGTGGCGCCGAAAAAGCGCACGATCACCGACCGGCTCGATGCGCTGCTGGTCCACCGCGTGTTCGGGCTGATTGTCTTCGTGGGGTTGATGTATCTAGTGTTCCAGAGCATCTACACGTTTGCCCAGCCCGTGATGAATGGGATCGAGGCGTTTTTCAACCTCATCGGCAAGACCGTATCGCCTCATCTGGCGGGTGTGCCGATCCTGCAGTCGCTGGTGGTGGATGGCTTGATCGGCGGCGTCGGCGGGATGCTGGTATTTCTTCCGCAGATCCTGATTCTGTTCTTCTTTATCGCGGTGCTCGAGGGCACGGGCTACTTGGCGCGCGCGGCTTTTCTTATGGATCGGCTGCTGGGCTGGTGTGGGCTGAACGGGCGGGCTTTTATTCCGCTCCTGTCGAGCTTCGCATGCGCGATTCCCGGCATTATGTCGGCCCGCGTCATGCCCGACCCGAAGAGTCGTTTGGCGACGATCTTGGTCGCTCCGCTCATGTCATGCTCCGCTCGACTGCCGGTTTATCTGCTCCTCATCGGGGCCTTCATTCAGCCTAAGTTCGGCGCGTTTTGGGCGGGCTTCACCCTCTTCGCCATGCACTTTCTCGGGCTGATCGTGGCGGTGCCGATTGTGTACATCCTCAATCGGAAGATTCTGCGCGGGAAGCGGCTGCCGTTCCTGCTCGAGTTGCCGCCGTATCAGCTTCCGAAGTGGCGTGACGTTTGGCTGGCGATGTACTTCCGCGGCAAGGTCTTTGTGAAGACGGCGGGCACGATCATCGTGTTTATGTCGATGCTTATCTGGGCGCTCAGCTACTTCCCGCGCTCCAACGAGGCGGCGCAGCAGTACACCGCGAGCTTTGTCGTCTCGAACCCCAGCGCGACGAAGGATGAGATCGCGAAGTATGTGGACGAAGAGCAGCTCGCGCACTCGTTCCTCGGGAGCTTTGGAAAGACGATCGAGCCGATCTTCCGCCCGGCGGGGTTCGACTGGCGCATCACGACGGCAATCCTCTCCGCCTTCCCGGCGAGGGAGACGGTGGTGCCGTCGCTGGGGATCATCTTCAATTTGGGCAACGACGTGAACGAGGGTTCGGCGGACTTGCGGAAGTCTCTGGCCCAGTCGAAGTGGCCCGACGGCCGGCCGCTGTTTACCGGCTGGACCGCAATCGGCCTGATGGTCTTCTTCGCCTTGTGCGCGCAGTGCATGGCGACGCTGGCGACGGTGAAGCGGGAGACCAACTCGTGGAAGTGGGCGGCGTTCATGTTTACCTACATGACCGTCCTGGCTTACTTGGCTGCGGTGGGCGTGCACCAGCTGGAATTACTGTTTGCGCGATAGCGCCTTGTCATCCCGTACGAAGCCGAGGGATCTGCCACTGACGCCGCTGGCTCCAGCCTTGTGAGGCGACAGCTCCAGCCGTGTAAGGCTGGAGCTGCGCTCCGGCATTCCGAGGCGGCTCCGCCGCGCCGTCATCCTGAGCGAGGCCGCTCCCCAGCGGGGAATCGAAAGACCGCTGCAACAATGCGTGTTCACGGCGGTCCTTCGGCTGCGAGCACTCGCACGGCTCGCCTCTGCGCTCAGGATGACGTGTCCGCGGGCTCGGGCTCCCTCCCCCTTCCCCCTCCCATCAAGGGAGGGGATGGTTCCCGCGCCGATGTTAGCGAAGCGACCTCCGCCGCGAGCCGGAGAATGGCTCCACCACGCCGGGGAATGACTCCACCACGTGGGGAAATGGCTCCGCCACGCCGGAGAAGGACTCGCGCCTAAGCGCGGATGATTCCAGGGTGCGCGTGGCGGTTCGCTTCTACAGACCTGGCGGACGGCGGAGGTGCAGGTCGGAGTCGCGCTGAAAATCGCGCACCACCTTGTAGCAGGTGTCCTCTCGCCGGGCTGGCGCGATGATCTGCCCGCCCAGCGGCGCGCCGTCTTCAAAGCCAATGGGAAAGGCCATCGCCGGCCAGCCGAGGAGGTTAGATGGCGTGATGCTGTCCCCGCCGAAGTTCTCGAACTGCGGACCGAGCGGCTTATCCGCCTTGGGCGCGCGGTGATAGAAGATGGGGGTGAAGATGCAGTCGCATTTGTCCCAGATGGCGTTCGCCTTCAGGGCATCCGTGCGCAGGCGCATCGCCCAGAGATAATCAACTGCTCGGACTTCGAGAGCGGCGGCAAAACCCGCCACCTGGTTCACGTCGGCCAGCTTCTGGAAGTTCTCTCCGCGAATGAAATTCTCGTGGGCGCTGGCTCCTTCGGCATTGACGATCAGGTCCATCGCCATTCCATACGGGAGATCGGGCCAGGCCACGTCGACCGTTTCGTACCCTTGCTTCTTCAGCACCGACAGCGTCTCGTTGTACGCCTTCTCGCAGGCCTCCGCCTTGTTGCCCTTGAAGTCTTCTTTGAGCAGGCCGATCTTAGGCCGCGCCGATCTCCTTCGCAGGTTGAGCTTTTCGCCGAACGTGCTGCCGTCCAGGGGATCCGAGCCGGCGATGGTATCGAGCACGATTGCGCAATCCTCGGCGGAGTGGCACATCGGGCCGATCTTGTCGAGCGTCCAGCACAGTGCCATCGCGCCGTGCCGGCTCACCCGCCCATAAGTCGGACGGAAGCCAGTGAGGCCGTTAAAGGCGCAAGGGCAAGTGATGCTGCCGCTAGTCTCGGTACCGATCGAGAACGCGACCGGGCCGAGGGCAGTCGCGGCTCCGGGGCCGCTTGATGAGCCTCCCGCCCACAAGGTCTTGTCCCAAGCGCAGAGCGCCGCGCCGGTCGACGATGCGCCGGCGATGTCGTAGTTGCCTCCGCCCGCAAGTTCGATCGAGGCGAGCTTCGCGGTGAGCACGCCGCCGGCAGCGTTGAGGCGTGCGACGACGGTCGAATCGTAATCGAACACCTGGCCCTTGTGGCCCGGCGAGCCCCACTCGGTGGGAAAATTGGCGAGGGAGAGCAAGTCCTTGACACCGTAGGGAATCCCGTGCAGCGGGCTCTTTGCCGAGCCCATCGTCGCATCCGCCTCGTGCGCGCGGCGCATCGCATAGTCTTCGAGCAGGAGCGCGACCGCGCGGTATTGCTGTCCGACGGTCTTGAGCCGCTCCAAGTACATTTGGGTCAGCTCGGCCGAGGACACCTGACGCCCGCGCAGCGCCTTGGCCTGGTCGGCGATGGATGCGAAGGGATTCATCGCTTATGCTCCGTGGCCACGTAGAGAATGCACGGCTCGCTGTTTTCGGGCAGCTTCGTCTTGAGTCGATCCGCCATCGATTTCTCGACCGCCTTGAGGGCTTCGCGGGTGAGCTTGCGGGCCTCAGGCGTCAGCGGCTTCGCCAGCTTCTTCTCGGTCTCAGCCAAGCGTCGATCGATGTTCGCATCGGCCGGCTTCTTCTCCTGCGCGGCCGCTAAAGGAACTATTGCGGCTGCAACGGCTCCTGAAACCGCGCCCTTCATGAGACTGCGACGAGATAGCTGTTTCCCCATAGTCCCTTAATCCTAGCCGATGTTCCACGCGATGTCAGGCCCGTTCCACCATGGCGCGCCCGTCTTGCCGTGATCGTCCTTGGTGTTGGGCCCGATACTCCATAGAAGGCGGCGCGCACTGTCATATCGGAAGGCTGAATCGCTGAAGCTATCCTTGGGAACTGGCCCAGAGAGCCCTAATCGCTTCAACGCATCAAGGCTCTTTGGGAACGCGCCGGCGTGCAGCTTTCGATATAACGCGATCGCAATAATCTCCCTCGTCGCATCGCGCCGCGCACGATAGGCAAAGGACTGTCGGACGAGCCCGAAGCCGGTGTCTTGAAGAATGAGTAGGGTCCAAATTCCGAGCACGTTGGGCGTATGGACGAGCGCCCACTTGTATTTCAGCTTTCGCAAAAAATCGATTTCGCCGTTGTCGTCCGACGGGGGTATCCCGGGAATCATTTTGCTGAGGGCTTCTATCGATGTCGGTATTGAACCATCTTGGTTATTCCAAGGGTTGGCTACGTTTGCCAGGAGGATATTGGCGAATTTATGCGCGAGCGCGGCGGTTGCGCGAACGTCCAATTCTCCAGAAAGCAGAGTGGCCTGCTGGCTTGGTGTGAGCATTGCTTGATCGGTTAACCCATGAAGATCATCCGCGCTTTTGATGGTGGTCAACACTCGAAGCGTTTCCTTCAGGTCTTCCCGAATATATTCTTGAGCGACCGGATCGATGGCCCCGCCCGGCTCAACGGACGCATACAGCTCCCGGAGTTGTGCCGGAGTAAACAAGCCGCGCGAGGCCGCAGCGATGATGGACCTAAAGAGGAGCTCATCGATAGAAATCCGGCTTTCCTGGCGGGTTTCCCCGTTGCCCGTTGAAGTGGCGTTTCTTTCGAGCGCCAGCATTTTCAACAGTCGATTCAGCGCTGTAGCAGAATCCTTGTGAAGCAGGGCGAGCTGAGCCTGCATCGCGTAGAGGAGCATGATTTGGCGGAGCGCTCGGCATTGCTGTCGAATCGCAGAGATATCAATGATCGATGGATCGAAGCCGCGACCTGCCGAGAACGATTCGAATCGGTCGGTGATCTGTCGCGCCGCCATGATGTCGGACGCATGGGCGCCGATCTCGACGTCGGAGTGATAGCTCGCAGTCGTAATGCCCCATGGCAACCCGCCGGGGCTCCCGGCAACATGGGTGATGGTCTTAAGCTGTTCGAAGGGCACGACTTCAGTTGACGGCAGTGGTGTCGCGTTGAGACCGACGCTCGCTACGAGCTCATCGAAGTCGGCGGTGTCTATGTGGATCTGCCACAGGCTTCGGAGATACAAGAAGGTGGCCGCCAGAAGCACTGCAACGGTCCCCAATGTCATCCGCGCTACCTTGCGACGTCGGGCAGATTTCTCGTTCATGACCTAGTATCCGTCACCGCGGTATCCATCGGGGTTGGGGTGTGCCTCGATTTCCGAGGGGTGCCATCTTACGGGATGTGCCAAACAATGTCTGGACCCCGCCAACGCCTGGGTTCGGCCTGCCCGCCGTCGTTGACGCTCTTCTCGCCAACGCTCCAGAAGATGCTACGGGCTCTATCGTAGTGAAACGGAGCATCAGCATACATATCAATGGGGGCTGGTCCAGGCAATCCCAGTTCCTGCAGGCTGGCCAACCTGGGAGGAAGATTTCGGTAATGGAGTTTGTACAGCTTCAAGGACACAAGCAGTCGCTCCGCTTCGCGAACAGTCCGATACCGAAAAGAAGCGCCGATGAAGCCGTTGTAATTGGTTCCCAATTCGGAGAGCAACATCAGCCCCAACCCGTTTGGGATCGACCT
Organism: Fimbriimonadales bacterium; assembly: GCA_038202925.1. Taxonomy (GTDB): domain Bacteria; phylum Armatimonadota; class Fimbriimonadia; order Fimbriimonadales; family Fimbriimonadaceae; genus JAEVZK01. The sequence continues at coordinate 8,071 of JBBREM010000023.1, read as the reverse complement.
AAGCTGTTGTTTCTAAACGGCTTTCGCCCAGCCGTTCTCAATTCGCCATCGCTTTTCTTCAGCTCTGGAGTTTTGGGGCGTTGGTCGATGATCTTTTGGAGTGCCTTCTCCGCCGATCAATCTTGCTTTAGCCAGGGACGAGAGCAGTTTGCAATGGCGGCACGTGCCAGATCGCCTTCCTTGCGGAGAGTCGTTGGCCAGTCCATTTCCCCCGCGATCATATCGGAATCGTCGCGGTCCTCATGGGGATATAAGAAGCTGTTCGCCTGTGACATCGCCTCGAACGCCTTCGCGTCCATTGTCTCGAATGCAGCGGGGATGAACTGGTACTGGAAGTCGTGGCGAATCGCGTTGGCATAATCCTGAGCATCTCTTCGGGCGGGTGAAATCGCGAGATGGATACTTCGTAGCTGAGCTTCCGTCAAGTCGGTTTGTTGGACAGCTTTCTCGATAATCGCGAAATCGATGCTTTCGCAGATTGCCCCTACGAATAGAACGTGGCCAGACGGGGCCAGGATGCCCTCGCTACCCGTTGGCTAGAAGCCGATGCTACGGCGCGACCGGTGCCTTGGACTCAAACGTGAACGCGCCGTCTTTGTAGCCGACCCGCACCTTCTGGCCTTCAAGGATTTCGCCGCGCAGGATTGACTGGGCGAGCGGATTCATTAGATCGCGCTGAATCGCCCGCTTGAGCGGCCTTGCTCCGAAGACGGGATCGTAACCCGCGGTTGCGATGTGCAGCGAGGCCTCGTCGCTCAGTTCCAGCTCGATGCGTCGATCTGCCAACCGCTCGGTGAGATGGCGCAGCTGGATCTTCACGATCTCCTTGATCTCGTTCACTCCCAGCGAGTGGAAGATGATGATGTCGTCGAGCCGGTTGATGAACTCCGGCCGGAAGAATTCGTGGACGCGGTCCATCACGCGCTGCTTGGTCACTTCCCAAGTGTTGTCGTTCTGCAGCGGGTCGCCGTAGAACTCGGATCCGAGGTTAGAAGTGAGGATGACGACTGCGTTGCGGAAGTCGACGGTACGGCCCTGTCCGTCGGTCAGCCGCCCGTCATCCAGAAGCTGCAGCAAGACGTTGAATATCTCGGGATGGGCTTTCTCGACTTCGTCGAGCAGGACAACGCTGTAGGGCCGACGGCGGACCGGCTCCGTGAGTTGGCCCCCTTCTTCGTAGCCTACGTAGCCGGGAGGTGCGCCGATGAGGCGGGCGATGGAATGCTTTTCCTGGTACTCGCTCATGTCGATGCGGATCATCGCGCGCTCGTCGTCGAACAGGAATTCTGCAAGCGCCTTGGCAGTCTCGGTCTTTCCGACCCCGGTCGGGCCGAGGAAGAGGAATGAGCCGATGGGCCGGTTCGGATCGCTGAGCCCCGAGCGCGAACGCCTGATCGCGTCGGCGAGCACGCGCAGCGCATCGTCTTGCCCAACCACCCGCGTGCGGAGCTGATCCTCCATGGTGAGCAGCTTCTGCATCTCGCCCTGAAGCAGCCTGGAGACGGGCACGCCCGTCCATTTGCTCACGACGTCCGCGATGTCGTCGGCCGTCACTTCTTCTTTCAGCATTCGCTTGCCCTCGGAGACCTTCTCGATATCCTCGTTGGCAAGTTCCAACTCCCGCTGGACCTGCGGGATGCGGCCATGCTGGATTTCGGCTGCCCGCGCCCAGTCGGCCTCGCGCTGAGCCTGCTCAAGCTGGCCGCGCAGCTCGTCCAGCTCTTGCTTGAACTTGCGCGCCTTCTCGATGGCGTCCTTTTCTTTCTGCCACACTGCGCGCATTCCGCTCGACTTTTCCTGCAGCTCGGCGAGCTTCCGCTCGGCGGCTTTGAGGCGCTCCTTGCTGGCCGTGTCATTTTCCTTGCGCAGCGCTTCGCGATCGATTTCGAGTTGGGTTACCTGCCGCTCGACTTCGTCGATCTCGGCGGGCACGCTGTCGATCTCCATCTTCAGCTTCGAGGCCGCCTCATCCATCAGGTCGATGGCTTTGTCGGGAAGAAATCTGGCTTGAATATATCGGTTGCTCAGGGTAGCCGCAGCCACCAGCGCACCATCCGTGATCCGAACTCCATGATGAATCTCATATCTCTCCTTCAATCCGCGCAGAATCGAGATCGTCTCGTCCACGTTCGGCTCGTCCACGAGCACGGTTTGGAACCTTCGTTCCAGCGCCTTGTCCTTCTCGATGTATAGCTGATATTCCTTCAGCGTGGTCGCGCCTACGCAGCGCAATTCGCCTCGGGCGAGCATCGGTTTGAGCATGTTCGCCGCGTCCATCGAGCCTTCCGCCTTACCCGCGCCCACGAGGGTGTGCAGCTCGTCGATGAAGAGGATAATCTCCCCCTCGGCCTGCTTGATTTCGTCGAGAACGGCCTTGAGCCGGTCTTCAAATTCGCCGCGATACTTTGAACCCGCGACGAGGGCGCCGAGATCGAGGGAGATCACGCTCTTTCCACGCAGACCTTCCGGCACGTCGCCGCTGACGATGCGCTGGGCGAGCCCTTCGACCACCGCCGTCTTGCCGACGCCCGGTTCGCCGATGAGAACTGGATTGTTCTTCGTGCGGCGGCTCAGCACCTGGATGACGCGACGAATCTCTTCGTCCCGCCCGATCACCGGGTCGAGCTTATTCATCCGCGCCTTGGCGGTTATGTCGACGCCGTATTTCTCGAGCGACTGGTAGCGGTCCTCCGCGTTCTCGTCGGTCACATGTCGGCCGCCGCGGACCTCGCCGATTGCGAGCTCCAGCGCGTCTTTCGTGACGCCGTTGGATCGCAGAAGCTTGCCGCTGAACCCGGCTTCGCCGACGAACGCGAGGAGGATGTGCTCGGTCGCGATATATTCGTCCTTCATCCGGGTTGCGATGGAGAAGGCGTCTTGCATGGCCTTCTGCAGCCGCGTAGAGAAGTTGGCTCCATGGGCAACTTCGCCCTGCACTCTAGGGGCCCGTTCCAGGTCGGCTTCCAGGTCCAGCCTGATTTTTTGTGCGTCCGCGCCGACCTTCTCCAGGAGGGGAATGGTCAGCCCGCCGTCCTGCTCCATCAGGGCAAGCAGCATGTGCTCGACCTCGATGTTGGAGTGCTCGTGGCGCTGGGCAACCGACTGCGCAATTTGCAGGGCTTCCTGAGCTTTGATGGTGAGTTTGTCGAATCTCATTGAGTGTCAGGCTGTCAAGGGATTTGTCAACTACTATTTTGAACGCGAAGGGCACCCTTCCGGTTTCCGTGGCGGGGACATTCCTGTCCCCGATCCGGCGAAGCCGGATCTCCTATTGCTGGACCTGCGGTCCAGTCGGGGACAAGAATGTCCCCGCCACTGTTTACTTGCCGATGCAGAAGTCGGCGAAGATGCGGGTGATCACGTCCTCCGATGCCGTTTCCCCGGTGATCTGGCCCAGCGCGTGAAGCGCCTCGATGAGGATGACCGAGGCGAGATCGAAGGGGATGTCGGCGCGAAGCGTGCCCTCCGCCACTTCCAGGCTCTCCTTGGCGGCCTGTAAAAGGACCGAGTGGCGCGGAGTGACGGCGATTTCGCGCTGGGCTAGGTCTTCTTCAATGGGAAGTGCAGCCAGCAGTTCGGCTATGCCTTCGCTGCGGGTTGCACTGACGGGAAGGCCATGGGTCGGGGAGGCGAGATCGGCTTTGTTGCCTACGAGCGTTACGCCCACCGAAGCAGTCTGGACGAACGACTCGTCGGCTTCGCTCCAGCCCAGACCGGCATCATAGACGTACCAAATGTGATCCGCCCCCGCAGCCGCCGCGCGGGAACGCTGGATGCCCATCGACTCGGCGAGGTCGTCGCTCTCTCGCAGCCCGGCGGTGTCGATCAGCACGACGGGCACGCCCTTGACGTCGATCTGCTCCTCCACGTAGTCGCGGGTGGTGCCAGGGAGTTCGGTGACAATGGCGCGGTCGGTGCCGAGGATCGCGTTGAGCAAGGACGACTTGCCCGCGTTGGGCGGGCCAACAATAGCGACCCGCAATCCGTAACGAAGAATGCGACTGGCCCCCGCGGTTTCCTGCAGCTTCTCGATCTCAATTTGCGCCTGCTTGAGCTTGGCGATCGCACCGGGCTTGTCGAGGTCACCGATCTCCTCGCTGAAGTCGACGCTAGCCTCGATGGCGGAGAGCACGGACAGAATGAGCTCGCGCACCGCATGAACGCGCCGCCTGATAGAGCCGTCACGCTGCAGGTTGGCGAGGCGCAGCTGTGACTCGGTGCGGGCTTCGATCGTATCGCGCACCGCTTCGGCTTGGGTGAGGTCGATGCGGCCGTTCAGGAAGGCGCGCTGGGTGAACTCGCCCGGCTCCGCCATCCGCGCTCCTTCTTTGATGCAGACATCGACAAGCTCGCGCACGCTGGCGGGTGAGCCGTGGATGGAAAGCTCGACCGCCTCCTCGCCCGTGTAGCTGTGGCCCTCCGAAAAGGGCAGGGCGAGCCCATCGTCCCCATGAAGGTAGTGGCCGTATTGCGCCCGAAGGGGGTCGGGTTGCCAGGGCTGGAAGACTTTCCCCGCGATCGTCCAGGCGTCGGGTCCGCTCAGCCGCACAATCGCCACCGCCGCCGCTCCCGCGCCGGTGATCGGCGCGACGATTGTATCGAAGTGGGAGCTCACGGCTCCGTTTTACCGCTCGTTGTGGTTTTCACTTAACCGCAGAAACCGCAGGAGCTATGCAGGGACGGGAGCGACGACCAGTTCGCACCAGGCGAGGACGTCGCCAAATCGATGCTCCTCCAAATGGCCGAACAGCCCATCGCGCGTCAGCTTAAGCTTGCTCGTCGAGGGCGAGGAGAGGCCGCACAGCAGCTTCGCCAGCTGCCGAGGCGCGCGCAAGTCTGGGGGCAACTTGTCGAATAAGGCCCTCGCCGCTTCCGGCTCGATGTCGATGGCCGGCAGGCTAGCCGCTGGGATTCGGGCGCGCTGCTTGGTCAGGCACCAGGCGCAATGGCCGCAGGGCTTGGGGCGAACCTCGCCGAAGTAGCCCACGAGCGCATTCCACTGGCAACCCTCATGCTCCACAAGGTCGACCACCTGCTGCAGCCGGCTGATCTCCTGCTCCTCGCGGCGGTTAAATCGCTGCATAAGCTCTTGCGTGATAGCATCGGGATCAAGTCCCTCCCCGATGCGGGTGTAAGGCGTGCGCACGTCGGCGGCGCGAACGGTTGCGAGGTTTCGCTCCTCGAATACCTCCAGCGCGCGGATGACCCGGCGTCTCTCGACGCCCAGCTTCGCGGCTGCTTCCTCTGGGTTCAGTCCGTACCAAATCCGTCCGCGCTTCGACACCCTGAAAAGATCGCGCACGAACAGCGCATGCTCGCCTGGAAATTGCGCCGCGATCTCGTGTTCGGGCAGGTTCGGCTTGATCTCATATCCCGAGTAAAACGGCGTGCCCTGCTTCAACACGCCGAGCAACTCCAGGTAGGTCAGCGCCGTGCGCAGGACAAGTTGGCGCAGGTCGTACCGCAGCGACATCTCGTAGGGCGCGACGGCGAATTCCTCGGGCCCGTTGACGATGTCCGTCACCAGCGAGCGCAGCGATTCCTCGCTGGGCGTGTCGCCGTACGCGAAGTTTTCGAGTGCGGGAATATCGTCGCGACAGGCGAACATCTCGACGGTAGACGGCTCGCCGTCTCGGCCCGAGCGACCGATCTCCTGCGAATAGCTCTCCAGACTTTTCGGCAAATTGTAGTGGTACACGTAGCGAACGTTGGACTTGTCGATGCCCATGCCAAACGCAATGGTGGCCACAACGATGCCCGCCGGCTCGCGCATCCACCACTCCTGCACTTCGTGGCGCACTTCGGGCTCCATCCCGGCGTGATAGGCGCGGGCGGGGAGATTGTGCTGGGCGAGGTGGTCGGCGATGGCTTCCGCCGTTTTCTGCAAGGTGACGTAGACGATGGTCGGCCCCGCGGGACGCTCTTGAAGGCGCGAGACGATGAGCCGGTCGCGTTCTTCGCGGGAGGCGGGGGTCATAAAGAGGGTGAGGTTGGGGCGATAGAAGCCGGTGACGATCGCATCGTCGGGCGAGATATCGAAAGTGCGGCAGATGTCCTCGACAACCGCCGGCGTCGCCGTCGCGGTAAGCGCGAGTATCCGCTCAGCCCCGATCTGCTTGGCGGCTTCGGCCAGCTTGAGATAGTCGGGGCGGAAGTTGTGGCCCCACTCCGAGATGCAGTGCGCCTCATCGACGGCGAAGAGCCCAATGTTTGCCCTCTTCATTTCGGCGAGGAACCGCTCGTTGTTGAAACGCTCGGGGGCGATATAGAGCAATTTGAGCGTGCCATCGGCGATCGACGAGCTGATCTCGCGAGCTTCTTCGGGGGCAATGGTCGAGTCCATTCGGGCGGCTGAGATTCCCCGTCCGCGCAGGAAGTCGATCTGGTCCTTCATCAGGGCGATGAGAGGGGACACGACGACGGTGAGGCCCTCAATCTGCAGGGCGGGCAACTGGTAGCAGAGCGACTTGCCCGAACCGGTGGGGAAGACGGCGAGGGCGGACCGGCCATCCAGCAACGCCCCGATCACTTTCTCTTGGCCAGGCCGGAACGAGGAAAAGCCAAAGTGCTTCTGAAGCTGGGCGGAGAGGTCGTGCGGCACGGCTAATTATACGTGGCAGCCGTCTCTAGGTCATGTCCGAATACGATTCGCCCGATCCTGGATGGCAGCAATACCGCGTGCAGATGGATGAAAACAATCTGCGCACGTTGGCGGTGCTTTACAAGGTCTGGGCGGCGATGCAGGCGCTGGTGATGTGCTGCGTCGGCGGCTACTTGTTTATCGTCGGCGCGGCGGTGACGGGGGCGGTCGCCGCGGACCAAACGAGGGGCCACGCGGGACCTCCGCCGGGGCTATTTGTCGGCATATTCGGGTCCATTTTCTTCGTCGTCGCGACCCTCTTGGTGACAACTTCAGTGCTCAATTGTTTCGCTTCGAGGTGGATCGAGCAGCGCAAGAATTGGACGGGAATTATCGTCATGGCTGCGCTTAACTGCCTGAGCATCCCGCTGGGGCTAGGGCTTGGTGTCTTTACTATGATCGTCTTGAATCGGCCCAGCGTGCGGTCCAGGTTCCTGTAACCACTGAACATCGTATCGCGAATTGCGTCGAACCCGTTACCTCTTGCGGCGGAGTCGGTCTTCGGACTGCGCCGCCGTTTTCTTTCTGCCGGTAGCCTTGCGCTGTGAAGGCGGTTGTTCAGCGAGTAAGTCGGGCTTCCGTGACGGTGGATGGGACTGTGGTGGGACGTTGTGGTGTGGGCCTGCTCGTTCTGGTCGCGGCGCATCGGGACGATACCGCGAGCAACGCCGAGAAGATGGCTGGTCGCATCGCCAAGCTGCGCACCTTCAATGACGGCGATGGCAAGATGAATCTCGCGCTGAGCGACCTTGACCCGCCCGGATCGGTGTTAGCCGTTTCCAACTTCACCGTCTACGGAGAGACGGCGAAAAATCGCCGTCCCAGCTTTATCGAGTCCGCGCCTTATGAGCGCGGCGAAGAGCTATTTGATGCGTTCGTGGCAGCTTTGAGGATGATCGTCCACGTCGAGACGGGCAAGTTTGGCGCGCACATGGATGTCGAGCTCGTCAACGATGGGCCGGTGACTGTGGTGGTCGAGACCTAGATAGCGCCGCCGCATCTGGAGTTGTCATTCCGACGAAGGAGGAGTCGAGCGAGCGCCTGGTTCCGAACTGGCCGCATGCTCGATCCCTCGGCAGGCTCGGGATGACAATTATTAGTTGCGAGTCACGGTCCGACTGCCGCGCGATTGCAGCCATTTTTCTGCGACGGCGCACGCCTGAATCAGAGAGGCAAGCGTTAGCGCGGCTGCCAGCCCTTCTTGCCTCGATAAAGCCAGATATCCCGCAGTCGGAGCTGCGCAGACGTGGCGTTCGGGTCGGGCTGGATCTCCTGCGTGGGCCGCATGATCGTTCCGGCGGTGATCGCGATGCCTACGACCTCGGTTCCGCGCTTCACTTTGAAGTTCACGGTGTCGCCAGGGTTAATGCCCTTGATGGCGGCGGCGTAGGCGCTGCCCGTGGGGACGGCGTTGCCGTTGACCTCAGCGAC
>JBBREM010000022.1:0-30319 GCA_038202925.1 Fimbriimonadales bacterium | reverse complement strand
GGCCCGCGAGCATTGCTCGCGGGCCTCTTGTTTTGCTAGGACTCAGGAACCTGGCGCAGGTTAACCCGGTCACAATCGCATTCGGCTGCTTGGCATCCGATCGGGATTCCTTATGGCCTTCCTCGGCAAATGGTTCGGTTTCGACCGCGAAGAGGTTTACGAGCAGGGGCTTCGCGCGTATGACCGCGGCGACTGGGAAGGCGCGATTGAGCGCTTCGAGACCTGCCTCGACCACGCCGGCGACGACAAGATGATCCGCCTGGCGCAGTTCTACTTGTCCGATAGCTACGCCGAGCTCGGGGTGACCTTCATAAGGGCCGGGGACAACATCAGCGCCGTGCGCAACCTCTCGACGGCGATTGAGATGTCGCCCCACTATCCCGACCGGTACGTGGCCCTCGCCCAGGCCTATCGCGGACTCGGAATCAACGAAGCCCGAACCCGGGCCATCGACCGCGCGTTAGAAATCAATCCGCGCTACCTTGAGGCGATTCGCGAGCGAGGTCTGCTCGCTTACGAGGAGGGCCGGTACAGCGATGCGCAGGTGGACCTCGGCCAATGGGCGGCGAGCGATCCGGTGCGACGGAACGGCCCCTACCGCCGCGCGCTCGCGCGCCATGCGAAAGGCGATGTTGACGGTGCGCTCGCGCTTCTTCTCGAGCTAAGTAGCGATGAGGGCGATGAGGGCGCCATCCACGCCAAGATCGCGCAAAACTACATGCGGGAGCGAATGTACGAGGACGCCGCGCTGGAATTTGAGAAGTCCGTCAATCTCTCGCCGCGCTACGCCGACGTGCATTGCAAGTACGGCCAGGTGCTGATCGAGCTGGGTCGCGCCGTGGAGGCCGAGCAGCAGATTCGGTATGCGCTGCAGGTCAACCCGCGATACGTCGAGGCCCATGCCATGCTTGGAGTCGCCTTGAGCCACTTGGAGCAAACAGACCATGCCGACGCTGCGTTCCGCCGTGCCTTGGACCTAGATCCGGACAACGAAATCGCTCAGCGATATCTGGCTTAAGGCGCAACATAAGGCGGATACTTCTTGCTCGTCTTCATCACCCTAATCCAAGTCGAGCTGCCCCCCATGTTTTCACAGGCGACGGACCTCGGAATCCGCCACGGATCGAACTTGGGCGAATCGGGTTGATCCGCAGGATTCCCTGCCGCGACGAACGCCGCCCGCAGATGGTACTGCTTGCCATTCCAGGTGAAGCCCTTCACGAGTTCACGATTGCGCGGCTGGTTTCCGTAGGGAAAGGCGAGCGTCGTGTTCGTCACGCCAAACTCGCGCTCCAGCCAATCAAGCGACATCGCAATCTCCCGCATCACCTGCTCGTCGCTTAGCTTTGAGAGATCCGGGTGATTCCACGTGTGGCACGCCACCTCGCTGCCCATCTGCTGAAGCATCGCTACCTTCTGTTTGGTCTCGCGCGTGCTTCCGAAGGTGCGGTTGGGAAGGATGAAGAAGGTGCCGTGGACGGGGAAGTCGGGGTGTTTGGCGGCGAATTCAGTCCATATGCCAACGAAACAGTTCGGCGCTAGAGCACCCTGCTTGGTCAGTTGCAACTGGCTCGGATGCGCGTCGTCGAAGGTAAGAATGACGGGCGAGGCACCCGGCGGCAGCGGCATCTGGCCATCCAGCCACTCGCTCACCGTGACGGGACGGAACCCGTCCTTGTAAAGCTTCTCCAGGTCTTGTCGGAACTTGGCCGGAGTGCGGTCGAGGAGCGTGTTCCGTGCGCTCAGCTTGTGGTACTCGATAATAAGGGTTTTGCCGCTAAGGTTGGCCCTCCGATTGGTCGCGCGTGCCGGCGCCTGTTTTGGAGTTGGAGGCTTGTAATCGGCCACCCGCGCCACCGGTTGGCTCGGGTTCAAAACCGCGTTCACGAGGCTGCGGCGAGGCAAAGGGTCGCAGCCCGAAATAGTGAGCACCATAGCCGCAAAAAGGCCTGCGGAAATCCTGATATTTATGCGATCCATCGCCTTAATTGTTAGTGTCCTTTACCCTTCGATCTGACGGACGTCCTTGCCCGTCATTTCGCGGCTGGGCTTACCCGCAATTTAACAATTGTCGGGGCCTGTTTGTGATACGTTGCCGCCGTAAAAATGTTACGGCAAATTATCGACGAATTGTGATCACGCCTGGTTCGCCATCGGCGCCGCGCACGGTGACGTGGATGGGCAGAAACTGCTTAATCACCCAGACGCTGGTCGTGAACCGCTGGGTGAGTCGGCTCGTGCGGAAAGTAGTCTCGCCCTCCGCCAGACAAGCGGGAATCAGCAATTGGTCGGCCAAAAATGGGTCGACCGTCGCATCGCCGCTCAACCAGTCGAGCATGTCTTCGAACGCGGTCTGAGCCAGAGTTTCCATCTTGATGCCGCGCTGGCCCATGGAGGTCGCGCCGCCGATGCCCCGCTCGAACTCCGCCCAGACGGTGACAAACGCGCCCGCCGACCGCGCGTCGACGGGATTCATCTGCACCTCGATCGGCAGCTTCGCGCTTTCCGCGAGCTTCTCCAAATGAGCACAGCCGCGCTCTCCCACGGAGGACGCAAGCTCCGCCGTCGTGACCATCCCATGGAAGCTGACCAGCTTGCCCCGAGTGCTCCAGTCCAAGGCTTGAATCGCGCTCGGCTCCACGTCCATCGTGAGCCGTCCACGCGATTCGCGACCGAAACCGGCTAGCTCCTGATCCGGAAAGGCGTACAGGCCCAGCTTACGAAGGGCCGGAATCGTGACGCTTTCGAAGTAGTCGAACCCGAGCGAGCGATGGCCGTAGGTCTCGCCCGACAGCGACACCGAGCTATATGCGCCGGTCCGCCCCAGCACGGGAAGAAGCGCGTTCATAACGACGGGCGCGCTCGCGCCGCGAAGGAGCGTCTCATCCTCGGGCAAATCGAGATTCTCATTGAGGGGATGCGCCCGCCGGGTGGGAAGGAAGCTGACGGTGGTATTGCCCACCTCAACGCCGATCACCTCGGCCGCCGTCGATTGGGCTAAGGCGCGAATCAGGAGCACGTCCTCGTAGTCTAGGCCGGGGTACTTGGTGCCGCCGCGCACGTTGTCGATCCGCACCGGTTGCTGGGTCAGGGCAGACATGACAAGCGCGGCTCGGATGAGCGCACCCCCGCCCTCACCATGCGATCCGTCGAGGAGGATGGGGCTTCCGAGGGCTGGCATGAGTTTAAGCTTTCAGCTTGAAGATCACGTACTCGAGAACCTTCGTCGCATACGCCAAACCGATGATCATGAAGCACACGAGGAGAAGCTCCTGGAACGTTCCGCCCATAGGAAGCTGCGCGGCGCGATCGCCTCGAAACGTCGCCTTCCCCACAAGACTGTCGAGCCCCCCGATGATCCCGCCCATGATCGCGATGAGCGGCCCGTGCATCACAACGTATACAACTCCGAACCCAACGACGATGGCGGGAAGCGAGGCGCGATACTTGTGCTTCTGGTGCTCGTTGTAGATCACGCAGCTGCGGCAACGCTCTCGTTTTTGCTCAGTGCTCAGCTTGAAATTGCGGGGGATCAGTTTCGCCGCAAGCAGTGCGTCTTTCGGGATGGGCTTGTTCTCCATCGCATTGCGAATGACTTCTTCTTCGCACATGCAGCCCGTCAGTTCCTTCCAGCAGGTCCTTCGAGAATGATAGATTGGGCACCGTTCTCGAACGAACTTGCGGCAGAAAGGAAGCTGCCAGCACTTGCCGAGGAACACGTTTTTCCGGTCGGCTTCCTCTTTGATCCCTTTTCCGTAGCGGAATTGGTCGAGCTTCATGCCCTGGCGCATCCGCATCTTGGCCCGCATCGTCAGGTCGACCACGATCACGACGATGCTGAGGAGCCCGAGTACCATGCCGCCTTGGCTCAAGCCGGCGAGCGCAGTTTGCGAAACGGGAGTTGTGCTCGAACCGGAGAGAATGAACGGTGAAAAATAGAACGCGCCCGAAGCCATGATGAGCAGCGCTTCGTTGACGGATTCGCCCCAGAATAGGTAGGTTGCGCCTACTCCTAAGCCGATCACACCGCCGAGGAGCAACTTATCGTAGATGGCGATGTTCGTAAGAGCCGAAGCAGGATTGGCGGGCGGGGTTGCTCCGCCGAATACCATCGCCGTGTAAACCAGCAACCCCGCTCCGACCGCCGTGAGGAGAAGCCCCAGCCAGAGGAGCAAACGCGCCGCGCCCGCTAGAAAATCAGCCAGTGATTCGCTGATCTCCCGGCTCGGAGCTGGCCCTCTGTATGACATGCTGTGCTACCTCTTGACGCGCTCGAGATACGTGTCGGTTCTTGTATCTACTTTAACAACATCGCCGACGTTGATGTGAAATGGCAAGTTGATTGTCGCGCCGGATTCCAGCTTCGCCGGCTTTGTGCTGCCGCCGCTGACAGTGTCACCTTTGTATCCGGGGTCGGTTTCAATCACTTCGAGCTCGACGAAATTCGGCAACTCGTATCCCAGCGTTTCATCGCCCGCGACGAGGCTGGTGATCTCCATGTCGTCCTTCAGGTACTTCGCTTGGCTGCCGAGCTGCTCTTCCGGAACCTCGTATTGCTCGTATGAATCTAGATCCATGATCAGCGCCTGCCCTCGCTGGCGGCCCAGAAACTGCATCTTCACCTTTTCAACGAAGGCGGGTTCGACTCGTTCGCCCGACCGGAAGGTTTTTTCGAGGGTTTGGCCGGATTTGAGCTTTCTCAGCTTAGTTCGTACAAACGCGCCGCCCTTGCCTGGCTTGACGTGCTGGAACTCGATGATGGTGTACACGTCACCATCCATGTAGAAGTGCATCCCGTTCTTAAAATCGCTGGTGTCGATCGCCAAATTCCATGTCTCCTGAATCGATGAATTAGGCTCAATGGTAGCATGCCGCACCCTTCGTCTAGTGAGCGTGAGGGTTTGCCGATGACATGGGCGTAGCATCGGCTGCCCGCCGGGGTGGATTGTTTCGGACGCAAGCGTTCGATAGATTTCCTCGACTTCGCTTCGCGAACGGCGACTACTTCTTCGCGTAAGGGGAGCAGAGGGGATCGCCGATGACCACGTCCTTCCACTTCAAGAACCGCGACGCCGCGTAGAAGCTCTCCGCAAGATTCCGGCCGCCGGTGTACCGGTCGAAGAGAATCTCGGTGCGGGCGAGGGCAAACGTGTACGGCTCGCTGACGTAGCCCTTGACACCGGTCACCCCGTTGGCGATGAGATCGGCGATCAGGCTCTGCCCACCGGTAGTCGCGTTGAAGGTGCGGCCGCTGGTGGAGACAAACGTCTCCGCCAAAGCGCCCGGCTTGAACCGAAGCTGCTTGTAGGTATCGAGCTTGAACGATCCGTCGTTGCTGCCCCAGCTCGCATAACCCGCCAGCCGCTCGCTCGGTGCAATGAATTTCTCCGTGTTCTCGTCGGTCGCGTCGAAGCCCTTGGCCTTCAGCGACTTCGCGGCGGCGGTGAGGCAATCCTGCATCTCGATGTATCCGGCGGATCCGCGATTGTTCGATTCGTCGAGCAGGAACGGACCCTTTTCCGGCTTGGCGAGGAGCGAATGGTCGACTAAATCCTTGCAGTCCGAGACCGTGTACCCGTCGAGCCGGGTGACGAGATAGAAGCCGAACTTCTTGCTCGAGAACGGCTCATCCTTGCTGAAATAGGGGTTGAGCGACTTTGCCATCCCTTCGTCGGTCAGCTCTTTGATCGGCGTGATGGGCAGGTCCATCGCGGCGACCCAGGCATCGACGGCGTAACCCATCACATCCATGCGGATGGGTACGCCCTTGGTGAGGACGATGAAGTCGATCTGCGCCGCGCTGTTCTTCACTTTGAGCCGGATCGGGGCGAGGATGTCGCGCAGGAAATCGGTTTGGCCGATATCCTCGGTAGCGCCGCAGTTGAGGCGCAGCACGTTGTTTGACGGGATGTGCCGCCGCATTACGTAGTAGTCGGCGATCTCTTTGCCGCTGTCACTGTTCGCGTTGTACACGACCAAGACGCGTCGCGAATCCTGGGTCACCCCGATCTCGACGAGCGGGGGCGGCTCTTTGGCACAACCGGAGATGGCGACGAACGCAAGCAGGCTCAGCATGCTATTTCCTCTTACGCCGGCCGCCTGGCTTTCGCGTGGCTCGACGGTTCTTTCTGATTTTGACGACGGCACTGGCTATTTCCTTGTACATTTTCATCCGCTGGCTCGTTCCCTTGACGAACCCGAGCTTCTTCTCCTTGGAGAAGTTGCTGACGCCGGGAATCGGAACTTGCAGGATGCGTGCCTTCCGCCGCTTCGCATAGTCTTTGAGCGCGGCTTCGACCCCGAATCGAAAATCCGCCAGGTAAGGAATCCCCTCGATCAGCTCGCGCCGCATCGCTCGCTGGCCGCTGATATAGGGCGCGATCTTCTGCGCCATATCGCTCCAATACTTGCCCCCGCGAAAGACGCCGATGCACATGTCGCAGCGGTTCTCCATCACCGGGCGGATGATGTTGTCGATATGACGCCCGGTGAGGCCATCGAGATCGGCATCGACAAAGCACACGATATCGGCGGTCGTGGCCTTCACGCCTTCGACCATTGCGCCGCCCTTGCCGACGTTCTGTTTCAAGTCGACCACGTCGACTTTGAACTTGCGCGCAACGAGCGCGGTGCGGTCGGTCGATCCATCGCTGACGACGATAATCTGATCGGCGAGCTTCGATTCGAGGGCCGCGAGCAAGACCTGCGCAATGCGCTGTTCCTCGTCCTTAGCGGGGATGATGATGGCTACCAACGCGCTTTCCTATGCGTCTGTAGCACCTGGGGCATGCCGGATAGGTTACCGCCGAGCCGTCGCCTTACTTGCTCGTCCAGATGTTGAACGAGACCGAGTAGGCCCCGCCCTTGATCGCGGACAGCACGGATCGATAGACGACCGCAAAGGGCTGCTTCACCGCGTCGGCGTCTTCTTCCTTCACGGTCAATAGCTTTGCGCGGCGGCCAAAGATCGATTGGCCGTCGGAGCTGACTTCGATCATCGCGGGCTCTTTGTCGAAAAAGTCGTTCAGCTTCGCGGCAGCCTCGCCAGCGCGCTTCTTCGCGTCTTCGCCGCCGAACGTAAATATCTTCTGCTTGTTGAACCAGATCTCGTAACTGCCGACCTTTGCTTCCTTGATGGAAGTTCGGAAGCGGGTGGTAACCGCGCTGCGAGTTACAGGCACCCCGGCTTTGCTCATATCGGCCAGCATGGCTTCGGCGCGATCCTTGCCCGGCGGGTGGGTTTGGTAGATGCCCCAGTCGACCTTCGCCGCCGGGTTGAGATGCTCGTCGATCGCCAGCCGCTCCATGAACGTGAGCATGGCGGTTGGGTTGTACTTGCTCTTGAGCAGATACTGGAAGCCGCCGTGGTCCGCCGCCTTCTCGGCCTTGATCGACCAGGTGCTGGTAAAGGCTTGAACCACCATTTGGCTGCCCTGAATGGCCGCCATGATCGTTGTAGGGTTGCCCGACAGGATTGCAACGAGGATAAGCGGCAGCGTCTTCAGGCTCGCTTTGCTCTGCTCGTGCATCAGGGAGTCGATGTGGCGAAAAGCGGCGTGGGAAATCTCGTGGGCGAGAACGCCGGCGATCTCGTCGTCGCTCTCCGCGTATTTGACCAGACCGTCGTACACGTAGATGTAGCCGCCGGGCAGGGAAAAGGCGTTGACGTCGTCGCCCTTCAGCACCTTAAAGGTGTAGTTGAACTTGTTCAGGCGCTTGTCGCCCCAGAGAACCTCGACCGGCGTGACCTGCGCGATCGCCGCGATCTCGGCGCCGATGCGCTGCACCCGCTCGATGTATTCCTTGTTCTCGCTCGGCTTTTCTTGTTTCTCCACCTCGAGGGTGAATTTCTTGCCAAGCTCAGTGTCCTTGTCTAAGTCTTTCTGGTGCTGTGTTTCCGCCTTAGTCTGCTGCTTTTGCTCGACCGCGGGACCGCCCGAGGCATTCGCCGGCATAACCGGAGCCTGGAGGAGGAGCAGACCAAATAAGGCAGCGTTGAGCATTAGTTATTCAGACGTCCGAGGATTGCCGGCGGGGTCGAGAAGAATTGGACGATCTCGATCCCGGTCGACCACGCACAAGATACCGAAAGGTTCGTCGGCTTCGTTCCGGAACTGGTGAGGCACCATCGCGCCGACTTGCACAGTGTCGTTGAGGTCGATCTCGCTCCACTCCTCATTCAGCCTCACTTTGCCTCTGCCGCGGAGGACGACTACGAAGTGTTCGTGCTCGTGCATCTCGAAGCTCGTGAAGCCGCCGGGCGCGACTTCGAAGTAGCGGACCTCGAACCGGGAGTCGTCTTTGGCATAGAGGTTTCGGCGGGTGACATCGAGGAAAGTGTCCGGACGATCCTTATACTCGCGCACCTCGAGATCGGGCCACTCGTGCCCTTTCGCGCGCTGAATCAAAACACCACCATCGGCTTCAGAATTTCGCTCCGTTTCATCTTCTGATACGCCTCCGGGAGATCGTCGATTGCGATAAAATCGCTGACAACTTGTTCAGCTTTGATTTTGCCTTGTCTCAAAATATCAGCGGCCATTGCAGTGTCGTTGGGGCCGCATGAGTAGCTGCTGACCAGGCGAACGTCGTTGAAGTAGAGCCTGTTCAGATCGACCGGAGTTTCCTCGCCTGGGGGCATGGGGGCGAAGAGAACGATGGTCGCGCCGGGTCGGGCCATTTGGATGGCAAGATCGAGTGCCGGCTTGCTGCCGGGGCAGACGAATATTCGATCAGCGGGAGCGAGTGGGAATGGAGTTCGTGCGTCGAGGCCAAGACTCTTCGCATAAGTGAGCCGGAGCGGATTGATTTCGTAGCCGATGGCCCCGGGCAGAAACAACAGGTGCATGAGACCCATAACGCCGAGCCCGATGACGGCCGTCACGCCGTCATCCTGAGAACCTCGCTCGGCTCGGTTCTCGCTCAGGATGACGGTGCTCGCTTCGATGGATTTCACCACACATGCGAGGGGTTCAATCAGCGCACCGTCGATCGCGCGCAGATCGTCCACTCGGAATGTGTCGGTCAGGTTCTCAGTTGCGACCGCGAAATACTCCGCCATCCCGCCCGGTTCGAGCTTCGTCCGCTTCCACTGCGCGCAGTGCATATGCAAGCCGCGCTCGCAGTAGCAGCAATGCATACAGGGCGCATGGTGATGGGCGAAGACCCGGCAACCGACCGGAAACCGCTCGTCCTGCGATTCCGCGACCATCCCCGCGACCTCGTGACCGAGCACATGCGGCACCTTGCGGTCCATGTACCACTCCACCAGTTCGCCCGAGCAAAGACCACTCGCTTCCGTCTTCACGAGAAGCCCGCCGGGCGGGCAGGTTGGAGCAGGCTCGTCGACGATCGCGATCTCGCCCCTTCCGATGTAGCGAGCGAGTTTCATAGGGACCTCTGTGAATCGACAATCGGCAATCCAAAATCCAAAATCAGTTAGGGCCGGAACACGTACTTGATCCCGCGCCCCGAGCGTAGGTCCTCGAAGGTGCGCTCGCCGTCTTCCAAGCTGCGGGTGCCCGAGATGAGCGGCTGCAGGTTCATCTTCGCGTTAAGCAGCCACTCTCGCGCGGTGCGTACCGCCTCGGTGCCGAAGTGGAACGGACTGAGCAGAGTGATCTGATCGTAGTGCAGGCGCTTGGTGTCGAAGCTGACGGTGGTGCCCGAGGCGCAGCCTCCAAAGAGCACGACGGTGCCGCCGCGGAGCACGTAGTCGATGCTCTGCTCCCACACCTCGACAGTGCCGGTGCACTCGATGACGGTGTCGTAAGCCTGAGCCTCGACCTGATGCAGATACAGCGGCTCAGCGCCGAGCGCCTCGCCAACTGCAAGCCGTTCCTTGTTGCGTCCGGCGAGAGTCAAGCAGTTCACTCCCAGAAGACTCAGGGCGGCGACGAACATGAGGCCGATCGCGCCGGGGCCAATGATGAGGACGCGGTCTTCGGGGCGGGGCTGTAGGATCTTGATCGCCTGCGCCACGCAGCTCAGCGGCTCGAGCAGCGAGGCCATCTCAAACGACAGGGCCGCCGGCTTCGTGAAAAGGTTGAGCCGCGCGACGCGCTCAGGGATCAGCAGATACTCGGCGTAGGAGCCGAGCACCTTCGTCGCCATCAGGCTCTCGCAGAGATTCTCCTGCCCGCGAAGGCACCAATGGCACTCCTGGCAGGGGGCCGAGTGCACGCCCATGACGGCATCGCCGATCGCGAATGGCGAGCCGGGCCCAACCGCCACCACCGTTCCGCTATATTCATGGCCAAGCACGCCCGGCATCGGAATCTGCGGATGGCCACGTAGGAACGCCTTCAGGTCGGTGCCGCAAGTCGTCGCCGCAACAACCTTCAGCAACACCTCGCCAGCCACCGGGATTGGAACGCTCACGCTACGCAGGCTCAGGCAGCCCGGCCCTTCGAGCACGAGCGCTTGCATGGTCGCAGGAGGGGTCTTGGGGAGTTCGCTAAGGGAGGCTGTCTTCAAGGGCGGGTTCCAGAAGGATGAGCGGGAATGTGGTGGATGAACCCCGGCGTTCATCGTCCATACTTCAACATTCCTCGTTCAAAGCCACCCCTATTGAACCCTTATGCCGACCCTAGAAACAACCGTCTGGATCAACGCGCCTCTCGATAAGGTGTACCGAATCGCCCGGGATAGCAAGTCGTATCCCGATTACATGAAGGATGTGAAGTCCGTGACGGCGGTCGAGGAAGAAACGAATCGGTTCGTGGCGGACTGGGTTGGAGTGGTGCCAACGTTCGGCCTCAAAATCCGTTGGCGACAGGAGGAGCTGTGGGACGATTCAATCCATTCAAGCAGCTTCAGGCAGGTCAGCGGCGATTACGACAAGCTTGAAGGAAGCTGGGCGTTCAAGGAAGAAAAGGGCGGCACACGGTTCGATCAGAAGCTCGAATACGAGTACAACGTGCCGACACTGGGGCCCTTGGTGAAGAAGGTCATTCACAATATCGTGATCAAGAACCTGGAGAACATCAACGAGGCGTTTAAGCTCCGGGCCGAGGGCGCGTAATGGAAGCCAAGTCGCTCGGCCAAATGCTCGGCATCCGGTGCAACCAATTCGCCGACCGCACCGCCATGCTGCTTCCCACGAAAGAAGGCTTTGTGCCGTTCACATATCGGGAACTGCACGAAACCGTGCGCAGGTATGCGAGCGCCCTGCGCGAGCTTGGCGTGAAGAAGGGCGACAAGCTGGTGATCCTGAGCGAGAACTGCCCGGAGTGGGCGTGGGCCGATTGGGCATGCCAGACGCTTGGCGTCGTCGTCGTGCCGATCTATCCCACCCTGCCCGCGGATCAGGCGCAATACATCGTCAAGGATTGCGAGGCGAAAGTCGTGCTGGCAGGCGCGCCCGATCAGGCGGAAAAGGTCGAGACGCTGAAGGGCGTGCGGGTGCTCGCCTTGCGCGAGGAAGGTGGAAGCCTAGACGAACTCGCGAAGAAAGCGGACGAAATCCCGATGGGCGAATGGGAGCGAGGGATCGCCGCGATCGAGCCGGATGATCTCGCCACCATCATCTACACGAGCGGCACAACGGGGCTGCCGAAAGGGGCGATGCTGGCCCACAGAGGCTTCTTGATGCTGTTTGACAGCATCCTGCGGACGCTGCCGCTGGGAGAGACCGACACCTTTCTTTGCTTCCTGCCGATGTCGCACGTCTTCGAGCGCACGGATGGGCAATACCTGCCGATCTCCCTCGGCGCAACCATCGCCTATTCCAAGGGACTCGCCTCGTTAACCAAGGAAATCGCCGCATCCCAACCGACAGTCATGCTCGTTGTGCCGCGCTTCCTTGAGGCGACGATGGACAAGATCGTCGACTCGTTGCGTAAAGAGAAGCCGATGAAGCAAAAGCTCTTCAGGCTGGCGCTCGATCAGGGCACGAAGCACTTCAACGGCGAATTCGCCCCGCTCTCTTGGCTGACCGACATGCTGGTCGGGAAGAAAATACGCTTGCGCTTCGGGGGCCGGCTGCGATTCTTTGTCTCCGGCGGGGCGGCGCTGCCCAAGCATGTGGCCGAGTTCTACGGGGCTTGGAAGCTGCAGATTCTTCAAGGCTACGGCCTGACCGAAACGTACTCAGGCGTTTGCATCAACTTCCCGGATCGCAACCGCCCGGATACCGTCGGCGAGCCCCTGGAGGGGGTCGAGGTGCAGATCGCGCCGGACGGCGAGATCCTGTTCCGCGGCCCAGCGCGGATGCTCGGCTACTACAACCTGCCTAAGGAAACCGCCGAGGCGATCGACGAGGACGGCTGGTTCCACACCGGCGATATCGGCATGTTCGATGGCGACTATTTGAAAATTACCGACCGCAAGAAGGACCTCCTCGTGCTCGGCAACGGCAAGAACGTCGCCCCCCAGCCGATTGAGAACAAGCTCCGCGCCTCGCCGTTCATCGCCGAGGCGGTGGTGCTGGGTGACGGCATGGATTCCTGCGTCGCGCTGATCATCCCGAACTTCGACCACCTCAAGACCCAGCTGCCCGCCTTGAAGAACCTCGATAACGAGCAGATCGTCGATTCAGGCGAGGCGCGGATGCTAATCAAGAAGGAGGTCGACAAGGTCAACAAAACGCTTGCCGGCTTTGAAATGGTGAAGAAGCACGCGATCCTTGCCAAGCCGTTCACGATCGAATCCGGCGAGCTGACGCCGAGCTACAAGGTCAAGCGCAAAGTAGTTCTCGAAAAATACAAGGAACGCGTTAGTGAACTTGCCAAATAAGGTCTACTCCGGGCACCCGCATGCGGGCCGGAGGAATTCTTGCCATTTCGTTATTCGTTTTTGTTCGTCGCTGCCCTTCTGATCGCCGGTTGCGGGAAGAGTGAGACCAGTTCGCCTGTCGCTGCCTCGCCACCTGCCCAAGTAGCTGCGCCAACCGGAGCGCCCCTTTCGCTCGACGAATACAATGCCCACTTGAAGGCTTCGAACGACAAGCTGAACGCGATTCAAACAACCTTTCGAGCCGACACTGCTGCCGCGAAAGCCTTGGCCACCAAGGACGAGCAGTTCGCCAAGCTGAAGGAGATCAATACAGACTGGGCGCCCAAGGTGAGCGCCGTGGTCGACGAATTCAAGGCGATGAACCCTCCCGCCGATCTGCAGAAGTTCCACAAGAACCTCGTCTTCTGGACGGTGAAAGTCGCCGAGGCCAGCAAGGCGGTTATGAATGATTTGATTGCCGGGGACACCGCGCAGATGGAAAAGGAGTCGACCGGACTTCAAACCGACATGCAGATGATGATGCAGGACATCCAAGGCGACCTCAAGGATGCGGGCTACGTCGCCGACGATGCTACGGGAATGATCAAGAAGAAGGTCTAACCGAGCAAACGGCGAAGGTGCGAGCGCGCAGTCGAAGAGTCCTGCAGCCGTCATCCTGAGCGAAGAGGCGAGCTGTGCGAGTGCTCGCAGTCGAACGATCGCCGGTTGTCGCGTATTGATCCGAGATCCTTCGACTCGCCCGCTGGGAGCGGTCCTCGCTCAGGATGACGACGAAGTCGTCCTGAGCTCACAGCTTCGACAAGTCGGGCCGGAGACGGTGAAATCCGGCCATGTCTTGCACGAGCTTCCCGATCGCGACCAGCTTCGCTTCCTGATAGTTGCGCCCGATGATCGACTTGGCTACCGAGTTATTCTTGTCATCCGCTCCCCATGGCAAGACTATCTGCGGTGTGCCCGTTAGGTTGGTCGTCAGCAGAAGCCCGCCGCCTCCCTGCGGGGCGATTACGGCGTCGAAGTCCCCCATTTCTCGCTCGAACTGCGCCATGAGCATCGACCGGGCGCGCTGCATCTGCAGGTAGTCCACCGCGTCGATATAGCGCGCGGCGCGGAAGGTGTTGGGCCAGGGCGAGTTCTTGAGCTGGCGTATTTGATCGCCGCGCGTAAAGGCGTCGAAGGCGGAGGAGCTTTCGACGTCGAGCACATCCAAAATGCCTGCCGCCGCAGGCGTGAATTTCGCGGGGATGACGGTTACGCCCAGCTTGGCCAGTCCCTGGACGACGGGATCTTTATCGATAGCGGTGCGATCGCTGAGATTAGCGTTTGCACCCACCGAGTAGCCGATTTTCAGCCCCTTCAGATCAAGCCGCGGCGGCCACTGGAATGCGCGGGAGACGGCGCTCGGGTCGCGCGGGTCCTCACCGCAGATGGCGGCGAGCACGAGGGCGCAATCCTCGGCTTGCCGACAGATCGGCCCGACCTTGTCCATCGTGTAGCTCAGGGCCATGCCGCCGTACCGGCTCGTGCGGCCATAGGTGGGGCGCAAGCCGGTCACGCGGCAACGGGTGGAGGGCGAGATGATGCTGCCCAGCGTCTCGGTGCCGATGCCGAATGCGACGAGCCCGGCGGAAGTCGCCGCCGCCGAGCCAGCCGATGAACCGCTCGAGCCTTGAGCCAGATTGAACGGATTCTTGGTCGTACCGCGAAACCAGACGTCGCCCAACGCGAGCGCGCCCATGCTCAGCTTGGCAAGCAGGACCGCGCCCGCCTGCTCCAACTTCTCGACGACGGCCGCGTTGTAGTCGAAGTGCTGATTCTCAAACGTGTTCGCGCCCCAAGTCGTCGGGTAGCCCTGCACCGCGAACAGGTCCTTGATGCCGAAAGGGATGCCGTGCAGGGGTCCGCGATAGTGGCCCGAATTGATCTCGCGTTCGGCTTCGGCTGCCTGCTTTCGAGCGAGGTCCTCGGTAAGGGTCACGACGCAGAGCAGCTTGGGGCCGTATCGCTTGAGGCGTTCGAGGTAGATATCGGCCAGCCGCACCGGCGAGAGCTGCTTGGTCCGGATGAGGTGGCCGAGCTCGCGCACGGAGAGGAAGGCGATGTCTTCGTCGCTCAGGCGCTTGATGTCCGGCGCGGCGCCGCTGGGCCGGGCGGAGACGCGCGGATTGGCTTCCGTCCTGCCGCCGATTGGCGTGAAAACCGTGCGCGGTTCGGTCGGGTAATCGATCGGCAGCGCCCGGATCGCGTCGAAGTTCTTCCGCTCGCTGCGCACGTCGGCAAGGATCGCCTTGCGCTCCTCATCGGTGAAGCTGATCCCCACGATCTTCTCCATCGACTTGAGATCGTCGTTTGTAATCTCCTCCGGTTTGGGGGCTTGGGCGAGGGCGATCGGGGACGCAGCCGCCGCTCCGGCGAGGATCAGGCTCTTTAGCAGCTCTTTACGAGAAATGGGGTTTTCAAGGGACATCGCGATTCCATTGTCGCATGAAGTCTGGGGATATCGGATGGCGGAGGGGGAATCGGTCTACAGGTAGGGGCACGGCGTGCCATGCCCGGTGTTTCACGGCATAAGGGCCCGCCCGCTACCCGCATCTGCGGACTCGATCACCTGGCCGAAGGAGGGATTGATTGCAACATTGCATATGGGCATTCATCCCGCTATGCACGTGCGATAGCCGGTCCCTGCTTCAAGACGGCTGGTGCCTCACCGCCAACGAGATCGCAAAACGCTTGCAAATGAACCCGACCACAACCCGTTCCGCCCTCGCACGCCTCCGAATAGATGGAGTCATCGAACTTGCAGAAAAAATAAAACAATCCCCTCGCTACGCATACAAGGAGGCACCAGCCTAAAGATGCTAACAAACCCAAACCTCTACAGGGAGCTAATAGCAGCAGCAAGTGGGACAAGCGTGTAGTCGACCAAGCCCTCTGACGGGGACCAGCCGTAGGCTCCCGCGTTTCGATGCCTCCGCCCCTCGGGCAAGCTGTCTTGCATCGCCGTCCTCTTGTTCTCGGGCATTTCAGAGCCCCCTCAGTTGCTTTTTGAATTGCTCTGCGCTTAGGTCCACGTCCTTGAGGATCGTCGCGAATGTCTTTGGGTGTAGGATGTCGCCGCTGTGAAATGGAAACACGGTGCGACGTCCGTCGGCGTGACGATAAACGCGGTGGCTGCCCTTCGATCGCGACCGCGCGGCCTTCGCCATCCCCTAGGCGACCACTTCCAGGGTCGCGAAGCTCACCATTCCGGATACCGGAATCGATTCTCCGTGCGCTCGTCGGTCTTCGATTACCAACTCGACGGCTTCGCGAATGTTGCGCCAGACTTCTTCATAGGTCTTCCCATGCGTATGGCAGCCTGGCAACGTCGGGCATTGGGCGAAGTAGCCGTCCTCGTCTTGTTCGATAACGATTGGAAAGATCATCCGGCTCACGCTTTATCCTACTTCAGTTTATGCCTCCGCCCCGGCGATGTTCTCTCGTCCCTGCCCGCCGCGGCACGAGGGGTGGAGGTGGTTCCACCCGTTCATTCTCGAGGGTATGCAGCCCACGAGTAGCTGTCCACGCCTCCACCCCTTAAGTTGCGGCAGACTGCTGGCTGGACTTTCGGTCCAGGAACCGGGCAAGGCACGCCTTGCCCCTACTTGTGTGGTACGTGCCCGCAGACGGCGGGTCCGAAGCGACCGATCACCCCCACCCCCGGCCCCTCCCCCGTCAAGGGGGGGACGATCATCTCTCCAAAGGCACGAGAGCGTGGTCGACCAGGCCATCTGACGACCAGGCGTAGACTCCGGCGTACCTTCCGTGCGAGCCGGTTTGGCAGATGGCGGTTCGACCGATGACGACGGGCTCCTGCAGGGCGTCATGCGAGTGCGCCCCGAGAATGAGGTCGAAGAGACCGCAGCGAGCCGCCATCTCGCGGTCTTGTTTGAGGCCGATGTGGGTGAGGGCGATGAGGCAATCGACTTGGGGCCGGAACTCTTCGGCTAGAGCCGTGGCGGTGGGGATTGGGGGATCCCACAGATAGGCGCTTGCTCCTTGGGTTGCCATGCGCTCGGTGACCATCGCCACCATCACGCCGATCACTCCGACCTTGATCCCGGCGACATCTAACTGAAGCGAGCCGGGGAAGGGGCGCTCGCCCGACTTCAGCCGCACGTTGGCGCAGAGGATGGGGTGGCTCGCGCCCTCGATCTTCTTGTCGAAGGCTCCGCGCAGCACGTGCGTCTCGCGGTTCCCGAGGACGGACGCGGTGCAGCGCAACCGGTCCAGCCGCTGCCAGGCGGGGTCGGCCCTTAACGGCACCGCCAAGTTCCCCGCTTTGATGCAATCGCCGCAATCGAAATAGCAGTCGGCCTGCTCGCGCAGACCTGCCAGTTGGCGCTCGCGCGTATCGTCGAGAGCTCCGTGGAAATCGTTCGTGTGCAGAATGCGCAGCAACTACGCCGGCTCCGGCAGGGTGAAGAAAAAGGTAGCGCCTTTGCCTTCCTCGGATTCGGCCCGGACGGTTCCGCCGTGGCGCTCGACGATCAGCTTAACCAGCGCCAGCCCGATGCCAGCGCCCGGGTAGTCGGTGGGGCTGTGCAGGCGCTCGAAGGGGACGAACAGCTTCTCCGAATAGGCCATGTCGAAGCCGACGCCATCGTCTCGGACGACGAACGCATCGCCCTCGCGTCCGACGGAAACCTTGGCCGCGCCAAACTTCTTCGAATTGCCAATCAGCTGCTGCAAGACCGCCAGGGCGAGATCGGCATCGCAGGAAGCGGTTAGATTTGGCTCGACGTCACTGGCTCCCGCTGCGAGAGCAAGCTTCGACAAGTCCACTTGATCGACCTGCAGCTCTTTTCTACCGATTCGAGAGAGTTGCAGAATGCCCTCGATCAGCGCATCGAGACGCCCCACCGCGTTGACCGCGCGGTCGATGTAATTCTTGGCTTCTCCATCCAGCTTCTCGCCAAAGTCCTCGACGAGAAAACTGACGTTGCTCTTGATGCTGCGCAAGGGCCCGCGCAGATCGTGGCTGACCGAGTACACGAAGGTCTCCATGTCCGCCTTCGACTTGGCGGCTATGTCTTTCAGATGCTGAATCTCGACGCAGCAGCCGGTGAACCCTTGGAAGCGATCGGCTACGAAGAAAGGCGCGGCGGAATCGAGGACCCAGCGGTATTCGCCGTCGGCGCGGCGCAATCTGAACTCGGCCGTGAATGCGCTGCGGCTCCTAAATAGTTGAATTCGGTGCTCGCGGTCGTCGGGATGAATCGCCTCCATCCAGCCCCCTCCAAGCTCCTGCTCCAACTTGCGGCCGACGAAGGTTAGCCAGGCCGGGTTGACGTAGGTGCATGAGGCGTTATCGTCAACTGACCAAAGCATCGCCGGGCAGGCGTCGAGTATGTTCGCTGCCTGAGGCAAGGCAGCTAGAATTGCATCACCGCCATTGCTCATTGCAAGGTGATTATTACTCAGATAGATGGGCGGCGATCATTTGGTGGAAATGGTGGATCGCGCCTTCGCGCGCCACTGAGTACCGGCCGCGGTCGTAAAACCGCGATCTCACGCCTCGCTGTACACCTTCCACCACCACCTCGTCTTCTCGCTCAACTCGGTCCAGCTCCGATCCCACGCCGACGCCCAGCTTTGATTCATCGAGCACGTAGCAGCGGAAGCAGTCGCGCGTCAGATCGGGCGCGAGCGGCTTGACGACGTTGATCGACAAGCCCCACGGATAGAAATTCAGCATCAGATTCGGAAACAGCCAGTAGTAGTAGGCGCTGATCGCCTTGCCGTAATCCGGCGAGCTCTTGGGCAGATCGAAGACGCCATCGCCTCCCTTGGAAACCGCAAGCTGCAGGCTTCCGCGTGGATAAAGCTCGACGTTGTAGCTGCCGTAGTCGAGGGCGTCGTTGAGGCCAGCGTGGATGAACGGGATATGGAACCCCTCGAGGTAGTTGTCGCAGTACAGCGCCCAATTCGCCTTGACGAGATAGTCCCGCGATTTTTCAGGCGAGAAGCGCAGTTCGTCGAGCGGCATCCAGCCTATACGATCTTGAACTGGAGCCAGATAGTCGGTTAGCTCGCACTCCGGATCGAGCGAAACGAATAGGAACGGCCCCCATTGACGATGCTGGATCGTTGGAAGATCGTCGGCGGCAGTTGGGAATCCGCAGACGCCATCGAATTCGGGCATTGCCTGGAACTTGCCATCGAGGCCAAAGCGGCGGCCGTGATAGCGGCACCTCAAGAATCGCTCGTTGCCGGGCGTTTCGGCGACGAGCATTCCGCGGTGGGTGCAGACATTGCTGAGCACGTGTAGCCGATCATCGTTATCGCGGGTGGCAACCAGCGGCTCGTCTAGGCAGTTCTCCAGCAAGGTGAACGGCCAGACGGCGCCCGGAACTTTCACCGCGTCGAGATCGCCCGCCCATTGCCAGCTCCGCGCGAAGATGCGGTCCTTGCTCTCCTCGAAGTTTGCGGGGTCTTTGTAAAATGCAGCCGGGATTGTGCTGGCCTGCTCGAGCTTCGGATCGACGAACAGCGACATGCTGATCATTGTGGCCTAGGTTGGACGGTACAGAATAGGAACACCGTGTCGGAATCGTTCCACTTCCCCATGCTCAGCTCGGAGCGGCTGATCCTTAAGCAGCCCACGCGGGCGGATGCCGACGCCGTCTTTCGCATCTTTAGCGACCCAAAGGTGTTGCGCTTTTACAACGTCGACCTTATGGGCAAGCGCGAGGAAGCGGTGGCGCTGATCGAGAGCCGTCGTCGCCGATACGAGCTAGGCTACGGCCTTCGCTGGGGGATATTTCTTCGGATCTCGGGCGAGTACATCGGCAGTTGCGGATTCGAGGTGTGGCACAAGCCCTGGCGATTTTCGGAGATCGGCTACGAGCTGGCTCAGGAGCACTGGCGCCAGGGTTACATGACCGAGGCATTGCGGATGATGCTCGCCCACGGCTTCGACCACATGCACCTCCACCGCATTGAGGCGCAGGTCGAGCCGTTGAACGAGCCGTCGCGCAAGGTGCTGCTCAAGCTGGGTTTTCGCGAAGAAGGAATCGCGCGCGAACGTGGCTTCTGGAGGCAAGAGTTTCACGATTTGACGCAGTTCGCGCTGCTCGCGCCCGAATTTGTGCGCTAGTATGTTGTCCTAAGCCATGGTCAATCCCGAAGTGCAGCAAGCGGTCAACTCGCTTATTCAGAATCACGGGCGCATCGCGCTCAACGACACCGCCGCGTTTGAGGCTCTGCTGCGTGAAGCAGCCGGCGACAAGACGCGGGACGCGAACCTGTTGATCGGGGCGCTGAAGGCCGGCGTGCCGCAGGAGATTTCGCTCGGCAACACCGACGGCTCGACGCTTGCCAAGCGGCTCGAGGACGAAAGCTTCCTCGCGCCCGATGCGGCGCGATCGGCGGTCGAAGCGTGGGCCAACGCGCTCGGCGCGACGATGACGTTCGCCGCCGCCGCTCCGGCCGTGAGCGAGGTCGTCGCTCCGGCTGCGGTTACGCCGCCTGCCGCCGTCATGGCGGTTTCCGCGCCCGCTCCGCAGGTTGTAGCGCCGCCCCAAGCTGCGCCGACACCCCAGCCGGTGCCGGCTCCGCAAGCAGCGCCCGCGCCCCAGCCCTACGGCTATGGGACTTATCCTCCGCAGGGCGCGGCTGCCCCGCGAAAGCCGAACACCGGAGCCATTATTGCAATCATCGCGGTGGCCGTTCTGATCATCGGCGGCGGCATCGGCTTCGCGATTTGGAAGAGCAGGCAGGGAACTCAGGTCGGGGCA
Organism: Fimbriimonadales bacterium; assembly: GCA_038202925.1. GTDB lineage: Bacteria > Armatimonadota > Fimbriimonadia > Fimbriimonadales > Fimbriimonadaceae > JAEVZK01. The sequence goes on along the minus strand of JBBREM010000022.1, from coordinate 9,809 downwards.
CCCGTGCCCGTTGCAGGCACGGCCGGAGGAGTGGGCCTGACGACTGGCGGCGCTCCAGTCCCGACGACGGGCGCAGGACTGCCTGCAGGCACTGACTTCCAAGCCTACAACGCGAAGTTGGCCGAGTTCCATACGCAGTACATTGCCGCCTTCATGGCGCTCAAAGATATTGCCGGTACCGCCTCGACAACGGATGAGAACGCCGCCATGGACACGATGAAGGGCGCCTACCTCAAGCTCTCGGAATCGCTTGAGATCCTTGCCTCGAATCTAGATGCATTGACGCCACCAACGGAGGCGGCGGAATTTCATCGCGTTCTCGCTACTGGCGTGCGCAACATGTCGTCGCTTGTCGGCGAAGGCGCTACCGCAGCGGCGAGCCATGACCAAGCCGCATTCATGGCGAACAGCACCAAGATTCAGACCGCCGCAGGCGAGATGAAAGCCCAACTCGATGCGGCGGTGCAAGCGGCAGGCTTCAGCCTTGACAAGTTCAACGCCGATGGAACGCTCGTCAAGGGCTAGTGCTCGTAGAGGACGTGCACGGTGAGCGAGCTGGGGTGCGCGGCTCCCATAAGGATGGTGTTCTTTTGAACCACCATCCTCGTGGCGCTCTTGATCGGCTCGCCGGTGCCGAGATTTCTGGCATAGAGCGGGAAGCGCGAACTCGTCAGCAGCAGGGCTAAACGGTGGCCGACGGCGAACTCATGGGCGAAATCCCAGTGGGTGATGGCGGCTCGGTATTCGCGGTTGGGAAAAAGCGGGCGAACCTTATCCATGCCGCCGATATATGAGCCTCGAATCTTGCCGGGCTGGCCGACCAGGCGCAGCTCGCCGTTGGGCGCTTCGTCGAGCAAGTAGAAGAAGAAGTCCGTATCCTTGGCAGAGGTCTTGAACCGGAGGTCGAGATCGGCGGGCGTTGCGATCCCCGTCGCCTTCTTGAAGGGCGCGGTCCGAACGAGGAGCGACTCTCCCTTGCGCATCGTCGTGCCGGTCACCTTCGTGCTCCCCTCGCCCCCGCCGGCCTTGTCCATGAGCTTGAGCAAGGCGGTGTCGGTGGCTGGGTCGTAGGTGTACGTCGCGCTCTCATCCTTGCCCGGCGAGTCCTGCAGCGCCGTCCGCGTGAGATAGAGCTTGCGAGCAGGAGTCCAGGGCGCAGGCCAGTCGGGGAGGCTGATCCATTTGTTTGCCGAGTTGACGAACAGCCGCACGCGTGGCACCTTGTTGAGGCCAACATCCTTCCCCTTCAGCCAGGTGTCGAACCAGCGCAGATACATGCTGTCGATCTCGATGATCGCGTCATTGCCATACTCGACGTCGCCGATCGAGTGGGTCGTGTTGAAGGCATGGACCCACGGGCCGAAGATCATCCACTGATCGGGCCGGTTGTGCAGCGCCTGCCAGTTGAGGTGGGTGCCGATCTCGTCGCCGTCCCACGTTCCCGAGATGTGGAGCGCGGGTACGTTGGAGTTCTGGATACTGTAGGTGAAGTCGAAGCCCTTCCAGTCAGAAATCGTTGTGCGCGAGAGCCACTTATCGAAGAATTCGAGGTTCTGGCCGAGCGCGGCGTCATCGACCTTGCTAAGGGGCAGCGTGGCGAGGCCGCGAGGCTTCGGCAGGTTTCCTTTCATGTCGGAAAAGTCGGCGGTTCGCGTCGCGACGATCTTCGCCCACCAGAGATCGGGATAGAGGGCGAAGATGCCGAAATCGTAGGGGATGTTCCGCATCGCATCGGGCGGTGAAACCTGCGGCACGATGCATTTGAGCGCGGGGGGCCGAAGGACGGCTGCCGCCCACTGGACGTAGCCGGCGTAGCTGCCACCAATCATGCCGACCTTTCCGTCGCACCAAGGCTGCTCAGCCAGCCAGCCGATCGTATCGTAGCCATCTGGCCCCTCGTGGACGAATGGATCCCACTCGCCGCCGCTCGCCTCTCGGCCCCTGCAATCCTCAGCGACCAGCGCGTAGCCACGCGAAGCGTAGAAGTCGCCATTCACGGTTTCTGTGCTGCGGCCGTAGGGGGTGCGCACGAGAATCGCGGGATGCTTCTGAAGGTCGTCGGGGCGGATCACGTCGCAGACGAGCTCGACGCCGTCGCGCATCTTCACCTTCACGCCGCTCTCCTTCTTGACTTTGAATGTGGGCTGGCTGAGCTCTGGATACTTCTTCAGCGGGTCGTCAAAGAGCCCTTCCCATCCGTCGGCGACGAGGCGTATTTTTTGCGAAGGAATGTCCTGCGCGACCACGGTGTTGTCGTCGCTGAGATCGTATTCAAAGTCGATCGTGCCAATGCTGGCGGAAAAACGCCTGGCGATCTGCTTGACGCCATTGACTATCACCGGTTTGGATGGCAGGCTCGCGAACTTGATCGGGATAACGCTGCCGACATCGAGGAAGAACGCGTTAAGTGAAGTCTGCTTGGTGCTCGGGCTCTTGAGCGCGGCCTCGGCGGCGAGGATGGTGCCGAGCGTGATCTGGGGGTGGGTGTTGCCGCCAAGATACCCCGTTTTGTCCTCATAGGGAACCGTGGTGGGCTTTCCCTTCACCGTAACCGTCAGGTGCTTGTCCTTGAAGAGGAAGGTTGCGTCACTGGTTGGCGATGTGCTCGTCCCGGAGTAGTCGGCGAGCTTCCCATCCTTCAGATGGCCCTGCAATTCGGAAGCAACCTTGAAGGAGCCGAGATTGAGGATCGAACTGGACTTGAAGCCGCCTGCGCCATCCGAATCGTAAGTGTTTCCCCCAACGGCGCTGCCGTTGTAGAACACGTTCATGTGAATATGTCTTGGCGCGGACGCCTGAAGATGCAGCAGGGTTAGGAGAAACAGCGGCAACGTCATACCGCCCTAGTATCGCAAGTCTCGGCACTCGTATGTGGGCTAAATGCTCACGAGCAGGATTCCAAGCAGAACGACGCCCACGCCCGCAAGCTGAGCCCTGCTCAGCCGCTCCTTCAACAGGAAAGCCGCCATGACGACAGTGACCGCGCTGAAGAGCGAGGCGAGGGCGGTGACCACGCTTGCAAACGATTCGCGGGTGCCCAGCACATAGGCCGCCCATGCGAGGCTGTCGGAAAGGGCGACGCCCCCTCCCAGCAGCACGATCTGCTTCAGCGACGGGCGCGCGGGAACGGCTTCACTCTTGTTCCTGAAGAGGAGGGCGGCGAGGGCGCTGATCGTCGCCATCGTCTTGAGCATCACTAGGGGCCACGCCATGCCCAGCTTGGGCGTGATTCGTTCGATCATCCAGAACATGATCCCAAACGCAAGCGCACTGCCCAACGCCTCGGGGACGCCCCTCAGGGTGGTTGTCGAGTTTGGGTCCGAGCCTCTTGAAATGACGATCACGCCAACAATGAGCAAGCCTGCGCCCGCGAGGGCGAGCCCGCCTGGCCGCTCGCCGCTCGCGAGAGCAAGAATGGCGGTGACGATGGCGAAGGACGACGCCACCGGCGAGACGATCGAGAGCGTGCCGATTTCGAAGGCCCGATAGGTAAACGCCAGCCCGGCGACGTGAAAGACGCCGCAAATAATCGCCGTGCCCCAAAGCTCCGGGGTGCTGCCGGATGGGAAGCCGGTGACGATAGCGGCGGCAAGCCAGCAGACGAGGCTCAGGGATTGGATGACGATGAGCGAGCGCGTCGTACCCACGGCGACGGCAAGCTTGGTGATGAGAAAATCGCCGCTACCCCAAAGCAAGGCGGCCGCCAGTCCGAAGAGAATCGCCAACGCAGCTAAGGACGGTCGACTTGGACGGTGCGCACGTACTTGTCTTCCCAGCGGCACACCTGGCCATTGCCGGTCGCCGGATAGCCGCCCCACGGCTCGAAGGGGTCTTCGACGCTCGGATCGCCGTTGACGACAAGCCGGGCGAGGTTCGGAAGTGACGCCCAGGCTTGCACATCGACATTTTCGGCAATGACGCCCGCGCAAAGGGGGTAGCGGTTGGTGAGCCAGAGCCGTCGAAAATCGTCCACGCCGCCCGGGGCGATCCACATTGCCGGGGCGAAGATGCCGGCATGGACCAGAGCGGAAGTTGGATCGGGGTTCGCGATCAGAGTCGGTCGCAGGGAGTCTCCGCTGATCTCGCCGCCGAGGAGGATGGAGCCGCCGGCAGCCTTGATCGTCTCCAGCGCCGCTCCGGCGGCATCGGCTCCGATCGGGCCGACAACCGCCTGACTTAACGCCGAAATGAGCTCAATCTGTACCTGTGCGGCGGTGTCCGGATGGACAATTGCCCCGTTGACGGACGTGCACGTCTGGCCGTTGTATCGCGTTGCCCCCTTGGCGAGCAGCTTGGCGGCGTCGACTGGAGATGCGGTTCGGTCGATGTAGACCCAGGTATTGCCTTCGCCGTCTGCCAGCAGGTGCTTGCCCGCCAGAAACGCATGGGACAGCATTTCCGGGATGCGTGCCGAGCTTCCGAAGTAGTGCGCCATGCCGGGCGCGGGCGATCCGTAGAAGGCCGACAGCAGCTCGGAGGCCGAACCTTCGACGACGATGGCGCGTTCCTCCAGGCCCGCCGCGGCCAGACATTCGCGCAGCAAAGCGGCTGATTTGACGGCTCCGCGCGGTGCCCGCAACACCACACGGTTGCCGGCGGCAAGAGCGTGAGCAAGGCAGGTGGCGGCCAGGTATATGAAGGCGCTGTGGGGAAGGATGAGGACGACCGTGCCCCACGGCACGCGGCGGATCTCCAGCTTTCGCTCGCTCGACGACGCTATCGCATCCCTTTCGCCACGGACCTTGGGCCGGGCGAGGATCAAGAGTGCGCCTTCCACCGTTTCCTGCGCATCAGAGGCGGTGAAACCGGCCTCCAGGGCAAGCGCCTCGACGAAGGCCCGCCGTCTGGCGGCCACGGCTCCATGCAGCGCGGGCAGATCGAGCAGGGGCTCGTACCCACTCGCTCCCTCGGCAAAGAAATCCTCCAGCACCGGGCTCAGTTTAGAGGTTTTTCACCCGGCTATCTCAAAAAATTACCGGGATATGGAAACGACAAGTTGGTGTATCGGCAATTGCTACAGGAGGCAAGGTGGGTCTGAGTCAAGTTGGCAAGCGGTGGGGGTTTGGAAAGTGGACGATAGCCGTTCTCTCAGCCATCTACGCGGCCGTGTTCATCTACGTGTTGATCTCGCGGCCGTGGTCGAAGGATTTCTATCACGGCTTTTTCAACGTGTATCAATTCGCACCGCCGCTGTTTGGCGCCATCTGCGGGTTCGTGCTTGCGTTTAAGGGCAAGCATCTCTCTAAGTCAATGCGCGCGGGGTGGATCTGCGTCGCGTTGGGCTGCCTTTCATTTGCCATCGGCCAAGGAACTTGGACTTATCTTGAAACGATCAAGGGGCAAGAAGTGCCCTTCCCCGGCTGGCCCGATGCTGGCTACGTGGGCACCTATCCATTCCTGATCGCCGCCATGGTCCTGCTTATGCAGAGCGGCCAAGTAGCGGGCCGTGCCCGGTTGCTGCTCGATAGCGCAATCGCCGCCGGCGCGCTCGGCGTCCTCTCGTGGTACTTCATCATGGGTCGCCTCTGGGCGAAAACCGATGTCTCGATGCTCGGCAAGATCATCAGCGTCGCCTACCCGCTGGGAGATGTCGCTGTCATTTTCATGGCCATCGTCGCTTTCAACAGCATGGTGGGCGACCGGGCGAGACGCCGGTCGATGGCTCTACTGGGCATCGGCATGATCCTCATCGCCTTTGCCGACACGACGTTTACGCTGATGAGTCTGAATGAAACCTACGAGACGGGCAGTTGGAGCGACTGGGGATGGTCGTTCGGCTGGCTTCTCGTGGCCTTCGGATGCCTTAATCGCTTCTGGAACGTCCCGGCGGCCGAAACGGGGAAGGCGAAGGCGACCAAGAATTGGGCGATCTTCCTGCGTGCGTTCGGCCCTTACTTGGCGGTGCTCGCCTCGCTCGGCGTCACATTCGGAGTCGACTACTTCGACGACCACAAGATCAGCCTATCGAGCCACACCGAGGTCTTCTTCCTCGGCGCTCTCATTGTCATCCGCCAGCTCTTTATGCTGGTCGAAAACGTTGGGCTGACGAAGCGCATCACGGCGATCAACGACGAGCTGGAGCACCGAGTCGAGGAGCGCACTCGCCAGCTAAGCCACATGCAGGACCTAACGAGGGCGGTCAACACGACGCTCGACGTGAACCTGGTTCTTGCCGAGGGCGCGAACCATATTGCAGGCCTGATGAACGCCGACGCGGTGGCGGTGTGGCTGCCGAAGAATCCGAGCGACAAGAAGAGCGCGCTCTCGCTTCGGCATCGATTTGGATTTGATCGGCATGCCCAGTTCCTCGAGGAGCTTTGCGACAAGACGCATTTTGTCGGCGATGCTGCCCTTTCGATGACGGAGATTCTTCCCGACGGCACGAAGGCGCAGTATGTTATTGCGAAACTCCAGTGGCAGGACACGTTTGTCGGAACCATCGCGATCGTGCGCTGGAGCAATCCGTTTGATTCGAACGAGGTCGGCCTTGCCGAAGGCGCTGCTGTTGAACTCGGCTCCGCACTTCACAATGCCATTCAGCACGCAGTTGCGCTTGAACAAGCGGACAAGGATGCCGTCACGGGACTCCTGAATCACCGCGCCTTCCACCAGCGCTTCCACAACGCGCTGAAGCTCGCGGAGAAGAATGCGACCGACATCAGCGTCATGATGCTGGACCTGAACAACTTCAAGCTGTTCAACGACACGTATGGCCACATGGCCGGCGACCAAGTCCTCAAGACGGTTGCCAAGGCTCTGGCCGACACATGCCCCAAGACGTCGATCATCGCCCGCTACGGCGGCGACGAATTCATCCTCGCCCTGCCTGGGCTCGATGGCGACCGATCCGAAGAAGTCGCGCACGCGCTCAGCGCAAAATTGGCCGACTTGGGCTTCACCAAGAGCGATGATGACCGAAAGATTCCGATCACGCTCAGCGCGGGAATCGCGAGCTACCCGGTGGATGCCAAGATGCACCATGATTTGCTAGCCCTGGCCGACACGAACCTGTACACCGCGAAATCGACGGAAGAGGGAGTGACGCGAATCAACGAGCAGCAACGCCAGAACCGCGCGTTGCGGGGTGAGGGCTCGTTTGAAGTTCTCGATGCGTTGGTAACCGCCGTTGACAACAAGGATCGCTATACGCGAAAGCATTCCGAGGACGTCACCGAATACGCGCTTTGGATCGCCGAAGACCTGGGGCTTTCGCAGGAAACGATGCGCGTTGTGCGCATCGCAGGCTTGCTTCACGATGTGGGGAAGATCGGCGTTCCGAGCGACGTGCTCAAGAAGCCGGGTCGCCTTACCCCTGAGGAATTTGAGATTATCAAGCGCCATCCGCGGCTCGGAGAACTCATCGTGAGCGCGATCCCGGGCATGGAGCCTATCGTCGATGGCGTTCGCTGCCACCACGAGCGGTGGGATGGCCAGGGCTATCCCGACCAGTTGGCGGGCGAGGACATTCCGTTCCTGGGCCGGCTTCTCGCAGTTGCCGACGCTTTTAGCGCGATGACTACGGATCGTCCCTACCGAAAGGGTATGTCCTGGGAAGTTGCGCTGGAACAGATCGAGCAAAACAAGGGCACTCAGTTCGACCCGCATCTCGCCGAGGTGTTTATGAAAGTGGCAAATCAGCGCAATCCTGAGCGAAAAGACAACATCGAGCTTGACGCCGCCTGAGTTTTGTACTATGATGTGGGGGCGGCTCAGGGGGCCGCTCTCATGGCTGTTACTTGGTTTATTCAGGGTGAAAGGTCCCACCCGGATCCCATTGTGGATAAGAAGTCGCTCCTTCAGCGCTTCGCAAATCATGAGAGCGTTGTCGTTTCCGCGGGAATTACTTGTGCGTACTTAGGGGACGAGCGAAACCTACGCGAGTACCTGGTAGCTGACGACGCAGTGCGCGCCCTTCGCTCTGAAGGGCATCAGGTCAAATTTATCCTTTTTAACGATAGCCTTGACGCGCTTAACGCTCGCCAGCTTCGCGTCGCGATGGACAAGGATCCTGGGGCGATTGCTACGTTCGAAAAGTGCATAGGTAAACCCATTGCCGATATTCCTTCGCCGGTGCCGGGGCACGGCTCTTGGGCCGCCTACTTCGAGAATCAGTTTCTGAAGCGACTGGCCACGTATGACTGTTTTCCTACCCTCGAGAGCACGGCTTCGCTTTATCGCAGCGGGCTCTATGATCCTTACATCGAGATTGCGCTCAGTAAAGGCGCGGAGATTCGGCGCTTTCTGAAGACCAACTTCGCGGATTACACGCCACAGAAGCTCTTTTATGCCGTGTGCCCGGCTTGCGGTGGAATCACCGAGACCGAAGTGACGTCCCAAGGTGATTCGGCGGTCGCGATTAGTTGCGGCGAGTGCGGCATAACGTCAGCGATACCTCCAGCGGAAATGCGCGGCAAGTTGAATTGGAAGCTCGACTGCGCCGCCCGCTGGCATATGTTCGATGTGGACGTCGAGCCGTTCAGCAAGAGCTACCTCGAGCCCCAGGGTGGATCGTTTTGGATCGCCGACGCACTCGGCCGCAAGTTTTGCGGTGGGGTCAAAGTCACCCCGATTATTCAGGGCATGGTGAAGATCGATGCCGAGCTCGATCCGACGAGCATGGGGTCGTTGCCGCATCAGGCGCTGCGGCGGCTTTTCATCGAGCGGTGGAACAGCGACCTCCTACTCACCAAGGAGCGAATGCTGCTTGCCGCGTCGAAGGCAGACGAGGAAACCGGACTGTCGTTCGTCGATTCTATCAAAAGACGGATTCCTGGCCTCAAAGCTCGACCGACAGAATTGTCCCGCGAAGAGTACGACTTCTTGTGTCGCGCGGAGACGTTTCAGTGGACCGTCCTTGCGGAAGCTCCCGAGCGCTGCCAGATGGATACCGGGTCCCTGCATCTCATGAACGATCGGGCCCTCTGGGGCTTGGCGCTGCTGGCTGGGGATTCGATCACCCAGCGGGAGCAATCGTCGTCGTATGCGGAGTTCGACTTCGCGATTAAAGAAACGAGCAATGAGCTCGGCGAAGCCAAGGCGATGGTGCACGACGCGCTCCGCAAGGCTCTGAGCCACGAAAAGGGGCTGCCCGTGAGACGCCTGCTGTTCACCACGCCCTTGCACGAAATGCGCACCTTACTTTATGCCGTCGAGCGCACGCTTGAGGCCCGCGAGAGTTCGCGGCAACTGGCCAAGGAGCGGATGGGTACGGCAGTGGTCAACGACCCCACGACCTCCACAACCGTTAACAGTATTCTTGCCGGGTAGGTACCTCGCATGATTACGGAACAAGCCCTACGTGGTTTACCGGGGTCTGTTACGACTGGGGATGCGCGCTGCCATGTGCGCTGGGCTCGTCGGCATCTGTTCCGCTGCATCTGCAACGCCGACCGGGCTCTTTTTGATGCCAATCGCGGACATCCTGAAGCACCGTGAGGCGTTTGCGTTCGCCGGGCTGTTCGGCAACGAGCGCAATATCAGCCACGGCGCTTACTCGTACTACAACGCGGTTACCGTCGGCCTCTTTGACCGCGTCGAGGTCGGCTACGACAACGACTTCATGGGGTTTACGACCTACAACGTCAAGGTTCAGGTGTTCGATGGCCCTAAGGAGCTGCCCGGAACCGCGCTGAGCGTCGGCATCATCAATGCGAAAGGCAACTACGCTGAGCCCTACTTCGTTGCCCGCCACGATTTCAAACAGTTTCGCCTGCACGCCGGCTACTGGAATACTCAGAGCTGCGGCCGGTTCATGGTTGGAACGGATTTCCCAGTCCTCGGCACGTGCACGGGCTCACTCGAGTTCTTGA